>JAIXZD010000410.1 GCA_027489895.1 Planctomycetaceae bacterium
AGGGCGTAGGCGACGCCATGGACGGGGAACGGATGCGTCATCGAGCGGATGATCGTGGCCCGATCGAGGGCCGCGGCGAGTTTCGGCAACCCTTCGGCAATCTGGACGCCGGGGATCGCCGTGTCGATCGCCCGCATCTCGCCCTGAATCTCGGCCGGTGCGAGCGGCTTGGGATCGAACGTTTCGTGCTGGGGTTGGGCGCCGAACGGGAAGATCAGAATGCAGCGCTTGGCCCGGCCGAAGCCCGGCGAGGCGTCGGGTGACGAATTGTTAGCGCGGGCCTGCGGGAGTGCGTCACTGAGGCCCAGGCCCAGGGCACTCACGCCACCAATCTGCAGGAGATCGCGACGGGACACGCCGTCACAGAACCGCTTGCGTGAGCCCAGAATTTTGATCATCGCCCGGTTTCCGACGAAAGATGTCTCGGCACGTTGCGCCGTCCCTGCACAGGACAGACGAGTCCGTTTTCCGTGGGATAGGCTTCCCGCCTGTCAGTTCCGTTTCGGAAGGACCGGCGGCATGACAGGCTGGAAACCTATCCCACAGACGCACCAATCAACTGTTGTTGAAGTGTACGGCAGGAATTGGCGTCACGACAGGTCAAAGTCGATATCGGCCGGGTGCTCGCCCGGTTTTTGGGCCGACCCGTGGTTCCCGGCTGCGGATGGGGCCGAGGCATCACCTTCTGAGAGCGTCGACGTCTCCAGAGCGGGTGGCGACAGAATCGGATCGGACAGAATCGGCTCGGAGGGAGTGGGTGTTCCGCCGGTTGCGAGGGCGGCCAGTTCCGGGCCCGTTGCGGCCCGGACGATCACGAAGTTGTACCGTGCGGAGACGATCCGTACGGTGACGCCGTGCTCGATGATCGAGCCTTCGCTTTGGCAGGCGACCCGTTCGCCGCCGATCCGCACGGTCCCAGCCGGGTTCAGGATGGTGACGGTCACACCGAACTGGCCGACAAACGCGGCATGTTTGCGTTCGAGGTCGCCGAAAGCGTCGGTCTCTTCCGGGGTTGGCCCCGAGAGAATGGCCGCTTTCCCCACGCGTGTGTGCGGCAGCATGTAGAGCGCCGTGCCAATACCCGTCGGAATCAGAATCGAGAGACTGGCTAGATAGGCGACCAGCTTCAGCGGGCTGCTGGACCCCCACGCCGTCCAGGCGTAGTAGACGCCGGCCAGAATCGTGACGGCCGAACAGACGCTGATTGCGCCGCCCGAGGGAATAAACACCTCGGCCACGATGAGCACGAGGCCCACCGCCATGAGCAGCAGCGCGATCGTCGAAGGGTCCATGGAGGTCAATCGTGGGAAGAAACTGCGGCCCAACGGTTCCGGGCCGATCGCCTGTTCATCTGCTTCGAGTGTAACGGTCGCAGTCGGTCGCTCAAGGAGTGTTCCCGAGTCCATCGAATCTTAACAGACCGCGGCCGCGAGCGTTGGAACCCGTTTCTCGGGGTAAGGAGGGCGGCTGAGGCCGCGTCTAAGGGTGTCACCCGGCCACCGGAACCCGCGTCTCCAAGTCGTTGGATCCGCGTGTGAGTTCGGACGAGAAACCCTCTCCATCCAGAACCGAACGGTTTGCGGGGGCGTTCACCATGGGCAATGAAAGGCGAAGCAGATGAGTCCTCTCGTGAAAAGAGTCGTCTTGGGAATCAGTGGATTGGCGGTTGCTGTCGTGGGCCTGGGTGTCTGGAGGGGTGCGGAACTGACTAACGGCCGCACAGTCGCCTCGGCAGCCGAGCCGCAGACCCCCAACCGGGCGGGGGCGCCGTTCGCCGTCGTCGAACTGTTCACCTCGCAGGGATGCAGCAGTTGTCCGTCAGCCGACAAGAATCTGACGCGGATCATCGCCGACGCGGAGCGCCGAGGAATCAACGTGCTGGCCCTCTCATTCCATGTGGACTACTGGAATCGTCTGGGCTGGAAAGACCCCTACAGCGACGCCGCCTGGACGACCCGACAGTCGGCTTACGCCCGGGCGTTCGAAGCCGAGGGGGTCTACACCCCGCAGATGGTGGTCAACGGCTTGGAACAGTTTGTCGGTTCGGATGTCGAGCAGTCCAACCGCGTGATTGCCGACTCGCTGGCCAAAGATCGGACGGGTGCCGCACTGACACTGCGTGCTGGCCAGAAGACGGCTGGTCAACTGCGCGTCGACTACGACCTGGCGGGAGCTCAACCGGGCGAGAGTCTCGTTGTGGTTCTGGTGCGCGACTCGGGAACCATGACTGTGACACGTGGTGAAAACGCGGGGCGGAAGCTGTCGCACCGCAACATCGTCCGGTCACTGCAGCGCGTCGCCCAGCCGTCGGGCCGGGGTGAGGTGGATGTGAAGCTGTCGACCGACCCAGACGGGACGCCGCATCGCCTCATCGCGTTCCTGCAGAACGACGCGACGCTCGCGATCCGCGCGGCCGCGACGCTGGAGGTCCAACCGTAGTGGATGTCGTGACGGGGGGATCACGGGGTGTGCCATGCTTGCACCGCTTCGGGGCAAGCATCGCACACCGAAATCATCGTTCCCGGCTTCAACCCGGCGAAAGCCCTGACCATCGCCCGCACCCGCTTGCAAGCCATTGCGGCCCACCCATAATCGGGACAGTCTGATGCTTCGACCAACCAGCGCCGCGCTCTGTAACCCAGAGCGCATCCCATAGAACAAGTGCTCCATGATCTCCATCGACCTGGCTTCGCGTGTGGCGTTTATCACGGGCGGGGGGCAGGGATTGGGGTTGGCGACAGCCAGGCGGTTGCGGGCGGCCGGGGCGCGGGTCGTGCTGGGATACTTCGATGACCCGGCGGGTGCGAATCGCGTTCGGGCTGAGACCGCGGCGGCGGAACTGAATGGGGCGGCAGGGGGCGGTGAGAACGAAGTCGCATTGGCCGTGGCTGCGGATGTGCGCGATCGCGCGGCGGTCGAGGCGGCGCTTGAGGTGGTCCTGGCTCGGTTCGGGCGGCTGGATTTTGTCGTCAACAACGCCGGGATCATTCGCGACAAGTCGTTCAAGAATCTGACCGACGACGACTGGTCGGCCGTCATCGAGACGAACCTCACCGGGGTGTTCAACGTCTGCCACGCGGCCCAGTCGCGGATCGCCACGGGCGGGCGGATCGTCAATCTCGCGTCGATTTCCGGCGTCATCGGCTTCTTCGGGCAGGCGAACTACTCCTCGGCCAAGGCGGGAGTGATCGCGCTCACCAAGGTGCTGTCGAAAGAGCTAGCGCGGCTGAAGGTGACCGTCAACGCGGTCGCTCCGGGCGTCGTGCTGACCGAGATGGGGCAGTCGATCCCCGAAGAGCATCGCGCCAAGATGCTGGAAAACATTCCCCTGCGACGGTTCGGCGAGCCGGACGAGATCGCCTCGGTCATTCTGTTTCTGTGCAGCGACCTCGCGAGCTACGTGACGGGGCAGACGATTCACGTCAACGGGGGCTGGTGGGCGTGAGCAGTTATCCGGTTCCCCCTGTGCCTGCTCTCCCTTCTCTGATCCCTCCAACGCTCACTGCGGACGAGGCGGTCGCACGCATTCCGAATGGCGCGACGGTTGTCTCGGGAGGATTCGTTGGTGCGGCTCACCCCGAAGCACTGACGGCAGCGCTTGAATGCCGGTTCCTCGCGACGGGCGAGCCGAACGGCATCACGCTCGTCTACGCGGCCGGTCAGGGGGACGGGAAGACGCGGGGCTTGAATCATCTGGCCCATGCCGGGTTACTCAAACGGGTGATTGGGGGGCATTGGGGCCTCGTGCCGCGACTGGGGCAACTGGCGCTCGCGGGGGAAATTGAGGCGTACAATTTCCCGCAGGGGGTGATCTGTCATCTGCTGCGGGATATCGCGGCGGGGCGGCCGGGGTGCATCACCCATGTGGGTCTCGGGACGTTCATCGACCCGGCGGTTTCCGGAGGCCGACTGAGTCCCCGCAACACCGAGGCGCTGGTCGAACGGGTGGAACTCGCGGGGCGGACCTGGCTGTTCTACAAGGCGTTTCCCGTTACGGTCGGCCTGATTCGCGCGACGGCGGCCGATGCGAAGGGCAACCTCGTCATGGATGACGAAGCGGTGATTGGAGAGGTGCTGGCGATTGCTCAGGCCGTCCGCCGACATGGGGGACTCGTGCTGGCCCAGGTTCAGCGAAGGTTGGATCGCCCGGCCGACCCCAAGCAGGTCCGCGTGCCGGGAATCCTCGTCTCGGCGATTGTCGAGGCGGACGCCAGCGATCACTGGCAGACGTTTGGCGAGCCATTCAACCGTTCCTACTGCCGATCCGTTCCCGATGAGAGCGAGCCGGTGCCGGCGCTCGCCCCCCTGCCCTGGGACGAGCGGCGGATCATTGCGGCGCGCGCCTGTGACGAGTTGCGGGCAGGCGACATTGTGAATCTGGGCATCGGGATGCCGGAAGGGATTGCACGGATCGCGGCCGAGCGTGGCTTGCTCGACCAGGTGGCGCTCACGGTGGAAAGTGGACCGATTGGCGGGATGCCCGCGGGGGGCCTCAGCTTTGGCGCGGCCCGGTATCCGCAGGCGATTGTCGACCAGCCGGCCCAGTTCGATTTCTATGATGGGGGCGGCCTCGACTTCGCGGCTCTCGGCGCGGCACAGATCGATCGCTTCGGCAACGTCAACGTCTCGAAGTTCGGGACGCGCGTGGCCGGGGTGGGCGGGTTCGTCAACATCTCGCAGAACGCCAAGCGGCTGGTCTTCTGCGGCACGCTGACATCGGGCGGGCTGGAAGTGAGGGTGACGCGAGGGCAGTTGCAAATCATCCATGAAGGCGCGATTCGAAAATGCGTCGAGTCGGTCGAACAGATTTCGTTTAGTGGAGCGCAAGCGGTCGCCTCGGGGCGGGAAGTGCTGTATGTCACCGAGCGAGCCGTGTTTCGATTGACGAGCGACGGTTTGGAACTGATTGAGATCGCACCGGGGATCGACCTGGAACGAGACGTGGTGGGTCAGATGGAGTTTCGGCCGATCCTGAAATCGGTGGGGACAATGGCGGGGCGGTTGTTCTCGGCCGAGGCGTGAGAGGAGCGAGCGATGGAAGTGGTGATCGTAGGGGCGAAGCGGACGCCGGTGGGGCGGTTCCTGGGGGGCCTCGCCGAGTTCTCGGCGGCGGACCTGGCTGTCGCCGCGGGAGAGGCGGCGCTGGGGGAACTCGATCGGCGGCTGGTCGACCAGGTGATTGTCGGAAATGTCTTGTCGGCCGGGCTGGGGATGAATGTGGCCCGGCAGGTGGGCCTCCGTCTGGGGCTGCCGCTGGAAACGCCCGCGTTCACGGTGAACATGATGTGCGGGTCGGGCCTAAAGGCGATTCAGTTGGGGGCGTCGGCGATTCGCGCGGGGGAAGCCGAGGTGGTGCTGTGCGGCGGGACCGAGTCGATGTCGAACAGTCCGTACCTGTTACCGAAGGCGCGGTCGGGTCAGAAGTTTGGAGACGGGACACTCGTCGATTCGATCCTGAAAGATGGGCTGGTCGATGCCGGGTCGGGTCGACACATGGGGCTGACGGCGGAGGCGCTCGCTGCGAAGTACGCGATCTCTCGCCGGGAGCAGGACGAG
>JAIXZD010000224.1 GCA_027489895.1 Planctomycetaceae bacterium
GGAAAGAACTCGCCCAGGACACCTGACCTGAACAGCCCGAAAAGGATCTGAATCACCCCGGCCGCGACGCCAATACCCAGGACCGCGCGGTAAGCGGTGGCATCGGCAACGAGGTCTTTGCCGCCGGTGTGGCCAAACTCCAGCATCGCCCCTAGGACGACGACGATCAGCCCGGCCGCTGGGCCTTTGATTGTCAGTTCGGAATTGCTGAACAGGGGGGCGACGAATCCGCCGACGATCGCCGTGAAGACGCCCGCCACCGGCGGAAACCCGCTGGCGATGGCAATCCCCAGGCAGAGGGGAAGCGCGATCAGGAACACCAGAAACCCGGACGCCAGATCGGCCTGCCAGTATCGGGACAGACCGGCGAGGTTGCCCTTGGGGGGTTTGGTCACCGGATCGGAACCCTGCGTCGCCATCGTGCGTACCTTCTGGAACGGGTCCAGGTTGAAATCTCCCGGTGATGAGCACGTTCCGGGGCGGGCCTTTCAGTCGTCAACTTCCTTAGTACTCGACACTTCTACGGGACTTACCGCAGTGCCCGCCAGTCCATCGCAGTTACAAATGCGCAACTCTCCGGGCTGGATTACGGCAGTGTCAGCAAGCGATCAACAATTGGGTGACTTCTTCCACAACCGCAAGGAGATGCCTTGCGGGATGGTTAACATTGGATTACGCCCGCTCCGAAACAGTTCGACTGGGGTTGCAGCCTGGAGCGTTCGAGCCGTCTCTGGGCGCTGACGCTTCCGGCTCCCTTTGAGTGCGTCCGGACTTCAGTACACTCTGGTTTTGGCCGCACGTTCATCTGTCTGTCAGCGCCCCATGATTGCCATCACCCGCGACGTGATTGATTACACCGCCCTCACGGAGCAGGTCCGCTCGACTCAAGCCGGCGCGGTGGTCCTGTTTCTGGGCACTGTGCGGGAGCTGACGGGCGATCGAAAGACGGTCGCTCTCGACTACGAAGCCTATCCTGGCATGGCCGAGAAACTCCTGGCGGAAGTCGAGCAGCGGGCGAGGTCGCGCTGGCCGATTCTCGCCGCGGGACTCGTCCATCGCCTGGGGCATCTGGAACTGGGCGAAATCAGCGTGGCCGTGGCAGTCAGTTGTCCGCATCGCGATCAGGCGTTCGAGGCTGGTCGGTTCATGATCGACACGCTCAAGGAACTGGTCCCGATCTGGAAGAAAGAGAACTGGGCCGATGGGACGACGGAGTGGGTCCATCCGGGAGTCGAGGCGGGAGCGTCGCCGGGCGGACAACCGGGTTAGGGCGGATTGACGACGGCCACTTCGCGGGATGGAACGCTCACGCGTTCCTCTACCGATGTGCCGTGAAGAGGGATGAAATCCTGCTGCTGGGGGATGCGACGGGCGTCCCACGCTATACTTGCATGTCGAGGTGAAAGCGGCAGGGATGCATTGATGGATGCCTCGACGGAGGAGGTTCTCCGCGCCCACGAACGACCATTCGCTCTGCTCTTCGAATCATGTCTGCTTCCAACGCCCTGCTACCGCTTGTCGATTCGTTTGGTCGGGTGCATACCAACCTGCGGATCAGCGTGACCGATCGCTGCAACATCCGCTGTTTCTACTGCATGCCGGCCGAGAACGTGCAGTTCATGAATCGCCGGGAACTGCTGACGTTCGAAGAGATCGAGCGGTTCGTGCGGGTTGCGGTGCCGCTGGGGCTGAACCAGATTCGCCTCACGGGTGGCGAGCCGCTGGTGCGCAAAGACCTGCATGTGCTGGTGGCCAAGCTCGCGGCCATCCCGGAAATCATCGATATCGGGCTGACGACGAACGGTATCCTGCTCGCGGACCAGGCGAAGCTGCTGTACGAGGCCGGCCTGCGACGGATCAACGTCAGCCTCGATGCGCTCGACCCGAAGAAGTTCGAGGAGATCACCCGCCGCACGGGGTACGAGAAAGTGCTTGAAGGGATCGTCGCGGCCCAGGAGGCCGGGTTTTCTCCGGTCAAGGTGAACGCGGTTGCGATCCGCGGGTTGACCGAGCCGGAGCTGGTCCCGTTTGGTCACTTCGCGCGGAAAGCAGGCGTCGAAATCCGCTTCATCGAGTTCATGCCGCTCGATGCCGACAACGCCTGGGAACGGGAGAAGGTGCTGTTCGCGCACGAGATCATCGAGACGCTCTCTCGCGAAATCATGCCGCTGGTGCCGGTCGCAGGCCAGAATCGCAACGCCCCGGCCACCGAGTACGTGTTTGAAGATGGCGTGGGCCGGATCGGGTTCATCTCGTCGGTCAGTCAGCCGTTCTGCGGCAGTTGCGATCGGTTCCGCATCACGGCGGATGGCAAACTGCGGAACTGCCTTTTCAGTCTGGACGAGACGGACGTGAAATCGCTGCTGCGGGGTGAGGCCGACGATGCGACGATCGCGCAGGCCATTCGCGACAGCATCGCCGCCAAGAAGGAAGGCCACGAGATCAACACGGCCCGCTTCATTCAGCCCCTGCGTCCGATGCACTCGATCGGCGGGTAACGCGGCGCGTTCCCAGTGCGTTCGTTCCCAGCGCGTTCGCTCCCAGTGGTGCGATGTGGTTAACCTGTCACACCACTAGCCCGGCGCGGCAGCAGGCTTGGTCACCGGCACACCGCGCACGTTGTCCCAGCCGAGCACGAGCAAAACCCGCAGCGCCTCGATGACCTCGCGGAGATTGATCTTCGACTCACCGTACCGCCGGTCCTCGAACATGATCGGCGTTTCTTCAAACCGGCAGCCGATCCGCCGACAGCGGTAAAGCACTTCCTCTTGAAAGGCATAGCCGCGCGCGCGGAACTTGCTCAGGTCGAGTTCCCGGAGCTTGGCGATCCGGTAGCAACGGTAGCTGCCGCTGTTGTCCTTGGTTCGCAATCGCAGGAGCAGCCGGGCATACCAGTTGATCCCCTGGCTCATGAGGTGCCGTTTCAAGCCCCACCCGACCACCCCTCCCCCGACGACATACCGCGAACCAATCGACACATCCGCCCGAGACATACACTCTAGAAGTGCCGGCAGGTGCCGGGGATGATGGCTGAAGTCGGCATCGAGATTGATCAGCAGGTCGTAGCCCTGCTCGATCGCATACGCGAACCCGGCCAGCGTGGCCGTCCCCAGCCCGAGTTTGCCGGCCCGATGCAAAACATGGACTCGCGAATCCTGGGCTGCCAGCTCATCGGCGAGTTGCCCGGTGCCATCTGGAGAATTGTCGTCGATGACGAGGATGTTTGCGTGCGGCGCGAAACGAAAAATCTCGGGGATGATTTCCCCGAGATTCTCGCGTTCGTTGTACGTACAGAGCGTCACCAGCAAGCGGTCCGACATGACCGGATTATGGAGTGACCGGGGTTGGCTCGCCAGCCCGGTTTTCAGAAGGGGGTGCCGACGGCGACACTGGCCCTGGGATTGCATCCGCTGGCACCGCTTCCACCGGGGCCGGTTGCAGGCTGGGCGGCGCGACCTCGGGAAGTGGGGCCAATGGCGGCGCGACGAGTTTGGGGCCCTCGGCCGGGGGCGGTGTCAACCGCGGTGCGGAGGCGGGTGTGGGAGCGGGCGAAATCACCTTGGGCCCCACGGCTGCGCCCGCCGATTTGCCCCGCGGCAGGATCGGTGTCGGGACGCCATGCGGCACTGGTTTCACCGCGCCTTGTGGCGGAAGTGGCTGGGGTGGAAGTTGCGCGGGTGCGGGCTGGGGCACGTCGGCCCCGGCGGGGATGACTGCTCCCGCTGCCGGTGGAGCTGCCGGTTCCAGGAAGGCCGTGGCCGGGCTGGTCCCCTCGGTCACCTGCACGGCCATTTTCAAGAACTGCACGGCCTTGTCGGGCTCTTTGTTGAAATGCAGCATCACGCCCATCACAAACAGACGGTCGGGATCGCGGATGTCTTCGCGAACCCAACCGGCGACCTTTTCCAGAATCGAGTTCCGAAGCAGTTCGCTGTTCTCACCGTAGACAGTTTCCAGCGACGGCCCGATCCAGGGGAAATCGCGCGAGATCGCAACGGCCCGTTTGAACTCCAGCGCGGCCATGCCGTA
>JAIXZD010000215.1 GCA_027489895.1 Planctomycetaceae bacterium
CGACAACACGGTGAAGCGGAAGTCGGGCTTCCTGCCGCCGCACTACGTCGCCAGCTCGGCGCTCGGGTACGGCTTGTCCACGCCGTACTTCTGGGCGATTGTCTGAATGCGGTCCATCTCGCAGGCAACGCCCGCGTAGTGGACGGGAACAATCGCTTTCGTGTTCGGAGTGATCGCCGCTTCGATCAGCGTTTCGTCGATGTTCAGCGTGTCGGGCCGGATGTCGACAAACACCGGCTTCGCTCCCAGTCGGACGAATGCATTGGCCGTGCTGACAAACGTGTACGACGGCAGAATCACTTCGTCGCCCGGGCCGATCTCCAACAGCATCGCCGCCATTTCCAGCGCGGCGGTGCACGACGGCGTCATCAGCACCTTGCCAATGCGAAATCGGTCTTCCATCAGCCGGGAGCAGCCCTGCGTGAACTCGCCATCGCCGGCCAACTTGCCAAACGTGACGGCCTGCGCGACGTAAAACAGCTCGCGACCAGCGATAAACGGTTTGTTGAAAGGGATTGTAATGCTCATCTCGACATCATCCTCGGGCGTCGAACCCTGCCGCTGGACCGGGATTCCCCCCGCCAACTCCATACCGCTAGTATGCTACCCGCAGTCCCTGAACTTGCAGGGCGGGTCTCGGAGTTTTCATCCAACCTTCACGGACCATCCTCCGGTCAGATCACTTCCCAGCCACCGCCGTGCATCACGGCCAACCAAATCAGCAAACTTCCCGAAGCCGCCAGCCACGCCCAACGCCATCCCGACCGCGCCATCGCCACTCCCAACACCAGAAACAGCGGCAAATTGCACCAGCTATATCGGCCCAGCGATGTCAGCGATCCCGAACTGAGTGGGATTGCCAGCATGAACAGACTCGACAGCAGTAACCCCGCATTCTGCACTCGACCGGTATTCCGCAGCCGACAGACGCCGATCAAGAGCAGCCCCGCCACACCCGCGAGCAGCGGCTCCCACAGATGGCTGGAATAGAGCAGGTACGTTGGCTTGCCATGCAGCGAGATTTGCACCGACTTCAGTCCGTCGCGAACAACGATCAATGCCCAGATCAGCGGATTCCACGTTTTGTCGGCCGCGTCTCGCCACGTCGCCCCGACTTGGAAGTACAGCAAATAATCTCCCGACATCTGGTAGTGCCAGGCGAAGAACGACAACAGGCCCGTCAGCGACAACAGCCCGCCCAGCACCGCCCACCCTGCCTGCCGCGTGCACAGCCACGGCAGCAGACTGAACCCCAGCGCCAGACCGGGTCCGCGTACCGCCGTCGCCAACCCGTTCCACACCCCAGACCGAACGAGTCGTCCTTCCAGCAAATCCCCCAGTGATAACACGCAAAACACCGCGAACAACGAATCCGAGTATCCGCACGAACCAAACAGGCTCGTCGGCCAGAACAGCCAAGTCAGCGTCACCCACCGCGCCTCGCGCAATCCGTACCGCCGCGTCACCAACCGATACATCATTACCGATGCGACCATCGTCGCCAGGTGGGCAATCAGCACCGCCGCAAGCGGTCCCGGCAGACCAATCCGTCCCGCCAACCAGATCAACCCCGGGTAACCGGGGAAATACACGATGTTCTGCTGCGTCTTGAGGGCGGGGAAGTACATGTACCCCTGCTCGGCCACGCTCTGAAACCAGATCGCGTCCCACTGGACGAACGGAGCCAGCCAACTCCACGCTCCGCCCAGTTTCACGCCGATGAACGGCGACCGACCATACTCGGCCGGTTGCGCCCGATAGTCGCGAATGTACCCCGGCAGATTCGCCGTTGTTTCCGCGTGCGGATTCGCCACCCGCATGTCATGCCACATTGGCCAGACCAGTGAGCCTGCCACCAGCGCCAGAGCCACCAGGACACGACTGACGGCCCACATCGCCAGCGGTTCTCTCCAATTGGTCGGAGTCTCAGCCGCAGATCGAATCAATCTGGGTTCCGGCGCGGGGGCAGAACTCGACTCGTCCGCTGTCTCGCGATCCTGTTCCGGGCTCATCACTTCGATCGCCATGATTCAATTGCCCCGTCTTTCCGACGATCACGGCACGCCCGGTCGCTAGGCAGATGCTGCATCGCCAACCAGACTGAGGCAGGTCTGATGCCCAATGCGACCACTTTGGTCGCCAAGACCGCTTCCAACCGGTCGAGACGGCCGGACGCCCGTCATGTTCGCTAAAGCAGGTGCCACCCGTGCAATCGGCCCGTTCCCACGTGCCCGAAGGCAGTCTTGCCGGGAGCGAGCTAATGCTCCCTGCTTCGGCTGCGCTTCCATCTCCGCACACTACGTTCGCCGCCTGTTTCCGACTGGAAACGGAATCGACAGTCGTTTAACCAGACCTCTCGGACGGAATCTGCCCACCGTTGCTAAGCAACCAGCGCCACCAACCGATCGAGTTGACTGCGGTTTTAAACGAGGTGGCCAGCGCCCAGTCACGTCGCACCCATGAGGCCCCGCCGAAGACAGCTGAGCGGGACCAGCGCACTTAAGACTACTGCGCCACCGAGACCCGATTGCGGCCCGAGTGTTTGGCGCGGTACAGGGCCTGGTCGGCACGCGACACGGCCTCCGCCAACCCCTCGGCCCCAGCCAGTCCGGGGCGATGTTCCGCCACGCCCAGGCTCAGCGTCATCCGCAGATCAATCGGGACGCCCGAGAGCGTGCCGGTTTCGATCTGCTGGCGAAGCAGCTCGGCATACTCGCTCGCCTGAACCGAATCGCAATGGGGCAAGAGGGCGATGAATTCTTCGCCGCCATATCGGCCCACGATCGCTTCCTTGGGCAGCAAGGCCCGCCACACGCGCGCGATCTCGCGCAAGACCGCATCGCCGACCGGGTGGCCGTAGCGGTCGTTCACATCCTTGAAGCGGTCGGCATCCGCAATCAGCACCGTCCAGGGCGAGGTCCCGGCCGCGCTGGTTCGCGCCGCCTCGAAGAAACTCGCATGGGTGAGCAGGCCCGTCAGTCCGTCATGGCGACCCATCTCTTCAATGCGGGCAAACAGCGTCGCATTTTTCCAGGCTAGCGCCGAAACATTGGCCACAATCGCCAGCATCCGCTGCTGCCTGGGGCTGTTGTCGACACCCCGCAATGCCAGCAGCCCAAGCAGCTCGCCGCCGGCAATCAACGGGACGATCGCATCCCACCGGCTGGAAAGGACAAACTGACGCGACAGTTCATTGACGTTGGTCGGGTCGCCCCGCAGCGCCGCTTTCCGGTGCGACAAGACCCAGCGGATCAGCGGAGAGGCCGTATCGGCCGCCTCCCGTTCCGGTTCTGTTTCCGACCGTCCGGCCACCCATCGAAGACTGCCGTCCGCCTGCTTCCATAAACCCATCCGGCAATCGTCGGCACCGAGCAGTTGCCGAGCGGTATCGACAATCGTCTCCGGCAGGGTGTTGCGATCGAGGTCCCCGACAATCCGCCGGACAACTTCCTGCAGTGCCAAGAGCAGCGGCGTCAGGTCTTCCTGGGACAGGGGGACCGCTCGAAGAGGCGGAGGTACATCGGTCCATATGGAATCGGGGTCGTGGCGCGGCTCCGCAGGCGACTCGGGGTTCACTCGCCCCTCACTCAACCCCAGTACTGCTCCGGAGAGCGCCAAGAGAAGCCCGATCGCGAACAACGCAAACGGCCAGTCATGAGCCCGTTCATGACCCCACCCCAGCCCCCCTTCGATCAGGCAGGCCAAGGCCGCGATCGCAACCGTCAGACTCGCGACCCGCCGCCGACCCGTCACCGCCGCCGCAGCGACGGGCACAATCATCAGCATCAGGCTGAGCGTGCCCGGCCCCCACGAGACTCGGCCTGCCCACCGCACGGCAATCATGCCAAACACCGCGGAGACCACCGGCAAGCCCCACCGCCAGCCCTCGCCAGCCGGGCGCGCGACGTGCCTCGTTTCTCGGGCCGGCGCGGGCAATTTGACGCGGGACTCCGCATCGGCAGGCCGCTGGCCCCACGTGGTCGGCTCTTCGCTGAGATGAGACTCCATAGGGTCTGCTTCCTCTTCCCTCAACTCATTCCATTTCCGATCCCATCCCCAGCACGAAGGAACGCTGTTTCGGGATCATCCTGCACTTTTTTGTCACCGAAGATAACAGGCAGTAACGATTTACGGTGGTTGCCCCCTGCCTCTGGGGAGGGGCCGCGCGTTACAGGCCGTTCAATCGACACAGGCCGATCAGCGCAAGACACGCCCGCGCGGCACCGCACCCTGCGCCGTCGGCGTGGGCAAGGGAGCTGACTCCTGCGGACCCGTCGGCACCGGCAGGATCGGCCCCAAGGTCGGCGCGACGGGAGCCAGTCGCGCCGGTGCGGAGGAAGGCCCCGACTGAACCGGAGGCAACTCTTCCGGCGGCAGGCCCCGGGGAAGTCCCGGCGCACGTGTTCCGTCCGTTGGCCAGGTCGTTTCCAATGGGAGCGACGGCGGTCCGAAGCTCGAGTCTAAACCGGGGGGACGCTCCTCCGGTACGACATGCGCCGCCGGCACGACCGGCCGCGCCTGCCAGCGAATCGCCCGCTCCAGGCTGTCGTGGAACGCGACGATCTTCGCATTCGTCTTGTCGAGCTCCAGCGCGTCCCGCGTTGCATGGCGGGCCGCGGCCAGATCCCCTTTTCGGTAAGCGGCCAGTCCACGCTCGTAATGTCGCCGAGCGGCCTGCCGCCGATTCGAGAGCGACTGCTGCTCCCGCATCAGTTGATGTCGTCGCTCGGCCTGAGGAACGCGATCCACGAGGCTCGCGCCCGTCTGGCCCTCGGTCACGATCCGCGCGGTCAGCAGCACCAGCAGCTCACTCCGTTCGACATGTTCGGTCGACTTGCGAAACGCCCCGCCCACCAGCGGCAGGTTGCCCAGAACCGGAACCCGCGTCGAATCCTCGCGAACCTGTTCTTCGATGATGCCCCCGATCAGCACCGTCTCGCCGTCGCGGACCAGCACGTCTGTACTCATTCCGGAGGTCGCAACCCGAGGGGGCTGAGTTCCGGTCGCTCCCGAGGGCGACCGGCGGCGCGGTTCGATCTCCATCCGAATCACGCCGTCGGGAGCGATCCACGGTCGCAGCCGAATCCGCGTGCCCGTCTCGACAAACTGCAGCCCCTCCACCGCGACACCCGCCTGCGGAGTGACCGTGCGGTAGCCGGTTTCTTCGCCAATCTCCAGTTCGGCCTGTTGCCCATTGACCGCAAGGATCTGGGGCGAGGCAATCACGCTGAAATCGGCGATCCGCGCCAGCGCATTGATGACCTGTGGAATGTGGGCGTGGACCGTGCCGTACCGCAGCCCCGCCTCTTCCGCTCCGGGCGAACAATCCTCCGCGTTCAGATCATCCTCGGGCAGGGCCGATGGCCCCGTCGTCGCGCCCAGGAGCGCGAAGTTGATCCCGTACTTCATCTCATCGGTCAATCGGACTCCCAGCACGCGGGCTTCGATCACCACCTGCATGGGGGGGGTATCGGCCTCAATCATGATTCGCTCGACTGCGGCGATCACCTCAGGGCGATCCTGCACGACAATCGCTTCGGGGCGATCCGGGGCCGGACCTTCGTGGCTCGCCGGTCGCACGTCCGAGATCTTACCGACGCCCGGCGTGAGGATCGGCTCGATCAACCGCCGCACGTCCCCCGCTGGGACATGAGCCGGTCGGAACAGTTTCGACATCGTGGGCGGAACGACCGGTTGTTCATGGGTGACCGGTTTGACCAACGCCTTCGGACGCACAACCGTCAGCGCGCCGTCCTGCTCGGTCTCAAGCCCCCCCGCCTTCAGCAACGTTTCCAGCGCGGTTTCGTACGTCACCTGGTCGAGGATCAGCGACACCGTCCCGGACACGTCCCGCGACACAACGAGATTCTTGCCCGCCACCCGAGCCAACTCGTGCAGCGCCGCCGGCAACTGGGCCTGCTGCAGTTCCAGATACAACTGCCCCGGAACATCGGGGTCGAGTTCGATCACGACGGTCGGCGACCGCGTGCCCGGTTCGGCTGTCTCGATCGACCGCAGTCCCGTTGCGTTCGCCTGCGGACGACCGGCCGCCAGGTCTCGCACCTGCTGCTCGAGGTCTTGCAGCTTGCTCGCCTGCTGGAGTTGCTGCAGCAGATGCGTCGACTGATGGAGCTGCTCCAACTGCTGCTTCTGCTGCGAATCGCTCACCGAGCGAACATGTTCCCGCAGCTCGGACAGTTCGAGCGCGAGCTGGTTCTGCTCACCCCAGAGTGCCTCATCGTCCGCCGCCGTATCCGCCAGACTCCCCCGCCAGGCATCGGGATGAATGACACGCTCTGTTCGCGGGGCTGGTTCGATCGGACCCAGCCGAACCGATCGCTGCGAGACCGGAGTCGCTGTGGTTGTTTGCGGTGTTCGCGTGGATTGCGCAGTGCGCGGTGACGGCGAGGTCTTGGGGCGATTCACCTGTCGCGGTGCGCGTTCGGGCGTGATCGCTTCCAGCGCGACAAACGCGGCGATCGGCAGGGTGAGTCCCAGGCAGAGGGCCCAAAACGCAGGTCGCAGTAAATCGTGCATGCCTGGCGAGCGCCGGAGGAACAACAGAACGGCCGCGAGTCGTGCGCCTTCAAGAATACACGACTCCGACTCTCCGTCTTTCGACCACTCAGCCCCCCGCACATGAGGAAAACTCTGCGTGATCGCTACAGATTAACAGCAACGACGACCGTACGTTTCGGTGAACCGATTCTTCGACACGTCGCAAAGCATTGCAGTGAATGTGGATACGTCTGCGTACTGGCACCAGACCAGGCGAGACCCAGTCGAAGGGCGCCGGAGGCGTCAGCGCCCGGAGGCGAACGCACCGCCACCCCGAGTAACTTGAGCAATTCTGCCGTACGATTTGTAAATCTTGCCAAATCGCTCTGGCCGCGTTGGGCGGGGACGGCTATTTTCTGGCCAGTCAAGACGACCTAAACCGCAGTCTGGCAAGACCCAGAGTTCCCGCCCCGCAGGCAGGGATTCATCCGAACCGTTTCCCCAAACTGGTTCGGCGCCGGATTTGCGTGATACAGGTTGCCTCGGTGGAAGAGTGGGGTTTCGACGGGTGCCTCTGCACCAGCGGAACCTGGTTCGAGTGGTCAGGATGGCCGCCCGATCACGCTCGATTCCACGCGAAGGCAATCGACCTGGGAAAGGATTCCCGCATGATCTCCTCGCTCACGGCGCGCTGCGTCTGTATCTGCCTCGCCGTTTCGGCGATCGCTGCTGATTTCAAGACCCGCAATTTCGTCGTCTCGGCTCCCACGCCAGAGATTGCCGAACAGGTTGGCCGGGCTGCCGAAGTCTATCGACGGGAACTTTCGATCGAGTGGCTGGGCGAAGAGATGCCTGCCTGGGCCAAGCCCTGTCCGATCACGGTCAAAGTCGGACAGATTGGCGCTGGCGGCGCCACCACGTTCAACTTCGGTGGCGGTCACGTCTACGGCTGGAAGATGACGATCCAGGGGACGCTCGAGCGGATTCTCGATTCGGTCCTGCCCCACGAGATCAGCCACACCATTTACGCCTGTCACTTCCGATGCCCCCTGCCCCGCTGGGCCGATGAAGGCGCGTCGACCCTTTGCGAGCACGACTCGGAAAAGAGCCGTCAGGTGCAGACGGTGCTGCAAGTCCTCAACACGCCCCGCCGGATCCCGCTTCGCAAGCTGATGGCGATGAAAGAGTATCCGTCCGACATGCAGGACGTGTTGACGCTCTACGCCCAGGGCTACTCCCTCGCAGATCTGCTTGTGCAGCAGGGTGGCAAACCCAAGTTCCTCGCCTTCCTCAAAGAGGCGATGCAGTCGGGATACGACCCGGCACTCGCCAAGTTCTATCGCTACGAATCGACCGAGGTCTTCGAGCGGGAATGGTTGAAATGGGTTGTGGCCGGGAGTCCGGCTCTGGAGAACCCCAACATTCAGTACGCCGCCGCGTCGCCGGCAAAACCCGCTACAGCCCAGGGGAAGGCGTTGCCCCTCGTCCGCGCTCAGAACAGTGACGAAGAGCTGACTGGTTCGCGAGGTGCCGTCGCGATGGTGACATCACCCGTGGCCCCCCGAGCACCGCGCCGTGGTGACGGTCTTGAAGCCCCCTCGCCCAAGGTGAAGTCGTCCGCTGGCACCCGCCCGAGTGACCCCCGAAATTCTGAGTTCGCCTCGCTCGGCGAACCCGACGCCGCCAACATCCAGAGTGACGAGCCGATTAACGAACGGCCGCTCCCACCCCGCCGCACCGAAGAACCCATGCGGATTGCCGCGCTCGAGACCACCCCCTCCACCGCCGTTCGCACCGCGGAGCTGTCCCCGGAGTTCGATTGGACCAAGCAGGATCGTCAGCCTCCGGCCAACCGCCCGACCCAAAACGGTTCACAAGCCGAAGGCGACGACGAACGCGAAGTCGTGCTCGAAGGCGACCCGGAACCCGCGACCCGGCCTGCCCAACCGCCCAGTCAACCGGCTCGCGCTGTCTCAACTGTTCCCACCCGGCTCGCCGCCACCGACAGCCCAACCACCCGTCGTCCGCCGGTCAAACGCCGCATCCCGAAGTACTCGGAAGCCTACGTCGAACCCGGCTCCCGCGCCCTCCCCGACTACGTCCCCTGACAGCGTTGGTAGCGGAAGCCGTGAGGCTTCCCTCGCTCCTCGCCCCGCCGTCAACTCACCGCCCGCGGCAATCAACCACGACCAGCCGCTGTTCGTTGCGCAGCACCAGCCGCCCACCCGCCAGCGCCGGGGCCGAGTAGCAAGGACCTGCGAGAAACGGCCCGGCCGTCACCTGCACGGCGCGCTCTATTGCCGGACTCGCCTCGATCACCCCCAGGTGGCCCTGCTCTCCCAACGCGATCAGCCGACCGTCGGCCCAGATCAATTGGCCGCGGCGCAGGTGGGTCTCAACGCCCCAGACCTGCTCCGCCCGCTCGACATCGATGCACCGCAGTTCGCAACTGCCGTTCCAGAGGCTGTTGAAGCCATAGAGGTATCCGTCGCGATACACGACCGACGTGTACTGGCTATCCAGCAAGCGCCGATTCCGCCACAGCAGCGACAACGCGCCCGATTCGTCCCGTCGCAGCGCCAGAGTCCCCGGCCCAGGACCGGCGATCGCAAACACGCGGTCGCCCACAACCAGCGGCGACACGGCATTGACCCGTTCCCGCGATTCCCCCACGCCAAACTTGAACCGACCCAGCTCTTGCCCGGTATGCAGCACGACATGGTGCAGACCAAACGTCGTAAATGCGATGAACGTCGGCGGATCAGACTCTGGGACGCGCTTGGGCGACGCGAACGACAGGCCATTTTCCGTCGCCGTCCATAACGTCTCCCCCGTCACCGCATCCAGTGCC
Organism: Planctomycetaceae bacterium; assembly: GCA_027489895.1. Taxonomy (GTDB): domain Bacteria; phylum Planctomycetota; class Planctomycetia; order Planctomycetales; family Planctomycetaceae; genus JAIXZD01. The sequence continues at coordinate 9,350 of JAIXZD010000215.1, forward strand.
AATAGCCCGGCCCGCGCCTCGCGCGCAGGCAATTGCAGGATCGCGATCCCATCGGTCACCAGCGGCGTGGCCCCCAGCGAATAGGCCGTGTCGGGCAGTTGATAATCGCGTTTCAGAAATCGTTCCCAGACGACCGCGCCATCGTCCACCCGCAGCGCCCGAAACTCCCCCGCCGCACCCAGCAGATACAGCAGCCCCTCACTCACCACGGGTGACGCATGCGGGCCATCGCTGTACTGATAGGGTGAGATATAACTCGCAGGAAACTCCCGGCTCCACGCCAGGACGCCGGTCTCCAGCCATCGAGACTCAACCCGCTCCACGTCCCCATACCGCGACCAGGTGAGGACATGGTCGTCGACAATCGCCGGGATGTTGTAGCCCTTGCCAATCGGCTGCTCCCACGCAATCGCCGGCCCCTCAGCGCCCCACGTCAGGTTCAGCGGCGTCTCCGGCGAACAGCCATCCTTGTTGGGGCCATACGGCCCGGGCCAGTCCGAATGCACGCTCCTCGTTGGCTCAACGGGTGGAAGCAACGACCCCGGCGGCGGCGATTGGCCCCCGATCGGCCGCTCGACTTGCGAACTGCGGGTGGACGGGACCAGGACCGTCGGAACGACAACGGAGGCAACAGCCACCGGCGACTGCTGCGGGGCGACATCCGGTTCGGAATCGAGTTCCGGCTGCGCGACATAGGGCGCTGGCGGGGGCGTCACCGCAGACCAGACGACCCAACCCAACAGCGGCACGAGCGCAATACCTGCCGCAATCGACACCCGCCGGAGGGAGAGTGTCGGCGCGGGGCGTTTCGGTCCAGGCTCGGCCGACATCGTCATCCTCAACAGGCAGTCTCGCGTCCGCACCGACCAATTTGAAGAATCCTCGGGGCGATCATCAAGCAGTTCTCCGCTTGGCCCCAATCAGCGGCAATCCGCCCGCCGCGGTTCGGGGCGCAATTCATCGGAATTTCATGCGCTGGACCGGCGTTTCAACCAGGACGCCAGTGCCGAGTCGAGAAACAACTGCCCGATGTGAAACACCAGCATGGGGAAGATCGCAAACGGATGTGAGGTCCCGAACGTGGCCGGATCGGTCGCCACCAGAACCCCCACGGGCAGCGTCTTCTGGCTTCCAGAAAAACTGACGCCCACCGCATCGGCCTCCGACCACCCCAGCCGCCTGGTGATCTTCCACCCCACCCACCACACGACCAGATGCAACAGCACCGCGCCCAGCCCCATCCAGAGAAACGCCGCAAGCGTAAGCTGCGCCGTCGAGGCCGGTGCCAGCGAAATCTCCCGCCAGGCAATCCCCGCACGCAGGGCCGCCGTTACCACGATCAACTCAATAAACAGTTGCGCAACGGCGCTGATGGCCGGTTTCCAACGATCCACCACCGGTCGAACACCCGGAATCCACCGCACGGACTGTCCCAAGGCGGTTGGCAACAGGGCCGCCAGCAACAGCGACTGCATCATCGCGGGAACGTCAAATCGAACCGACGTTCCCGTCGTGTTGATCAGCCACAAAGGCGTGATCACCACGCAACTGGCATTGGTGACCAGTGTCGCCAGGAGCGAGACGGCGTCGTTCCCCCCCGCCCGGCGCGTCATCACCGAAGCAGAGGCTAGCGTGCTGGGCACGCACGCCGCGATCAACAGCCCTAGCGCCAGATCGGGATGCATCTGCACCTGGGACAGTCCCCAAGCCAAAAGCGGCAACAGCCCGTAGCAGAGCAGGCAGGCAATCACCACCGGCCCCGGCGTTCGCAAAGACCGCCCCAGCGCCGCGGAGTCGAGGCTGAGCGACATCAGGAACAGGACGACCGCCGTCGTGGTGCGAGGGTCAATTCGCTCCGCCCAAGGCGACACCACCGGACCCCACCCGCCCCGTCCCAGACTCAGCCCGAGCACAATCAGCAGTGTCAGGCTCGTCAGAAACCATTCGCGTCGCAGCGCGGCCAGGACCGACCCCATCCCACCCATCCAATTCACCAGATTGACGCGAAGCCTGTTGCCCCGATGTAAAACGTCACCAACTCCGACCCACGCCACGTCACTTGCGGGAGCCGGAAGCGTAAGCGCCCGGAAGAAGACCAAGCGGTTATAACCGCCCTCCAAACCTCAAGACAGTCGAAAGACAGTCCTCAGCGATTGCACGCCGGCTGACGCCATCGAGGGAGCCGGAAGCGTTAGCGCCCGGAGGATCAGCATTTTCTGCTCGCAACCCATCCCCCCAGCATGCAGAATTAACGGACTGGGCATTCGACACCGTTCGAGTTCCAATCGTCCGTTCTCACCCACCAGAGCGCACTGCCCCCCACCTGCGTCAATCCGTCCCGCCGCGCGACATTGAATTCAGTCGCCGTGCTGACTAATTCTTAAATCCATGCGTATTTGGGCCAACCACTCGCCGAGATCGATCCGCGACCGCTTCGGTCGCTGGCTGATCGCATTGGTCTGCGTCCCCACGCTTGTCGCCGTGCCGACTCCGGGTCTGACGTTCACCTGGGGCAACACGACGGTCAAAAGCTGCACCCAACGCCCGGGCGACATCTGCCGCTGCCCCGCCTGGCGGAAGGCAGCGGGCGTCTGCTGCTGCTCGAAACCGCTGGTGAAAACGGCGATCGCAAAATCAAGCGGTTGTTGTGCCACGCTCCCGGAAACGCGGGTTGCCAGCTGTTGTCGGCCCGGCGCCACCAGCCCGAACAGGCCCACCCTCGAACGCAGCGTCGCGCGGAAACCAGCCAAGCCTTCCGTGCCCGAATGGTCTGCCTGTCCTTGCGGCGACCGCTCCGGTGGCTCGTTCTCGCTGGTCGCGCAGCCGCGAATCGTCCCGCCCACCGTCTGTCTGGCGGGACTGCTACCGGTCGCGCTCGCTGATGTTCCCGTTGTGAAGGACGCTGAGTCGGTTCTGCGCCGTCCCGTCACGCCCCCTCCGAGAATCAGGTCGCTCTCCGCCTGATTCCGTACTCGCGCTGGCGAAGCGGGCCAATCCCGGGCTCCCGCGGCGCGATCTGTTCTCATTTTGGAACGACCTCGGTGTTTTGCCCCGTTGCGGGCCGCCACGGTCTGGAGAGTCTTCACCATGGATTTTTGTAAGAGCGCCGCGCCGCGCGGTCGCAACCGCGGCTTCACGTTGATCGAACTCCTGGTGGTGATCGCGATCATCGCCATTCTCATTTCTCTCCTCTTGCCCGCCGTGCAACAGGCCCGCGAAGCGGCCCGTCGCACGCAATGCCGCAACAATCTGAAACAGTTCGGATTGGCGCTGCACAACTACGAAAGCTCGTTCTCGGTTTTCCCGATGACGAACGCGCAGAACTACCAGCCCAACACTCAGGGCTTCTCCGCCCAGGCCCGACTGTTGCCCTACTTCGATCAGGCCGTGCTCCAGTCGCAACTGAACTTTGCCGCCCCGGCGTTCACCGGCCCATTCAACAACCTGGTGCCCAACCCGCAGTTCGCCGCCGCGTTCGCCTCGCCGATCAGCATGCTGCTCTGCCCTAGCGACACCGCCCCCACGCAAAACACCGGGGCCGGTGGCGCGATCTACGCCGGGATCAACTACATGATCAGCATGGGGAGCGGGACACGGGTCAACTACGACCTCCGCTGGCGGACCGATGGTCTCTGCTACGAAAACTCAAAGGTCCGCATGGCCGACATCACCGACGGTTCTTCCAACACGGTCGCCATGAGCGAAACCGTTCGCAGTGAAGGGGCCGACGTGACGCTGACCGCGGGCACCCTGCCCAGCTTCCCCTACAAAATGACACTCAACGGTTCGAGCGGCATCTCGGCAACGCTCAACGCGGCCCAGGGGATGACGGCCGGGGGAGCGTGGGCGTCTTATGCCGACGCCAACGGCTTCAACTCGAACCCGAATCTGGCCACGGTCTGGCCGACGATGTCCAGTTGGCGCGGTGCGGCCAGTCTCGCTCTTCGAGGTCGGGGCACCTCGTGGGCCCACTCCGGGGCCATCAGCACGATGACCAACGGCTACCAGACGCCCAACAGCCGCATCCCCGATATCGTGACCCACTTCACGGGATTCTTCGGCCCGCGGAGTTTTCACGTGGGTGGCGCGAATGTGCTGTTTGCCGATGGCTCGGTCCGGTTCCTCGGTGACAACATCGACACGACACTGCACCGCGCCCTCCATAGCGTCGCCGGTGGCGAAGTGACCAGCGAGTAATCGCCGATCACGAGTTCGTTGCAAACTGCCTGGTGAGCGAACATTCGTTGTGTGCCACTGGCTCCGCCAGTGCGAGTTCTTACCGTGCGACTGTTCCCACGGAAAGCCCCCACTGGCGAAGCCAGTGGCACACGACTGATGGTCCTGGTTGTCGGATGTCAACATGCTCTGGTCGACGTTGTCAGCTGCGGACGCACGTGGCGCGTTGCCCTGTATCAACGCTTCCGGCGCGGCTCCTAATCTCCTTTTTCCTGTCAGCAGGTATCCCCGCTAAGCCAAGACACCTGCTGGCAGGCCTTTCCTCGATTGAGTGCCCATGTCTCAACCCGTCTCACCGCCCGATCCCGAGACCCCGCCCGTCTCCGGCACACCCGTCCAGTCACGCCACTGGCCCGACTACCGTGCCGTCTGGCGCTGGCACTTTTACGCCGGCCTCTTGTCGATTCCGTTCGTCATTCTCCTGTCAATCACGGGAGCGATCTATCTGTTTAAGGACGAGGTCGAAGCCTGGATCGACGCCCCCTACGACCGGCTCGAGATCGCCCAGCGGGCCTCGTCCCAGCAGCAGGTCGCCGCCGCCTTGGCTGCATTTCCCGGCGCGACATTTCAATCGTGGGAGATGTCCCGAGGCGAGCAGTCCGCCACGCGCATCCTCCTCCGTGAGGGCCGAGAAACCCGACGTGTATACGTCCACCCCGAAACCGCCGCTGTCCTCTATTCCGTCCCCGAACAGGACCGGCTCATGCGGGTCATGTTTCGCCTGCATGGCGAGCTGCTCAGCGGCGATCGCGGATCCAACATCGTGGAACTCGCGGCCTCATGGACGATCGTCATGGTCCTCACGGGGCTGTTCCTCTGGTGGCCCCGCAATGCCAAGGGCTGGGGAGGCGTCATTTACCCGCGCCTCCGCGGTGGGTCACGCATGTTCTGGCGCGACATTCATGGCGTCACCGGCTTCTGGGTTTCGGCCCTCGCGCTGATGCTGATCGCCAGCGGTCTCCCCTGGGCCAAATTCTGGGGCGACTACTTCAAGACCGTCCGCCGTTACACCGGACTGTCCGTCGTGCGGCAAGACTGGGCCAACAGTTCCGCCGCCAAGAGGGAAGCCGGGGGCGAGCACGCCGGACATGGGGCACCCAGCAACCCGGGACGGTCGCGCCGCGGTGCCCCCACCGGTCCCCCACCCGATTTCCGCGCGATCGACCAGGTCGCCGCTGCCGTGACGCCTCTGAAGCTCGAACACCCCGTTCTGATCGCACCGCCTGAAGCGGCGGGTGGGCCCTGGTCCGTGAAGTCGATGACGGGCAATCGGCCGTGGCGAGTCAATCTGCTGGTCGATGCCGCCACGGGAAACATCGTCAGTCGAGAGGGGTTCGAGGGCAAACACCCGGTCGACCAACTCGTATCGATCGGCATCGCCGCACACGAAGGCCGTTTGTTCGGATTCGCCAATCAACTGATTGGACTGTTCGCCTGCGCCGGCCTCGTGCTGCTCTCGGTCAGTGGTCTCGTCCTCTGGATCCGCCGCAGAGACTCAGGCGAACTCGGGGCGCCGCGTCCGGGAATCGATCCCCGATTCTCCACCGGCCTGCTCGCGATCATCCTCGCCCTGGGACTCTACCTGCCGCTGTTCGGACTCTCCCTGATCGCCGTACTGACCGTCGAGCAACTCGTCTTCCGGCGCATTCCCCAGGTCCGATCCTGGCTGGGCCTTCGCACTCCAGGAGGGACCATCTGATGTCCCACAGACTTCCCCCCAACGTCCCCACGCCCCCTACCGGCAACGTAGCGGAACTCGTGAGAGTTCCCCCAGCCAAGCCCGTCCCCAGAGGGCGAGCGCACGTCGAAACTCCCCGCAACCACGCCATTCCAGCGCGGCTCGCCACAGCCACACTCCTGCTGACCGCACTGCTTACCAGCGGCTGTGGTGGCGAAACGTCCGTCGCTGGCGGAACACGCGGCGTTGTCATTGTGGGCGGCACCGCCCTCCCGGAGATTCAGGTCACCATTCACAAGGGAACCGGTGCCGATGCCTTTCCGATCGGCTTCGGCATCACCCGCGACGACGGCCAGATCGAACTGCTCGCCACGGAAGCGACCGGGCCACTCTGGCTTCCCTCAGGCGAGTACGGCTGCACGGTCGAATCGATCGGCCCGCCCCTCGAATTCCCGCGTGACTACCGCGACCCCGCGAAAACACCGCTGAAAATCACCTGGACCGAAGGCGACCAGCCGTTCCAGCTCGACATCCCCGACCCCGCCAAAACCAAAGGCCGCCGCTAACGACTAATCGACCCTCATCTACCAACCGGCCGTAGGGTGGGCACTGCCCACCAGCGCTCACCGGCATCCGCCTACGAACCAAAGTTTGGATCGCTTCTCGACCCCGCACCGTGACGACCATCCGGCCCCGCTGCGGACGCACCCGAGCAGGAAGAAACACCGTCTGGACGTTGAAAGCCGGTGAGCAGTGGTGGGCACTGCCCACCCTGCAAAGCGCGACCTACCGGCCCGCCACCTTGGCTGCCTCGGCCGGGGGAATCGCGGTGCCCGTCCGGTCGCAGATTCGCAACTGGAACTGCCATCGCTGGGCCCATTCCTCGGTCTGCTCGTTCTGGCAGAGCTTGAGCAGAATCACGTTCGTTCCCGCCTTGACCTTCGCCCGCACCTTGTACTGGTCCAGTTCCATCCCGCGATGGTACTCCTCGCGGCCGAACAACGGTTCCCCATTCACCCACAGCTTCCAGGCGTTGGGTGTGCCCAGCCGGACCTCGACTTCGCGGTCAACGGTAGAGACATACTCGGCCGCGGCGTAGGTGATCGCGCCTTTGAAGTTCGACTGAACCTTATTGAGGTCAACCACGCCGTACTCGTCAGCCGTCGTGTGATCGGTCCACTTCAGCTTCTGACCGTCTTTCCCTTCGACTTCCGCATCAAACTTAAGCGTCGTTTCCGGGGCATAGGCGACCGGAAAGCCCTTCTTCTCTTTGTTGTCGAACGGGCCGATGAGCCGCCACGTGGTCAAGAATCCGAAATGCTTCGCCAGATCGACCTTCTCACCCAATTCTTCCAGCGGCTTCCGAATCGCCTCGACCTGATCTTTCGCCCGGGCCGCTGCCAGCGCCTGCTGATAGAGCGACTTCGCCTCGTCTTTCTTCTCCGCCTTGAGGGCGGTCGCCGCCGCATCGATCAGCCGTTCCACCGCTTCCCGTCGCAACTCGACACTGGGGTCGTTCGTCATCCCCGCAATCAGCGGCTCGCGTCGTTCCGGAGCAGCCTGCACGATCAATTCAAACGCGAACCGGCGAGCCCGCGGGTCATTCGTTGTCTTGGCGAGAAACGCTTCGAGGTCCGCCAGAGGCAACGCCTTCCCGGCAGCCGTTTCCCGGGCGACGATCTCTTCGATCGCACCGCGCAGATAGTTCGACGCCAGTTTCTGGTCCGAATCGATCGCTTCCAGGAGCGGCAACACCGCCGACAGCGGCTGCTTCGCCAACTCCGCCACGGCTGCCAAGGCCGCGACATTGCCCTGCCCTTCACGGCCGACAGCTTTCACGGCCTTCACCAGTTCAGGCAGATCCCCCTCGGCCGCAACCGCGGTGACTGCACCGGCAAACATCAACACCAGACTCAGCACGAGTGGCCGCATGAGCACGGTCTCCCGAAAAAGGCAAGAACACGGACAACAGAGAGGCTTCGCACCGCCGCTCCAAACGACGTTCACCAGTCGCCGCGATTGTATCGGCCCCAATCGTTGATGCGAATGCACGACGCCTCCCCGGCCACGCAGGTCCCATTCCATAGGGAGCCGGAAGCGTTAGCGCCCGGAGGCCTCCCCACCACGCTCGACACCCGCTCGCAGCCTTTCGTCACACCAGGCCCGAATGTCGC
>JAIXZD010000474.1 GCA_027489895.1 Planctomycetaceae bacterium
ATGAAGCGGATGCAGAAATCGTTCGACTTCATGAAGTCGAATATTCAAAACGAAGCGACGTTCAAGAAAGGAGCGGAAACGATTCAGCACGAATCGGCCCTGCTCGCCACCCTGACGAAAGTGACCGGAGCGAAAGAGTACCCCGGTGGCGACGAAGAGGAGTACCAGCAATTCATCAAGGATCTCGTGGCTGCCAGCCAGGCTGTCAATGCGGCGAGTAAGGGCGAGTCATTTTCCGGGTTTCAAGACAGCATCTCGCAGGTCCAAAAGCTCTGCGACAATTGCCATCAGGCCTATCGGTTTGGGGAGAATTGACCTTCGGCCATTGGTCGGCAGCATCAATCGAGAGAGGATGAGAATCACGACAGGCGATGCGAGACAGCCGCCCACACGATGGGGAGCGCGGTGCAACTACGTCTGATGTGAACTCGAGAGCGACGCAGTCCAGGGATGGCGCAAGCCGGAAGTTGTTTCGAAGTTTTAGGAGTCGAACCGCATGCTGTCGCGAACCTTGCTCTCCGCCGGTTTGATCGTCTTCCTCTGTGTGGGGACCCCGCATCGTGCTCAAGCCGATGTGATCGAACTGAAGACCGGCCAGCGCATCGAAGGCGAGATTCTCAAAGAGCGCGACACGGAACTGGTGATCGATGTCGGCGTCGATGTCGTCCGCATTCCCAAGTCGGAAATCAAATCGCGAACCGGTCAAAGCACGTCGGAAGTGGCTCCCGCCGCCGGGGCGGGCGACACGCTGTACCGCACTGCGGAACTGTTGCCCCGCACGATCAAGGAACTGGCCGAAACGTATGGCGAGGGCGTGGTCCTCGTGCAGACGCCCAGCGGCCTCGGCTCGGGTTTCGTCATCAATGAGCAGGGCCACTGCGTCACCAATGTGCATGTGGTCGAAAAGGAAACGCGAATCGGCGTGACGATTTTCCACCGCAGCAAATCGGGCGAGTTCGAACGCCGGCTGATCAACGACGTGAAGATCGTCGCCCTGAATCCGTTCTTCGACCTCGCACTCCTGCAGATTCCCGAACAGAAGGATTTCGCATTCCGGCCCGTCTACGTCGCCGCGAAATCCGAGCTGCGCGAAGGGGACGAGGTGTTTGCGATCGGCAACCCGCTGGGCCTCGAACGCTCGGTCTCCCAGGGAATCGTCAGCACGCGGAACCGCAACTTCAACGGACAGGTCTTCATCCAGACCACCTGTCAGATCAATCCGGGGAACAGCGGCGGCCCGCTGTTCAACCTACGCGGCGAAGTGGTCGGGGTGACCAACATGAAGCTGCTGTTCAGTGAGGGGTTGGGATTCGCCATCCCGGCGTCCGCACTGCGCGAATTTCTGGAGAATCGAGAGGCGTTTGCCTTCGACAAGACGAACCCGAATACGGGCTACCGGTACCTCGACGCGCCTCGCCGCAGGAACCCGGCCCCACTGCCCCGGTCCGATGCCGGAGTAAAAGCAGAGTAGTGACCCGCACTCCGATCGCGGAGCGCGTTTGACCCAGAGCGAGGACGGTGGATGAGCCGGTACGAGAAGTCGAAAGAGTTGTACGAACGTGGCTGCAAGGTGCTGGCCGGTGGCGTTTCGAGCGAGTTTCGGAAGTTTAACGCGCCGCATCCGCTGTACTACTCGCATGCGTCGGGAAGTCGGATCACCGACGTCGACGGGAACGAATACCTCGACTTCACGCTCTCCCAAGGGCCGCTCATCCTGGGGCATTCGCACCCGCATGTGCTGGCGCGGGTGAACGAGGCGAGCGCTCAGGGGCAGTTGTTCGCCGGTCAGCATCTGCTGGAACTGGAACTGGCCGAGCGTCTTTCCCGGATGATTCCCTGTGCCGAGATGATGCGGTTCAGCCTCTCGGGGTCCGAAGCCGATCACAGCGCGTTCCGCCTCGCTCGGGCAATCACCGGCCGCCCCAAGTTCCTTCGCTTTGAAGGGCACTACCACGGCTGGCTCGACAATGTCAGCTTCGGGGTGACAGGCCCCAACGCAGCCGCCCTGGGGCCGCGCGAAGCGCCAATCCCTCTCCCGTGGACCCGTGGTCTGCCGGAGGGAATCATGGACGAAGCAATCGTCCTTCCCTGGAACGATCTCGCGCTTGTCGAAAAGGTTATGGCCGAGCGGGCGCACGAAGTCGCGGCGATTATCACCGAGCCGGTCATGTGCAACAACGGCTGCATTCCCCCCGAACCGGGCTTCCTGGAGGGCCTGCGTGCCCTGTGCGACAAGCACGGTTCGCTGCTGATTTTCGACGAAGTGATCACGGGCTTCCGGACGGGCCTGGGCGGCGCGCAAACCTGGTTTGGCGTCACCCCCGACCTCGGCATCTTCGGCAAGGCGATGGCGAGCGGTTACCCCATCAGCGTGCTCGCGGGGAAACGCAAATACATGGAGCAGATCGCCAACGGTTCGGTCATTCATGCGGGGACGATGAATTCCTGCAACCCGACCGTTGCCGCGGCGCTCGCCACGCTCGATGTGCTCGAACAACAGCAAGTTCCCGCTCGACTCAAGCAATTGGGACTGCGGCTGATGGACGGCCTGCGCGAGGTCTCGCGGTCTGCGGGCCGACCAATGCTCGTCCAGGGCCTGGGACC
>JAIXZD010000541.1 GCA_027489895.1 Planctomycetaceae bacterium
TCGGATTCGAGGCAGATGTACCCGGTGGCCGGCTGGCAGTCGGTGCCGCCGGAGACTTCTTCGCCGTTGACCCACAGCCGGACTTCACCGTTGATGGCGCGGACGTAGTAATGGTTCCACTCGGGAGTCCCCTTGCTGAGATTCTTGCGGGGGAAGCTGCGCGAGCTGTTGGGGGCGACGGGGGGAAACGGCTTCATGGTCGACTTGCCGACGGGGAAGACATCGCCGTTGGTGGTGAACCAGTCGGGCTTCTTGCCCGTGTTCTTCTCGTACTGCGTGGCATAGCCGTGGTCGAGCACCTGGACTTCGATTCCGCCCGGCGGCAGGGAGTTGGGCTTGAGGCCGGTGAGGGCTTCATCGGTCGCCCAGACGAAGATGCCGGAGTTGCCGGCGGACGACAGATGCCGCCACTCGGCGACGAGTTCGAAGTTGGTCACCTTGAACTTCGACTTGGTGACGCCGATCGGTTTACCCGTGCAGTGAATCACGCCGTCTTTGAGCGACCAGGTGTCGTCGGCGGTGTTGACGTTCTCGAAGTCGGTGAGCGTCAGTTCGCGCCAGCCCAGGCCCTGCCCATCGACAAACGCCTTTGGTGTGGCAGCGGCGGCATCGTCCGAGTGGGAGACCGCGAGCGGCCCCATGACGGAGGCGATTGCCAGGCCCAGCAGGAGCAGGTGGGGAAGCAGAGGACGAACGGTCATGGCATGGCTCCGGGAGTTGAGAACAGCAAGAAGAGGGTCTGGATTCGGGAACAGACGGATGAACGGGACGGGACTGGCCGGGAATCGAACGTCGGGCGTGGCGATGGGCGCTGCCGTGGGCGGGGTCACTTCCCCGGACCGCGGGTGGACGAATCCTGGGGCGCGGGGGATTCGCCCGTGGAGAGCTGATCGTATTCACCCGATTCGAACCGGCGGGATTGGGTCGCACGCTTCTCCAACTCGGTGGCGGGTTCGATTTCGACCAGTTCAATCTGCCGGACGCGGGTGGCCTCGGCCTCGGTGACCCGCAGTTCAAAGCGGCCGATGCGCTCTTTATCGCCCACTTTGGGGATGTATCCGAACAGTTGAATGGCGAGGCCCCCGGCGGTATCGGCCTCGATCTCTTCAGGGACATCGAGCCCGATTTCGCTGATCAGATCGTTCACGGGGCAGAGACCATCGACGAGGAACATGCCCGCGGCCCGTTTCTTGATCTGCGGCAGTTCACTGTCGAACTCGTCCTGAATGGGTCCAAAGATTTCTTCGAGGACGTTTTCGAACGTGACCATGCCGGAGATGGTGCCGAACTCGTCGACGACCATCGCGACATGGGTCCGCTTCTTCTGGAACTCCTTGAGGGCGTCGCTCAGCCGCATCGTTTCGGCGAGGAATTCGATTTTGCGGGCGAGGCGCCCGAGCGACTCGATTTTGTCACCCTTCATCTGGGTGAAGAGGATGTCCTTGGTGTGGACCATTCCGACCACACGATCGAGTTCGCCATCGCAGACGGGGAAGCGGGTGTGGCGCGAGTGGGTGATCAGATCGAGATTGGCGTCGAGCGTTTTCCGCGTGTTGAGGAAGACGATGTCCCGGCGGGGCACCATGACCTGGCGGATCACCTTGTCTTCGAGGTCGAGCACGTTCTCCATGATGAGGCGTTCGCGCCGGCCCAGTTCGCCGCCTTCGGCTGACTCCGCGAGGATCAGCCGAAGTTCATCGGTGGTGTGTTTGTCGCCATCGTTGACGGGCTGGACCCCGAGCAGCTTGAGCAACAGGTTGGCTGCCGTGTTGAGGACCCAGATGAAGGGGAGAAAAGTTTTGTAGAAGAGGACCAGCGGAACGGCGATGGCGAGGGAGGTGGGCCGGGCCATGCGGATCGCGAGCGACTTGGGGGCGAGTTCCCCGAGGATGATGTGCAGCGAGCTGATCGTGACGAACCCGACCGGGAGGGCGACGTAGTGCGCCTGTTCGGGCGAGAACCCGAGCCAGATGACGATCGGTTCGAGCATGCGGGCGACGACGGGCTCGCCGACCCAGCCCAGGCCGAGACTGGCGAGGGTGATTCCCAACTGGCAGGCCGAGAGATAGGCATCAAGCCGGGAGAGGACCGATTCGGTCACTTTCGCGGCCCAGGAGCCTTTACGGGCCAGCTCTTCAATCTGACTGAGTCGCACCTTGACGAGGGCGAACTCGGCGGCCACGAAAAAGCCGTTGGCCGCCAGAAGCAGCACGACGGCAAGTAGCCCAAGAGTCGACATGGAACCTTTCGCAAACAGAACACCGGTCAGTTCGGACGCGCACGCGTCTGCCGCCGGTTCACTCCACGTTCTCGGCAGTATACCGGAGAAAAACCCGCGGAGTAAGGATGGGGCGGGGGTCTGAGGGCGGGCTGGGGGGGCGGGGGGGGCTGTCGCCGATTTCCGGTCGACTGTTGCGCGCCCTGGGGCCGGAAGCGTTCGCGCCCGGAGGCGTGACGGCTTTTGGTGGACGCACTTGTCGGAAACTGTTCGTGGTGAGCGCGCCCTGAGGGAAGCCTCACGGCTTCCGCTACCAAAGGTGGGGGTGTGTCTTGCGGCGGGACGGGGCGGTATACTGATCTGTTCGGGGAGCGGGGTGTCGCTTCCAACGTGAGCGTCTTGTTGGTTCCGAGTTTCCATGTCGCTGCCGACGCTACCGTTGCTTGAGAACCCATCCTGGGCTGCGGTTCCATCCGTCGAGGTCGAACCGGGGGTGCCGCGGGTTCGCGTGGTGACGATGGGGTGCAAGGTCAACCAGTACGAGGCGCAGCTCGTCAAGGAAGCGTTCGAGCGGCAGGGGTTTGAGGAGGCGCGGGCCGGGGTGGCGGCGGATGTCTGCGTCGTCAACACCTGTACGGTGACGGGTGAGGCCGATTCGAAGGCGCGGCAGATTGTGCGGCGTCTGGCGCGGGAGAATCCCGGGTCGCGGACGATTGTGTTCGGGTGTTATGCGGCCCGTGACCGGGCGGCGCTGGAGGCGCTACCGGGTGTGGTGGCGGTCGTGGGAGACAATCGCGAGCTGCCGGATGTGCTGGCGCGGTTTGGGGTAACGAACTGGCCGGGCGGGATCGCGCGGTTCGATGGGCATCGCCGGGCATTTGTCAAAGTGCAGGATGGCTGCGCGCTGAAGTGTACCTACTGCATTATTCCCACGGTGCGGGGTGGGCTGCGCAGCCGGGAACCAGAGGCGATTCTGGAAGAAGTCGGGCGGCTCGTGGAGACGGGGTATCGCGAGATCGTGCTGACGGGGATTCATCTGGGGCACTTCGGGGTGGAAGCGACGCGTGGTCGGTCGGGGAGGGCGCGGTATCGGCTCGGGCATCTGTTGTCGGATCTCGATCGCATTCCCGGTGAGTGGCGGCTGCGGCTGTCGAGCCTCGACCCGGGCGAGGTGGATGGCGAGTTTCTCGAACGGGTGGGCGACCTGGAGCGGCTCTGTCCGCATTTTCATCTCTGTTTGCAGAGTGGGGCCGATGATGTGCTGGCCCGCATGCGCCGCCGATATCGCGCGGGCCGGTTTCTGGAGAACGTGGCGGCGCTACGGGGCCGGTTCGAGCGGTTGGCCCTGTCGACCGATGTGATTGTCGGCTTTCCGGGGGAGAGTGACGAGGAGTTCGAGCAGACGCTGGCGGTCTGTCGGGCGGCCGAGGTGATGCAGATTCATGCGTTTCCGTTCAGTCCTCGGAAGGGAACTCCGGCGGCGACATTCCCCGATCAGATTCCGGGCGAGGTGAAAGCGCGGCGGATGACGCGTCTGCATGAACTGGAGCGAACGCTGGCGGGCGAGTACCATTCGGGTTTAATGGGGTCCGAGTTGTCGGTCATGCTGGAGGCAAGCCCGTCGACCCGGTCTGGACATATCGGCGGGACAGCCTGCCGGTTTGTTCGCGTGGAACTGCCCCATCCGGGGGATGGACGTGCCCAGGCTGGGCAGTTGATCCGGGTGAGGGTCACGGCGGCGACGGGCGACGATGTCGTGGGCGTCGCCTGCGAGGAACGAAGCTCCTGAAGGGATCTGGCGGGAGAGCTGGGCGTGAATCTCGGTGATTTTCACTCGACCTATCTACGGATTCGGCCGCGGGGCGACATCCTGGTCGTCGAGTTTACGACGGCCCGCCTGTCGGAGGACGTCAACATCGAGCAGATCGGGCATGATCTGAGTGCTCTGGTCGACCAGATCGGGGCGCGAAGGCTCGCGGTCTCGCTGAAGGGCATCACCTATCTGACGAGTTCGGCGCTGGGCAAGCTGATTACCCTGCATCGCAAAATGCACCGGGCGGACGGGCGAGTGGTGTACGCGGAGCTCGAGCCTGCGGTGCTCGAAATTGTGACCGCGAGCAAACTCGATACGTATCTGCAGGTGACGGCCACGCTCGACGAGGCCTTTTCGGCCCTGGGTGGCTGACGGCGTGCAGTTGACTGTGTTCGGTTCACCGGGTTCGGTTGACTGTGTGGGGGTGGCTGGTTGTGGCGGTGCTGATCGATATTGAGGGCGTGGATGGGGCGGGGAAAGGGACGCAGTCGCGGCGGCTGGTCGAACGGATTCGCGCGTCCGGTCGGTCGTGCGCCCTGGTGGGGTTTCCCCGGTACGATGCGACCTGGTTCGGGCGGGCGGTGGGCCGGTTCCTGAATGGGGCGTTTGGCCAGCTCGACGACGTGCATCCGTTTCTGGTGTCGCTGCTATTCGCGGGCGACCGGTTTGAATCGCGCGAGGAGTTGGCGCGGGCGCTGGCGACGCACGACGTGGTGGTGCTGGATCGGTATGTCGCGTCGAACAAGGCGCATCAGGGGGCGAAGGCGAGCGGGCCTGAGCGGTTGGAACTGGTGGCGGCGATCGACCATCTCGAACATGGGCTGTATGGGCTGCCGCGGCCTGACCGGGTGATTCTGCTGGACCTCGCGGTCTCGACCGCCCAGGAACTGGTCGGTCGGAAGGCGGCGCGGTCTTATACGGAGAAGGCGGCCGACCTGCAGGAGGCGGATGGGCCGTATTTGGAGAAGGTGGCGAGCCTGTATCGCGAGCTGGCGGCGGGCGATGCGAGCTGGCGCGTCGTGGGGTGCGAACAGGCGGGCGCGCTGCGCGACATCGAGTGCATTGGGGACGAGATCTGGCGGCTGGCGAGCGAGCTGCTGCCGGGGGCTGCGTCGTAGGACTCCGCGTGTTCAGGCGGGAAAAGCAGGCGAGCAGACCCTGTGAGGGGGCGGTGAAAACGCCCTCGATTGCCTTCCGGGTGCCTTGTGCGCTGTCACCGCCAGGAACAGGGGTGGCAGAAGTCGTGAGACTTCCGGCAAGGCGGGTTCACGTTCGGCGGAAATCTCACGATTTCCGCTACATCGCTTTACTGCCGCAGCACGAAGCGGGGAAATTCGATCATCACTCCCGCCGCAATCCTACACGGCGGGAGTGATCTCAAGATGAGCGGCCAGCGCTGAAATCGGCGAGGCGTTGCTCTTCGATGGGCCATCAGGACTTCGTGAACAGCACGGTAAAGGGCGACACCTGGTGGGAGTTGCCGACACCGTCGCGCATGAACGTGACGACGGCGGTGAATGGCCCGGTCGAGTTCACTTCCCGATACATCGAAACGGTGACGGCGAACATCCAGGTGAACCCCGGGACCGACGGGCTGGGCAGAGAGCCCTTGGCCGTCGCGACGATGTAGTTCGCGCCCTCGTTGTTATCGCCAGGAGAGAAGTAGGCCAGACTTCCGGGAGTGATTGGCGTGGACGCGACGTTGGCCTGACGGCCCATATCGACCCAGTTCAGGCCATTCCAGCTGCCGGTCACCCAGCCGGAGTCGTCGACGGTGATCTGAATCGTTCCAAAATTTGAGTTGTTCGACGTGTACGTTCCTGACAAATCCGCGTTGAGCGACATGACTAGACTTCCTTTGTTCGAGTGAGATCGAGCAGCAGACCCACAAGCCTTCCAGTGATGGGGACTGTACTATCAACTGGATCGGCGTGGTAGGGGCTGTCTAGTATTTGCTTCAAGAGGTGCGACGCCGGTGGGGCCTGAGGCAGGCGAGCCGACCCTGTCAGGGGTCGGTGGGGGTGATGGGGCGTTGATGGCGACCGCAATCGAAATTCGCGAGTCGATCGTCGCGCGGTGTTCCTCCGACCCCTGACAGGGTCGGCTCGCCCAGTGCGCGCCTTATGGCATGGTGCCAATCGGGATCAGGCAGCGCGGCGGGCGGCGGGCTGGGCGGCGGGGAGCAGCGTTTCGAGCAGGTCGACGGTGCGGGGTGTGGCGCCCTGCTGGCCGAGGACGAGCGTGCGGGCGCGAGCGCCCAGCGCCTCGCGGGCGGGCTGGTCGTGCAAGAGGTCGCGAACCTGGCGGGTGAGGTCGGACGCATCGCGGACGACCCTGGCGGCGTCGGCCGCGAGCAGGAGGGCGACGATGTCGCGGAAGTTGCGGGTGTCGGGGCCGAACAGGACGGCCGAACCGTAGGCGGCGGGCTCGATCATGTTCTGACCGCCGCGACGGGTGAGGCTGCCGCCGACGAAGGCAATGTCGGCGAGGCCCCAGCAGGCAGCCAGTTCACCGAGCGTATCGAGCAGCAGGACGGGGCTGGGTGGGCTAGTGGGTGAAGAGTTGTGTGAGGACGAGTCGGGCTGGCTGCGACGGACGAGGGGAAGCTGAAACTCGTGCGTCACCATGCGGGCGACTTCTTCGAACCGCTCTTTGTGACGGGGAACGAGGACGAGGCGCAGGTTGGGGAACTCGGTCCGGAGTGCCAGCCAGGTTTCGAGGGCGTATCGTTCTTCGGGGGCCTGCGTGCTGCCGGCGATGAGGACCGGTTCGCCGGGAGCGATGCCGAAGGCCTCGCGGAGGTGTTGCGTGCGGGGGTTGTCGCGGCGGGCTTCGACCTTGTCGAACTTGACCGAACCCGTGACATGGCAGTGAGCGGGGTTGAGGCCCAGCGCCTGGAAGCGGCGGGCGTAATCGGGGGATTGGACGGCGGCGAAGGCGAGGCGGCCGAGAATGCGCCGCGTCAGGAACTGGATCCGCTGGTAGCCACGAAAGGAGCGTTCGCTCAAGCGCCCGTTAATAACGGCGACGGGAATGCCGCGCCGGGCGGCGAGCGTCACGAAGTTGGGCCAGAGTTCGAGTTCGGCCAGCGCGATCGCGGTCGGACGAATCCGATCGAGGGCGGTGTTGACGGCCCAGGTGAAGTCGAGGGGGAAGTAGATCACCTGGCAGTCGGGATACTTGGCGCGGGCGACTTCCTGGCCGGTGGTGGTCGTGGTGGAGAGGACGAGCTGCAGGTGGGGACGGCGGGCTTTCAGCTCTTCGATGACGGGGCGGAGCAGCAGGACTTCACCGACGCTGACGGCATGCAGCCAGAGGCAATCGTCGGATGAATTTTTAGCGGATGGGCGTGGAGCGACGCGGCCGGAGAGTTTCTGCCACAACCCGTCGCGATCTTTGCCGAGGCGCAGCCGCCGCCAGACGAGGAGCGGAGCGATGGCGCCCAGGAACAGGAGGTAGGCGGCGTTGAGCAGCCAGGCAGACATGGCCCATCCTTGGGAGGAAATGACGAATGCTTAAATGCCTAATGTCTAATGAGGCTGGGCAGGGCGACAGAATCGCTCGTCCTCCGGGCGCTGACGCTTCTGGCTCCCCACATCACGACTGTCGCCCAGACATTGGCGACCGCGCTCAGTCAGTCATTAGGCATTAGACATTTTTTCATTAGGCATTCGTTCCTGCTTATTTCTTGTTCATGCAGCAGTTCTTGTACTTCTTGCCGCTGCCACATGGGCAGGGGTCGTTGCGGCCGACGCGGTCGTTGAAGTTGCGGATCGGTTCGACGGCGACATCACCGCGGCCGGCCTGTTCGGCCGCTTCGAGGTTCTGGCTGGTCTGTTCGCTGTAGACCGGTTCTTCCGGGGCCGCATGGGTTTCGGAGGTGACATTCCAGAGCGAGCCGACGAAGTCGGGGCTTTGGACTTCGACCCGGAAGATGACGCGGGTCACTTCCCCGGCAATGCGCTTCCACATCTGCTCGAAGGCACGCATCCCTTCGCGTTTGTATTCGACCTTGGGGTCCTGTTGCGCGTAGCCGACGAGGCCAATCCCCTGCCGCAACTGGTCCATGAAGTGGAGATGCTCTTTCCAGGACTGGTCGAGAATCTCGAGGATGATCATCCGCTCGGTCTGACGAAGTTCCGGACGATAGTGCGAGGAGATCTCGTCGGCGAGCCGGGTGCGAAGGTCGGCTTTGGACAGGCGGTCAAGTGACTCGGGATCGAGCTCGGCCTGGAAGGCCTGCTTCGCCCATTCGACCAAACTTGCCAGGTCCGTTGGGCTGGGCTGTTTGGTGGTGGCGTAGAGGCGGTCGAGACGGGTGTCGAGTTCGGCAGTCAGATCGGCATGGCGGTAGAACCGCTGGCTGGCCTCGGTCAGCACGCTGCGAATCTCGTCCCACGACCGGTTTTCGAACTGGGCGGCGTCGAAACTCGTCTGAAAGCGAGCACTGGCCCAGCGGGCGAGGCCTGCTTTGTCGGCCCCTTGAGGCGAGGTGAAATTCGAGAGCCCGACCGAGACCGGGAAGTCGATTTCCTTCCGGTCGTAGTTGGCCTTGAGTTCGCTCAGGATGAGGCTGGTGGCTTCCTCGGGAGACTTGTCGGTGAACTTGTCCGGGTCGATCGAAACGCCGAACTGGTTCTCCATCGCCCCGGCGAGCGAGCGGCGGGCGAAATCCGGGCTGAGGAAGATGTCGACCGGAGCGAGGTCGGCCCGCTGAATCGCCTGGCGAATCCGCTCGAGCAGGTGGGTCTCGACGTCGTCGCGGCCGATCTTTTTCAGTTCGCGATCGTTCGTGTTGAGGCCCCAGCGGGCGTTGACCCACTTGGAGAGCGCGCCCCAGTTCCATTCGCGTTCGTCGTCGACGTCGCTCGGAATGTCTTCTTCGAGTTTGTCGCGCAACTGGTCTTCCGCCTGCGAGGCGGCTTCGTCCTTGAGGTACTCCTTCGAGCCATCTTTGTCGTAGTTCCGCAGCACCTTCTCGGAGACATCGACGCCCAACTGCTGAGCGGCCCACTGGGCGAGCGTGGCCCGGCCGTAGTTCGGCGCGAGAATGTCGCTAGCGGCGGCCTGCACCATGCCGCGCATCATCTCGAAGACGAGGCCCCGGCAGTCGGCACCGTCGAGCACCATCTGCCGGTAGGTGTAGACCCGCTTGCGCTGCTGGTCCATCACTTCGTCGTAGTCGAGCAGATGCTTGCGCTGGTCGAAGTGGCGTTCTTCAACCTTCTTCTGGGCACCTTCGACGCGGCGGGTGACGAGGCCACTTTCGATCGCCTCGCCTTCCTGCATGCCCAGGCGCGTGAGCATGTCCTTGACCCAGTCGCCCGCGAAGATCCGCATGAGGTCGTCTTCGAGCGACAGGAAGAACCGGCTGGAACCGGGGTCGCCCTGTCGGCCGGATCGACCGCGAAGCTGCAGGTCGATGCGGCGGGCTTCGTGGCGTTCGGTGCCGATGACGTACAGGCCACCCAGCTCGCGAACCTGTTTGGCTTCTTCGGGCATGCCCTCTTCACGGGCGATCTTGTCGGCGATCGCGTCGAAGTCGGACTTGGGGATATCGAGGCGCGTGGCGTACTGGTGCTTCAGTTCGTTCCAGGCCATCGTTTCGGCGTTGCCGCCGAGGATGATGTCGGTTCCGCGACCGGCCATGTTCGTGGCGATCGTGACGGCACTGAGGCGCCCGGCCTGGGCGATGATGTCGGCCTCGCGCTCGTGGTGTTTGGCGTTGAGCACTTCGTGCTTGATGCCGCGGCCCGTGAGGAGGGCGGAGAGCCGCTCCGACGTTTCGATGGAGGTGGTGCCGACGAGGATCGGGCGGCCGGTCTTGTGGATTTCGGCGATTTCGTCAGCCACGGCGTGAAACTTTTCCCGCTCGGACCGGAAGATGACGTCGGGGAAGTTGATCCGCTGCATCGGGCGGTTCGTCGGGATGGCGACGACATCGAGCTTGTAGATCTTCCAGAATTCGCTGGCTTCGGTCATGGCCGTTCCGGTCATGCCGCCCAGCTTCTTGTAGAGCTTGAAGAAGTTCTGGAGCGTGATCGTGGCGAGGGTCTGGTTCTCCTGCTTGACCTTCACGCCTTCCTTGGCTTCGACGGCCTGGTGCAGCCCGTCGCTCCACTGGCGGCCCTTCATGAGGCGGCCCGTGAATTCATCGACGATGATGATCTCGCCGTTCATGACGACGTAGTTCACATCGCGCTTGTAGAGGTGCAGCGCGCGAAGCGCGTTGTCGATGTTGTGGGGCCATTCCATGTTGCCGGCGGTGTAGAAGCTTTCGACCCCGGCGAGTTCTTCAGCCCGGCGCACGCCCTCTTCGGTGAGGGTGACGGCGTGCTCTTTTTCCTTGACTTCGAAGTCGCGGTCGCGGACGAGCTGAATCGCGACTTTGTGGGCGGCGCGGTACTTCTCGACATCGTCTTCGGCGGGGCCGGAGATGATGAGCGGGGTGCGGGCCTCGTCGATGAGGATGTTGTCGATTTCGTCGACGACGGCGAAGTCGAGCGGTCCCTGGACCTGCATCTCCTTTGTCGGCTTCATGTTGTCGCGGAGGTAGTCGAACCCGAATTCGTTGTTGGTGCCGTAGGTGATGTCGCAGGCGTAGGCGGCGGCTTTTTCGGGAGTGTCCTGATGGGACTGGATGCAACCCACCGTCAGCCCGAGGCCCGTGTAGAGGGGGGCCATCCACTCCATGTCGCGGCGGGCGAGGTAATCGTTCACGGTGACGACATGGACGCTGCCCGCGATCGCGTTGAGAAACGTGGGGAGCGTGGCGACGAGGGTCTTCCCTTCGCCGGTGACCATCTCGGCGATCTTCCCCTGATGGAGGATGTAGCCACCGATCATCTGGACATCGTAATGCCGCATTTTCAGGTAGCGACGGCCCGATTCCCGGACCGAGGCGAAGGCGACATCGACGAGGTCCTCGAGCGATTCGCCCTTCCGCAGCCGTTCACGGAGTTTGGCGGCGGTCTGGCGGAGTTCGTCGTCGGTGAGGGCCTTGAGCGGCTCTTCGAGACGGTTGATGCGGTCGAGGAGCGAACCGGGGGTGATGCGGGTGTCGGTTCCGCGGCGGATGAACCCGAGCCGGCGGATGAGGCGTTCGTTGGACGCGCCGAAGACGCTGGTCAGCCCCCGCTCCAACCCCGATGTCAGGCCGTTGAAGAAGTCGCCTACCTTTTCCAGGACTTGCATACGTCACAGCCTTGTCGACAAACCTCGAACCGTTCGTGGCGGGGGGCCTGTGGCGGCCCCGCCCGATTTTCCCGCCAGACCGTCTCGATCTGGCACGTTTCCTTCACCTTGCGCGACTGGTGTCCTGCAGGGATGTCCTGCAGAACGAGGTGTGCCGCGGAACTGGTCTCGCGCAACCCGCCGGGCGAGATCGGACCTCCGGGAGCGGTTTCGACCGAAGTCGGGCGGCACAAGGAGATTTCGCACAAAGAGTTACGACGAGCGGCCGCGGCAATTCGCCCAGCCTGCCCAGTCGTTGCGAATCGTATTCCTGAGGGGAAAACCGGTCAATGCCGCTCCCGGTCGCGGGGGAGGAGCGGACGGGAGGTTTTGTTCACCACCAAGGCACGAAGGCACCAAGGAGGGACGGGTGGGATGGGGGGAGTCGCGGAGGGGAGCGCAGGTCTTGGGAACTCTCACGAGTTCCGCTACATCCCGACTCGTCTTCGACTCGTCACTGGTTGGAGAGGTTGCGGGCTATTCGTCGTCGGCGGGATGGGCGTCGTCGGGGGCGGGACTATCGGGGAGGTCGGAGTCGTTAGAGGGGTCGTCCGATTTGCGGCCGATGCGTTTCACCGCGGGGATTTTGTGGAACACGGCGACGACGTCGGTGATGGGGACGACGAACAGGAGGTTGTCGGCTTCGAGATCGACGGGGATGGCGTCTTTGGGGTGAAACAGCACTTTGTCGTACTTGCGGACCGGAAAGTCCTGGTCGCGTTCGACTTGCGCGGAGATTTCGACCACGCGGCCGGTGATCGTGGGGATCTCGGTTTTGTCGGGGAGGACGATGCCACCGCGCGTTTTGTGGCGGCCTTCGTCCTTGCGGATGAGGATGCGGGGACCCAGTGGTTCGACAGACTCGGTCAAAGTAGGCACTCCCGTCATGCGGTGGTGACCCGACCGCGACGATTTCGATGAATTTCTGTTGATGATCTCTGCTTGGAGAGGCAGACAGCGTGCCCCACCCTCTGGGCGCGACGGCGTCGGATTATACGCTGCGCGGGGATCGGTTTCCTTCCGAAAAACAGGGTACGCGGTGGGGGCCGTTCGCGTTTCCTGGTGTTCGGCAGGTCCCCAGACGCGATGGGATCACCGGGTGTGCCATGCTTGCACCGCTTCGGGGCAAGCATGCCAACCGTTGGACGGCGTGGCTCTCACGAAGAGCGCATGTTTGTTCGAACTCGACGATGAGGTGCGTCGTGGGCCGAACGCATGCTTGCCCCGCAAAGCCGGTGCAAGCATGGCACGGCGCGGTCTGATGAACCCTCCGGGCGCGAACGCTTCCGGCTCCCTTTGGCTTTGGATTTGGCACGGGAGGCACCACTTCCGCTCTAGGGGCGGGCGGTTCTATAATCAGTGGCGAATGTGAGTTGAGGGGGGGGCGGCCCGGAGGCGGGAGCGTGCCCGCACGAATTGCGATGACGATATGTCCGCAGTCAGGCGTCTGCGGTTTCCAAAATCAGGTTTTCGGTCAGGTGAGGGTGGTTTGATGTCCAGGTCTTTGGCAGTGCGCCTCGTGATGGTGTTGGTTCGGGTAACGGGTTCGCTGGCGGCGGCGGCGACAATGTGATGCGGACGGAGGACA
>JAIXZD010000489.1 GCA_027489895.1 Planctomycetaceae bacterium
CAGCCGCATATCGGGGGCGACCTTGCCCTGCTGACCGGCATCGCCAAGCGGATCGTCGAGTTGGGCAAGCAGGATGAAGCGTTCCTGACCGCGCACACCTCGGGATGGCCGGAACTGAAGGCGCGGCTCGCGGCGGTCTCGTGGGACGAGATCATCCGCAAATCGGGGGTCAGTTCCGACGAGATCGAGAAGATCACGCTGGCGTATGCGAAGTCGAAGAATGCCGTATTCTCGTGGACGATGGGGATCACCCATCATCATCACGGCGTGCAGAACGTCGAGGCGATTGCCAATCTGGCGCTGCTGCGCGGAATGGTGGGGCGTCCCTCGGCCGGGCTGATGCCGATCCGCGGGCATTCCAACGTGCAGGGCATCGGGTCGGTTGGGGTGACCCCCAAGTTGAAAGACGCGCTGCTGGAGCGGCTGCAGTCCCATTTCGGGGTGACACTTCCGACCACCGCCGGACTCGACACGATGGGCTGCATGGACGCGGCGATCGAGCACCGCGTGAAGGTCGGGTTCTGCCTGGGCGGAAACCTCTATGGATCGAACCCCGACGCCGACTACGCTGAGCGATCACTCGCCGAACTCGATCAACTCGTGTATCTGAACACGACCCTGAATACCGGGCACGCGCACGGGTTAGCCCGCGAGACGATCATTCTGCCAGTGCTGGCGCGGGACGAAGAGCCGCAGCCCACGACGCAGGAGTCGATGTTCAACTACATCCGGCTCTCCGACGGCGGGCCCGCGCGGCACCAGGGTCCCAAGAGCGAAGTCGAGATCATCGCGACGATTGCTCGGGGCGTCCTGGGCGACAGCGGCGCGATCGACTGGAAGAGCATGGAGCAGACCAGCCGCATCCGGGAGGCAATCGCGAAGATTGTTCCCGGCTACGAGCAGATCGCCGACATCGATCAGACGAAACAGGAGTTTCAGGTGGGCGGGCGGACGTTCCACACGCCGACATTCCCGACGCCGGACGGCAAAGCCGCGCTGCGGGTCC
The DNA here is from genome assembly GCA_027489895.1 of Planctomycetaceae bacterium. Taxonomy (GTDB): domain Bacteria; phylum Planctomycetota; class Planctomycetia; order Planctomycetales; family Planctomycetaceae; genus JAIXZD01. The sequence continues at coordinate 1,007 of JAIXZD010000489.1, forward strand.
ATGACCTGCCCGATCTCGCCGGCGCGGGGCCGGAATTGCGACTGATGACGATCCGCAGTGAAGGGCAGTTCAACACAGTCGTCTACGAGGACTACGACCTGTATCGCGGGATCGACCGTCGCGATGTGGTTCTGCTGCATCCGGACGACCTGGCGAAACTGGGCCTCAAGAACGGGCAACGGATCACCGTCACCAGTGCGACGGGCACGCTTCCGAATCAGATCGCAACCGCCTTCGAGAAGATCCGCCCGGGAAATGCCGCGATGTACTATCCGGAATGCAATCGGATCGTGCCGAGAACCGTCGACCCGCGATCAAAGACACCCAGCTTCAAGTGCGTCCTGGTGACGCTGGCGGCGACATAGGGGTGCTCGGGGCGTCGTTTGGTGCGCGGTGGCCTCAGGACCGAGCAAGTCAAAAGTCAAAAGGAAAAAGTCAAAAGTGAGGGTGTCAGGCGATGCCTGACCTATTTTTTTGGCGACGCATCCGAGTTCGCGGTAAACCGAACGAGAATCAGACAGGAGCAGACGACCGGCATGAGCGACGTACTGGAGCGGTTTTTGCGGTATGTGCGGATCGACACCCAGGCGCAGGAGGGGACCGGGCTGGTCCCGAGCACGCTCAAGCAATTGGACCTCTGCCGTTTGCTGGCCGATGAGTGTCGGGCGCTCGGCCTGCGCGATGTCGTAATGAGCCCTCAGGGGACTGTCCTGGCTACGGTCCCGGCGACGGTTCCCCACCGGGCCCCGGCTTTCGCGCTGGTGGCTCATGTCGATACCGAACCCGGGACTTCGGGAAAAGATGTTCAGCCGCAGGTGCATCGGAACTACCTCGGTGGCGACCTTCCGCTGCCCAAAGGCGGGCTGGTCCTGAAGGTGGAAGACAATCCGGAACTGCTCGGGCTGGTCGGCGGGACGATCATCACGACCGATGGGACCACGCTGCTGGGGGCCGACGACAAGGCCGGTGTGGCGGCGATCATGGCAATGGCCGCGCACCTCATGCAGCATCCCGAGATCCCGCATGGTCCGGTGAAGCTCTGCTTCACCTGCGACGAAGAGATCGGCCACGGGGTCGACCATCTCGATATTCCGGCTCTCGGGGTCGTCTGCGCATACACACTCGATGGGGATGGCCGGGGCAAGATCGACTGCGAAACATTCTCGGCCGATCAGGCGATCATCACGGTGACCGGTGTCGGCATTCACCCGTCGATCGGCAAGGGGAAACTGGTCAACGCGATTCGCATCCTGTCGCGGATCATTGCGGGGCTGCCGCAGGACCGGCTGTCTCCCGAAACGACCGATGGGCGCGACGGCTTCGTCCATCCGTACATGATTGAGGGAGGGACGGCGAGCGCGACGGCGCGATTCATTCTGCGCGACTTCGAAACCGCACGGCTGGCAGAGTATGCGGCCCTGCTGGAATCGCTCGCCGAACCGCTGCGGAGTGAGTATCCCACCTGTCAGATCGAGATTCAGATCGTCAAACAGTACCGCAACATGCGGGATGGACTGCCCCAGGAGCCGCGGGCCTTGAAGAAGGCGGTCGACGCCTTTCGGGCGATCGGGATCGAACCCGAGCAGACGATCATCCGCGGTGGGACCGATGGTTCGCGGCTGACCGAGATGGGCCTGCCGACGCCCAACCTCTCCACGGGCGAGCACAATCCGCATTCGCCGCTGGAGTGGACCAGCGAAGAAGAACTGGAAACAGCGGTGGCAATGCTCGTCGAACTGGCGCGGGCCTGGGGGCGCGAGGTGATCTCGGGCTGAGTGGCTGCTTTCCAGCGTGCTCGTGTTGCCTCCAGGCGCTAACCGACCAGACGAGGTCGGCGAACGATTCCACCAAGGCACACCGTGCCGCAGAGCATCGCACACAGGGCGGCCGGCCAGTCGCCGATTCGGAGGTAGACGCTGGAGCGTGGGTCGAGCGGGACATGCGCGACGACCACCGCATCGCACGCTTTCGAGGCGCCTGTCTCAAGGTCTTTGGCGACAGCGCGAACCCGCCCGTCTCCGTCGATCACAGCCGAAACACCCATGTTCGCCGCACGAACCATCGGTGTTCGCGTCTCAACACAACGAAACACCGCTGTCAGCAGATGCTGGTCATGCTCGCTGGAGCCGTGGAACCAGCCGTCGTTGCTCGCATTGACGAGCACGTCGGGCTCTCCCGTTTCATTGACGACGCGGCGGACGACATTCGGCACGGTGTCTTCATAGCAGACGACCGGTGCGTACCGCACTCCCCTGTACTGAAACACCTGGGGCTTTTGGCCAGCGCTAAGCCCCGAACTGTCGGCATAAGGGGTGAACCCCGCCAGGAACGGCAGGTATTCGACCAGAGGCACATACTCGCCAAACGGAACACGGTGCATCTTGTCGTACCTGCCAACGTAGCCCGTTTCCGGGGTGACAAACCCGACCGAGTTGAAGTACTTGAAGTGCGTCTCGGACACATCCAGCGTTGTCATCCCAGTCAGAAACGCGGCTCCGCACTTCTGACTGATGTTCGACAGTTCCTGCAGGACGCGCGGACGACTCGTCTGCAGATAGTCGATCTCGCGGCCTCGGGGCAGTTTTTCGAGTTGTTCCGGGGTGTAAGCGGTTGAATTGGCCAGCAGCGGCCAGCGAAACATCCCTTCCGGCCAGACGATGACATCGGGCTGCTCGCGCACCGCCACGCCCGTCAGACGCATGTACTTCTGGTGGGCACGCGGCCAGTCGTCGGGTTTGGGGTTCACGGTGGCGGGGATGTCGGCCTGGACCAGTCCCACGCGCGGGCCGGTCTTGAACTCACCCTGGTGCGTGCGAACGAGGCCATACCCCAGGACAGCCAGCAGCGCGACCAGCGGGATCGCCGCCTGTCGGACGTACCAGCCGGTGCTCCGGCTCTGGTCCACGGCTTTGAGCAATTCGTCATGCATGGCTTCGGCGGGCGGAAGCAATCCGAGGCGGCCGAGCCAGAGCTCGGGCAGCATCGCGGCCGCGAAACAGGCGGGCAGCAACACCAGTCCGCTCAGTCCGTAGGTGCCGATGAGGTCGCAAATCTGGATCAGCTCAATCCATTGATGCTGGGTGTGTCCCAAGAGGTACCAGCCGAAGCCCGTGAGGATCGTCCCCCGAATGAACTCAAGTCCCACCCAGACGAGCGGGGCCGCGACGACCAGCGGCCAGTTCCAGCGATGCACCAGCGTTCGGGAAATCGCAAGAAACGCCGGGGTGTAGGCCGCGAGGTAGAAAGAGAGTGCGAACCAGGCGGGGTACATCGTGGGGTCGCCCAGCCGCATCCACTGCAACGCGGGGAGCCAGAATGCCAGTCCTCCCAGGTAGGCCGACAGCAGCATTCGACGCGTCGGTTTCTCGATTCGAACCAGGAGCAAGAGGGGCAGCGGCGCGATCCAGGCCAGGGCACCCCAGCCGACCGGGGGAAAGGCGAGATAGAGCAGGGCCGAGGTGAGGCCACAGGCGAGGAGCGCCACACGCTGGGCAGGCGGTTGCACGCGGGCCGCTGCGATGATCGCTTCCAGAGGCGAGCGGACTTCCGCCGCCGGCTGAGACGACAGCTCTTCGCTCACAGACCGCCCTGATTCGTTGATGGTCGCCGGCATACTCCCTCCCTGGAGCGTTGGGGCTGTTGTGACGTGGCTGCTGGTCTCGTCGTCTGGCATCACCAGTCCCGGTGAATCACCACAAAAACGCTTCGACAATTGTCTCTGGTGAATAACTGTATTCGCCGGCCGGGAAGGCGATCACACCGTTGGCTTCGACCGTCGCACAGAGATCGGCAGAGCCAATCCAGCGAACCGTCTGGGCCGTATAACCTGTGTCTGAAGGAGTAATGATGGCCGGATGATAAGTCGGGCGGTCGCCTTTGTGGGTGAACTGGTTGACGAGCCGAGCGCGAAGTGCAGGCCGGAGGGCGGGGGTCTGCCCCCTTAGCTTCCGGATGGCCGCCCGACCGAACAAATCGCAGCAAACCATACTGCTGACAGGATTTCCGGGCAAGCCGAACACGTGACAGGGCGGCTGTTCGGGCGTTGATGGGCGCACTCCGTACCAGAGCGGCTGTCCCGGCTTGAGCCGCACTCGGTGAAACAGTTCCCGCACGCCTGCGGCCTGCAGCGTCTGTGGCACCAGATCGAGGATTCCGGCCGAAACTCCGCCGGACAGCAGCAGGACATCGGCCGCCAGCCCCAGACGAATCTTCGCCGCAAGATCGGCTGCGTTGTCGCGGGCGATTCCCAGCAGAACGGGAATCGCACCCATTCCTGCCACTTGCGCCGCGAGCATCGCTTCGTTCGAGTTGCGAATCTGTCCCGGTCCGGGCGTCTC
>JAIXZD010000316.1 GCA_027489895.1 Planctomycetaceae bacterium
AGGAGATTCTGGACCAGGCGGGAGCGATGCTGTTCCGCGGCGACGCTGTCGAAAAGAAGATCTCGGTGCTCTCCGGGGGAGAGCGAGCCCGGTTGTGCATGGCCAGTCTGTTGCTCAGTCAGTTCAACGTGCTGATCCTCGACGAACCGGGAAACCACCTGGACGTCGACACGATTGAAGCCCTCGCGGAAGCGCTCACCGAGTACAAGTGCACGGTGATCTTCACGAGCCACGACCGGCACTTCATGAAGCGCGTGGCGACCTGCATTGTCGAAGTTCGTGACGGGCGGGTCGTCAACTACAACGGCAGCTACGACACGTACCTCTACGCCGTCAACAAAGAGATCGAAGACGGTGAACGGGAACTGGCGACCAAAATGTCGAAGGCCCCTCCCGCATCAGGAAAAGCCGGGAAACCTGCGGCCAAGGCCCCGCGCCGCAATGACCGCGAGGTGCGCAAGGAGCTCTCCACGGTGGAGAAGACCATCGCCCGGCTCGACCAGCAAAAGAAGCAGCTCAACGCCTCCCTGCTCGAAACCACCGACGCCAAAGAGGCCCTCCGACTGCACAACGAACTGGAAACCGTGACGACGCAGCTCAACGAAGCCGAAGAAAAATGGTGTGCACTTCAGGAAGAAATGAACGAAGAAGTCTGAGCGTGGCCAGCTCCCTCAGTTGTTTTTCCTCCGCCAGCGGCGACTGGCGGTCCGCAAGCCATTGGGGCGCGAAGCAAATTTGTGGTTCGCGGTCGTATTCATGGTGTTGACGTCGCTGCTGTGTGGGGTTGATCGGGGCTTCCGGTTCCGTGTCTTCCTTCCGCACAATGAGGGGTGAAATTGTGTTAACGAATTGCGATGGGTGATGCGGACTGCTTAAATCTGGGTGATCTGCTCGCTCTGCGCGGTTTGCGTCACTTTTGAGGTCCTCCATGCGGTCGTTTCCTATCGCGTTGTTCCTGGTCGCGGCGTCGTTCGGTCTGTTCGATCTCAGCGGAGAGGCGATCGCCCGCGATCCGTTCCCCGCCGACGCATTTGCCAGTGTTTCCCCGGCCAGTGCCTCGATACCTGGTGTCTCGCTGGCCAGCCGGGACCGACTCCTCTCGACGGTCGCCGTCGCAGATTCAACGCCTTCCGGCCGCGGGCTGGTCGCGTCGACCTGGGCTGAAGTCGATGGCGACTTTGGATTCCAGGGGGAGTACACCGGCTCGATTGAAGTGGGCATGGCGGGCGGCAAGCTGTTTGGACTGCAAGTGATCGCGGGAGGCAATGGCTCATTCACTGGCCGGTTTCTGGGGGAAGGGTTGCCTGGCGCGGGCTGGAACAAGGTGGCCGTGATTCCCTGTCAGGGACAGCTCAAAGACGGCCTCGTGACGCTTTCGAGCACGGTCTACGTGGCGACGATTGATGCCGGAGGCCGGGCGGAGATCCGATACAACCGCGGCGGGAAATCGGTGCTGGGGACGCTGCGCAAGGTCGAGCGCGTCAGCCCGACCCTGGGAGCGAAGGCTCCGTGTGACGCGATTGTCCTGTTCGACGGTTCGTCGACCAGCCAGTTACTCAACGCACAGCTCACCCCCGAAGGCTGTCTGGCCGTCGGGACGGAAACGCTGGGGCGGTTTCAGGATTTCACGTTGCACCTCGAATTCCGGACGCCGTACATGCCCAATGCGCGGGGGCAGGCCCGTGGCAACAGTGGTGTCTACATTCAGGGCCGCTACGAAGTGCAGATCCTCGATTCGTTCGGACTGGAGGGCGAGTTCAACGAGTGCGCGTCGCTCTACCGGACGCGGAAGCCCGACCTCAACATGGCGTTTCCGCCGTTGACCTGGCAGACGTACGACATCACGTTCAAGGCCGCGCGGTTTGCCGCGGATGGTCGCAAATGTGCCAACGCCCGGATTACCGTCTGTCACAACGGGGTGCTGGTTCACAACGACATCGAAATCCCGAACAAGACCGGCGGCGGGTTGGTTGAAGGTCCTTCGGCGGAACCGATCAAGCTGCAGAACCACAACGATCCGGTAACGTTTCGGAACATCTGGATTGTCGATCATTGTGCCCCGAAGCCGTGCGTTCCGTGCTGCGTGGAGTGCGTGCCTTGCCGGAAGTGTAAGGGGCGGCTGTTCGGCGCGATCGAGGCGGGTGGCTCGGCGGAGTTGATGGCGGAGCAACCGGAGACGCTGTCGGGGTTGATTGCGGCGCAAAGGCGGTAGTGTGGGCGCGTGCGTCGGGCAAACCTCACGGCTTCCGCTACCAGAGCGGGAGGCGGTTCGGGCTTCTGTTCTCGGGCGGGGGGCGTCATGATCACGGCGCTGCCGGGCGATCTCTCGAGTGCCCTGCTGTGACTTCCGTTGTTCCGCTGCCCCTCACGTTTCTGGTGGCATGATGCCCTACTGCGCCGTGGTTCGTTCCGAACGGTTCCGGTTTTGCGATCTGCGCGAACTGCTGGGCCGAGCCAGCGAACGGAAATCGGGGGACGAACTGGCCGGGATTGCAGCGCGGTCGGAAACGGAACGGGTCGCGGCGAAGATCGCCCTGGCCGATGTGATCCTCTCCGATCTGATCGCCGAACCGCTGGTCGATCCGGCGGTGGATGATGTCAGTCGCCTGATCCTCGAAACCCACGATGAGACCGCATTCGCACCGATCGCCGGTTTGACCGTCGGCCAGTTTCGCGATTGCCTGCTGAGTGACGACACCTGCGGGCTGGCCCTGGACAAGCTCCGCTGGGGCATCACTCCGGAACTGGCCAGCGCCGTCGCCAAGCTGATGAGCAACAAAGACCTGATCCTCGTGGCGTCGAAGATCCGCAACGTCACCCGGCTGCGGAATACGCTGGGCGAACAGGGGACGCTGCATGTGCGGGTCCAGCCGAATCACCCGGCGGACAACCTTTCGGGGATTGTCGCGTCGACGCTGGAAGGGCTGATGTATGGCTGTGGCGATGCTGTGCTGGGAGTCAACCCGGCCACGGAATCGGTGGAGACGGTCCAGGCCATTCTCGACCAGTTGCAGCGGGTGACAGAACTCCTGGGCGTGCCGACACAGACCTGCTGCCTGGCTCACATCACCACGCAACTGGACGCGCTCGACCGGGGTGCCCCCGTCGACCTGCTGTTTCAGTCGATCGCGGGGACGCAGGCGGCGAACCAGTCGTTTGGTGTGTCGCTGGCCCTGTTGCGTGAAGGCCGGGAGCGAGTGCTGGAGCATCATGCCCAGAGACGTTCGGACTGGCTGGGGCAGGACTGCATGTACTTCGAGACGGGGCAGGGCAGTTGTCTGTCGGCCGGTGCCCATCATGGAGTCGATCAGCAGACGCTGGAGGCCCGCGCGTATGGCGTTGCCCGGACGCTCTCGCCGCTACTGGTGAACAGTGTCGTCGGATTCATCGGGCCCGAGTACCTTGCCGACGAGCGGCAGCTCATCCGGGCGGGGCTGGAAGACCACTTCATGGGCAAGCTGCTGGGGCTGCCGATGGGGTGTGATGTCTGTTACACGAACCACTGCGCGGCCGACCAGAACTCGGCCGACAATCTGCTGACGCTATTGGTCGCGGCAGGCTGCAACTATGTGATGGGCGTGCCCTGCTCGGACGATGTGATGCTCAACTATCAGTCGACCAGCTACCACGACGCGGTGGGGATGCGGCGGCTGTTTGACCGCAAGCCTGCCCCGGAGTTTGCGGCGTGGATGGAGAGCCGGGGGCTGTTCCGGAATGGTCAGCTCGACTGGGGCGATGGGCTGTCGCAGGAGTCGCTGTTAGCCCAGGCGCCGGCGCTGTTGAGCGCGGCGGGGGTGCGGTAGGGCGATGTGGAGGAGTGCGCGGGGGAACGCTCACGCGTTCCGCTACCAGCGGGGATTAGTTCCGGTTGACGGTTTCGTCGAGGTTGAGGACGAGGTTGGCGACGAGGGTCCAACTGGCGAAGTCGAGCGGGTCGAGGGCCGGGTTGGGTGTTGACTCGCCCACTGTGAGGGCTTGTTTGGCCTGCTCGGGCGCGATGGCGAACAGTTCCCGCTGACGGGTGAGCGCCTGCAGCACGATGCCTGTTTCACGCTCGCTGGGACTGCGGGCGAGGACGACGCGGTAGAGGAACGCGACCCGTGACTCCGGAGTGGATCCGCCTTCGGTGAGCACCCGCTGCGCGAGAGCGCGGGCCGCTTCGAAATGCTGGACATCGTTCATCAGTTGCAGGGCCTGGAGCGGGGTATTCGTCCGCTCGCGCACGACGCAGATTTGTTCGCGGTTCGTCCCATCAAAATTGGTGAGGTAGGGAGGCGGGGCGGTCCGCTTCAGGAAGGTGTACAGACTGCGGCGGTAGAGTTTTTCACCATGGTCCTGAATGAAGTAGCGGGTGTTGCTGTCGGCGTAGCCCACAGGCTCCCAGAGGTTGGGCGGCTGGTACGGGTTGACGCCTCGGCCACCGCGCTGGGAGTTGAGCAACCCGCTGACGGCGAGAACGTTGTCGCGAATCTGTTCCGCGTCGAGCCGGAACCGCGGTCCACGGGCGAGCAGTCGGTTCTCGGGGTCTGCTGAACGAGCGACCTGTTCGGTACTGCTCTGCTGCCGAAAGGCGGCGGTGAGCAACAGCGATCTGAGCAGGCGTTTGACATCCCAGTTGGACTCGCGGAAATCGCTGGCGAGCCAGTCGAGCAGTTCGGGATGGCTGGGCAGTTCTCCCTGGGTGCCGAAGTCGTAGCTGGTTTTGACGAGGCCTGTGCCGAACAGTTGCTGCCAGAAGCGATTGATGGCGACGCGGGCGGTGAGTGGATGTTCGGGGGAGACGAGCCAATTGGCGAGGTCGAGCCGGGTTGGCCTGCGGCCTTCGACCGGCAGTTTCGGGAAGATCGCGGGGACGCCCGGTTGAACGGCGTCGCCCGGTTTGTCGTACTGGCCACGGAGCATCACGAACGAGTCGTTCGGTTTGGGCAGGTCTTTAAACACCATGCTGGCGGGTACGGCTTCTTGCGCGATCGCCTGGGCCGACTGCGCGGCGAGGGCGACCGACTGAGCGCTGGCGAGGCGCTGTTCGGCCGGCGATTGCTCGCGGGCCAGGTAGATGTTGGCCAAGTAGAAGGCCTGCAGTTTGGCGACGAGGTCGGCGGCGGGATTCTTGGCGGGGCCTTCCTTGTGAACGGTGCGGAGTTCGCCGGGGACATCAGCCAGCTCTTTCCCGACCGTTGAGGTCCACCAGGCGGTG
>JAIXZD010000194.1 GCA_027489895.1 Planctomycetaceae bacterium
CTCTCTCCCCTTGGTGCCTTCGTGCCTTGGTGGTGAACGAGCCCAACCCATTCGACCCCCGCCCCACGCCTGCGTACTTTTGACTTTTGCCCTTTGACTTTTGACTTTCGGGCGCAGCCCGTCCTAACCCACCGCCGCCGCCCGGTTCCCCGACGCCACCGCGAACGCACTCGCCAGACAGACCCGCAGCGTCGTCGCGCTCGACCGGTACTCGACCGCCCGCGCAATCCCCCGCGTCCCCGTCGTCACCGCCTCGACCTGCTGATTCATCAGCTTCGACGAATTCTCATCCGGACCCAGGTCATCCCCGACCTCATACGCCCCGGCCGCACAGTCCAGCTCGTAGACCGACATCGGACTGACATCGACCGAGATGTCATGCGCTTCCCCCTCGGCCGAAGGCTGATGCGCCACCCCCAGGAACACGTCCGCGAACGAACTCTGCGTCGCCCCCAGCGACCCGCCCCACGGAAACTCCTTCGCCGGCTTGGCCGCATTCGAGTCGAGGTACACCAAGTCCCCCGCCTCAATCACCGTCGCCTCCCCGACCCGCACCCGCACCAACTGCACCTGCCCACTCCGCAACCGCAACCGATTCGCCATCCTTCAAACACCCTCCCGAAAAACGTGTCCTGACTCCTATCTCAACTCTTATGGAATGGCCCAATGCCACAAGGCCTAATGCCTAAATTAAGTCCTCTTCAATAGTCATTAGGCATTTGAGCATTAGTGATTCCTCCTGCTCCTCCGGGTGGCCCGACCACCTCGTGGTCAGGTCGCTTTAGCGACAGGAAGCCGCGCCTTCCGCGCCCAACTCCCACAACACCACCCCACTCCCCCGTTCCCTCACCCCGCCGCTGGTCCAAGCCGCGTCGCCAACCTCTCGACCCTTGAACCTGCCTTTCCTTCGCGTCTTCGTGTCTTCGTGTGAACGAGCCTGCTCTCACCCGCCCCCGCCACAAAAACACCTTGGTACCTTCGTGCCTTGGTGGGTCAAATCCAAAACCTCACCTCCCCTTGATCGCCTCCACCAGCCGCCGCTCCACCGACACCCCCGCCTCTCCCCTCCCCCGGCTCACCGGACCCACCGGCTTCCGCCGTCGCACCCAACTCGCCCGCTCGCGCACGAGCCGCTCCCTCAACCCCGCCTCCCGCACCTCCCCCACCAGCCGCCGAAACTCGTCGTGCCCTCCCCCTCCGAAACCGTCACCACCCAGTCCCTCCCGCGCCCACACCGCTTCCAGCGTCACCTCCCGCTCCAGCGACTCGACCCGCGCTGCCAGCCGGTCCCGCTCCTGGCTCAACTGCTCCCACGCCGTCTCCCAACTCGCCTCGTCGGTTCCCGTCTGTTCGGCGAACGTCGCATTCGTCGCCGGAAACGCGACCGCATCGACACTCACCACCTCGACCAGCGCCGTCACCACCCCCTCCGCGCCCCGCTCCACCACGACAACATGGCTCATGCCACACGCGCTGCTCCGGCTCTCCGCCAGCGCCAAGAACGTCTGTCCCGCCTCCGTCGCCAACACGGCGATATCCCCCCGGATCCGCCCCCCCTCGAACCGCGCGTTGACCACCGTCCCCACCAGGTCCCGCGCGCTCCGGTCATGCGGCCGCGACACATTCCGCGCATGGTCCAGAAAGACCGGCTTGCCCTCATACAGGCTCACGCCCGCCGCCAGCGCCGCCTCCGAGTACCGATACCCATTCCGAGAATCAGGACCCACCAGCGCCACATTCCGAACCACCCGCTCCGCAACATCACACGTCACCCCCTCCCCACACCAATCCCCCACCCGCTCAACCACCCGTTCCAGGACCCGCTCCACAACCTGCTCCAAAGTTCAACCTCCTGATCTGTCTGAATGCCTAATGCCCAAAGGCCTAATGACTAATGGAACACAATCCACGCCCAACACATTTCATCATTAGACATTAGGTCATTAGTCATTTTGCCAGCACTACCACCGTCGCCCACACGCCCCACCCACATCTCAGCCCTTCAGCCTGCCTCTCCTTCGCGTCTTTGAGTCTTCGTGTGAACGAGCCTCCTCTCACCCGCCCCCGCCAACAGACCTTGGTGCCTTCGTGCCTTGGTGGTTCACACTCCCCTCCGCCTCCATCCGCTCCCACTCCACGCCCTCCCTCCGCGCCACCTCCGCCCGGCTCAGCACCCCCGCCTCCACCAGCCGCACATCCGCCAGCCGCTCCTTCACCCGATCCCGATTGACCAGCCCCGGCGTCGTCCACACCGGCTTCACCCGCGCCAACACATCCCCCGGCAGTCGCCCCGCATTCGCCGCCGCCTCCATCACCCGCCGCCACAGCCGCGTGAACTCGCCCACAAAAAACTGCTGCTCCGCCTCGAACAGCTTTACCGCAGGTCCCTCCGCCACCATCGTCGAGGCAAAACTCCCGTTCGACGCGTCGCTCGTCAGCATGAACTCGGGCAACCCCTGACCGGCCGCCACACACAAGAGCACCATCCGCCCGAGCGGGAGCGAGTCGCCAAAGTTCGTGTCTGGCTGCAGGAGCTTCAGTTCCGTTCCCTGCGACGTCGTCACGATCGTCCCCGGCCGCACCCGCTCCCGCCGACCCCCACCCACCGGATCGCCACTCACCTCGCCCATCCCCGCATCGGCGATCTGCGCCACCTGGCTGGGCGACCCATTCACCCGCCGCCACAACACGACCGAAGCCTGCAGCCTCCGGGCCGTCAGCTCCGTCTCCAGCCAGCGATCAAACAGCTCCAGCTCGCGCAGCACCGACGCAAAAATCGTCAGCCCCCGCTTCTGGTTCGAGTCGACCCCCAGCCGCGTATGCAGCATCTCCGCGGGCTCGACCTCCTCCCGCAACACGCCCGCGACCGGATCAATCCGCCGATACGCCACCACCGTCTCGACATCGTCCGCCTCCGTGACAATCCCCAGGCACTCCTCCACACCGGCCGGATCCCCAATCTCCTCGGGATCGACGAACCGGACTGCGAGCCCCCCCTGCCCATCCGCGTAGCTCCGCAGAAAGCACTCGCCATCGCGCCACGCCCGCCGCGCATACTCGCGATACGAGAAGTGGGCTGCGTTCGACTCGAGGAACTCCGCCCAGACGTCATTCGCCCGCGCGATCAGCTCCTCGTCACTCGACTTGCCGCGAGGCCCGGCCGTCACCGCCAGCCCCGGCCCGACGACATACACCTCCAGCAGCCGCAGCACATTCCGCGCATGCGCATTGTGAACCACCAACTGCCGCGCCTTGGCCCGCAGGTCGACCCGGTCCATCTCGACCGGCTCTTTCCGACCCGTCCCCATCAGCGACCAGCCTGGCTCGTCCTCGACCACACCCCGTGGACGGTTCGCCCCCGATCCTTCTGTCAGCTCCAGCAGCCGCTCCTGCACCAGCCGCCTGTACCGCACCCGCGAGCGAACGCCCGCCCACCAGTCGCCCACGACACCCAGCATCCGCCCACTCCCCGTTGGTTTTCAGGGGCGACCTGCTCTGTCTTCGGCCCCTTCAACCCAGGGGGGTTTCTTGCGCGCCAGACAACGCCGTGACGCTCATTTTCTCACCGACACCCAACCCAACCTCAACCCCCGCAACCAGTTCCCACGTTCACGTCGCTCCCGTTTTCCTTTCCCAATCGCTGCGCTTCCCCTCACCGGACCGCTTCAAGGCCTTCCGGCTGCAAATGCCGCACAAAAAACTCCGCCCGCCGCCGCCTGCCATAGGGCCGCTCGGCCGACCCATGTCCCACACCCGTCATCACCAGCAACTCAAAATCCTTGTCCGCTCGAATCAACGCGTTCGCCACCTGCAGCGTGCTCGCCGGATCGACATTCCGATCCAGCTCCCCCACGACCAGGAGCAGCTTTCCCTGCAGGCGATGCGCCTGCGTCACATTCGATTGCTCGGCGTAGTGCGGGCCGACCGGCCAACCCATCCACTGCTCGTTCCACCAGATCTTGTCCATCCGGTTGTCATGACAGCCACAATCCGAAACAGCCGCCTTGTAAAACTCTCCATGCGCCAGAAGCGCCCGCGTGCTGCTCTGCCCTCCCGCACTGCCGCCATAAATGCCGACCCGCTCCAGGTCGAGTTCGGGATACCGCGCCGCAGCCGCCCGAATCCATGCGATCCGATCGGGAAAACCCGAGTCGCCCAGATTCTTCCAGCAGACGTCGTGAAACGCCTTCGAGCGATGGTTCGTCCCCATCCCGTCGCACCGCACCACCACGAACCCCAGCTCGACCAGCGTCTGCACGTCGCCATCCGAGACCGGCCGGAATTCCTTTGGGACAAACGCTCCATGCGGACCGGCGTAGATGTACTCCAGCACCGGAGCCTTACGCCCCGCCTTCCACTGCGGCGGCCTGTAGATCAACCCGTGAATGTCCGTCACCCCATCCCGCCCCTTCGCGACAAGCCGTTCCGGCAGTCGCCAGCCCGTCGCCAACAAGGGCGCCGCATCGGCCCGTTCCAGCTCCATCACCAGCGACCCATCCGCGCGCCGCAGCTCATGCACAGGCGGCAGATCGGCCCGCGACCACGTATCGACAAACAGCGTCCGATCGGGGGACCACTCGACCCGATGCGAACCATCTCCCTCTGTCAGCCGCTGAAACCCGCTCCCATCAAACCCGACCCGACAGAGATGCTGGTGATACGGGTCTTCGCCCGCACGAACGCCTCCGGCAAAGAACCAGATCGTCCGCGCCGCCTCATCGACATGGTCGACACTTCGCACCACCCACTCCCCTCGGGTGATCTGGTTCTTCACGCGGCCTGTCGCCACATCCACGAGCCAGAGATGGTTCCACCCGTCCCGCTCCGACATCCAGATCAACTCCGTCGCCACCCGCACGGAACGTCCCGCAGCGTCTGTCCGTTCCGTTTCGATAAACCGCTGAAACTGCTTCTGGCTGTAACAGAAGAACGTCTCCGGCTGTTCCTCGACGATTGCCCGCGCCGCGCCGGTTGTCGCACTGACCCCCACGATCCGGAACCGCTGATGCCCCCGCTCGTTGTACGAGAAGCAAAACTCCGACGAATCGCCCTGCCACCGCACCGGCAGCATGCCGCTTTCGGTGAAGGGGTTGGCGAACAACGTCTCGTCGATCGGGATCGCCCGCCCGGTCGCCACCTCGAACAGCCGGGGCCGCGGGTGGGGCAGCCGATCGCCCGGCTTGAAGTAGTCGTACCGAACCGTCCGGGGCTGCACCTGGTCCTCTGGTGACGACTCGACGACCGTCACCTCCCGCCGGTCCCCCGCACGGACGCGGATCGCCACAACGCGACTCGAATCGGGCGACCAGTGGACCTCACCCCGGTAGCCATCCTCAGCCGTGCCATCGGTCGTCAACCGGGTCTCTTCGCCCGATGCGACACGCGTCACGAACAGGTTGTGCTCCCGAACGCTCGCTACCCAGACGCCATCCGGTGACTGCGACCCACCCACCTCAATGACGGTCGCTTCGTCCAGCCCCTCGCAGGTCGTCAGCACCGCGCCGCGCGGCCCGACCACCTGCCATTCATGACCGACATACGTCTGCTGCGAACGCTCGGTGCCCGCTTCGATCGTTCCGTAACTGGTGCGCTTTCCGTCGGGGGCCAGCCAGATCAACTCGACCGGCCCCCCCGTGCGATTCACAAACCGAATCTCTGTCGAGCCGGACCGATCGCGATTCTGGGGCGGCGTCTCCAGCGAATCGGCAGGGGCTGTCGCACCCGGTTCCTCGCGCAGTACACCACCCTCTGCGGTGACGCGCCAAAACGCGCCTTGGTGACGGAACCGGACGAGCCGGTTCTGTCCGTCGAACTCCAGGTCATCCAGATCGAGCGAACCAGCGGCCAGCGGTTTCCGGGCGGACTTGGCATCGGATGTTTTCAGCGCCTCGTTCAGCCCGGCTGCGATGCGTTCCCCATCGAATGCGGGCGCACGCGTTCCCGCCGTCGCATCGACCAGCCAATATTCAACCCGACCCGACCCCGCCTCGATCCGATACCAGAAGCGCACGGGTCGTTCCGCATCACGCGCCGTACCAACTGTCTTTCCGTCGCGCGGGTCGGCTGGCAACCAGCGCGGCACCAGTTGCAACCGACCCACCAGGCCCTTGTAGCGTTCGACGCGCTGGACTGCGCGGTCATAGGCAGCCCGAAACGGCTCGCCCTGTGTCTCGATTGGCCCGCTCAGTAGCCAGGCCAATAAGACACCGACCCAGGGTGCACGCCGTGGTCCGTTCCGGTGTTCACGGCCTGGCGATCGACTCGTCCCGATTGCCTGCCACAGACCCCGCCACCAGCCACCTGACATTTTTTCTCTCTCTCGAAGGACTGGACTACGTGGGCCTGGCGATCCCGCGCTGGGGAAGTCTCACGACTTCCGCTACCACGGGATGGGGTCGGGTTAGCGCATCGCCTTCACGCAGCGGAAGCCGACGGCGTCGTCTTTGCCCTCGGCCGCGTACGGTTTTCGCGCGGCACTCCGCAGCGACTCGTAGCGATCTTTCCACGATCCGCTCTTCAGCACCCGCCGGCCATCGTCCGGCACCGCACGCGGCCCGCCATCGGCCGGACCCCCGGCATGCGACTCGGCCCAACCATCGGCCGTGATCTCCCACAGGTAGCCATGCATGTCGTACAGACCCCACGGGTTGGGCTTGAGCGCACCAACCGGCGGATCGTTCCCGGCCGCGTTGCCCGTGTGCCATCCATACGCATCGAGCCGACTCGCCTTCTTCCCCGCATCGGTCGCATTCCGCGCCTCGTCGCCAAAACTGTAGGCCGTCGTCGTCCCCGCACGGGCCGAGTACTCCCACTCGGCTTCACTCGGCAGACGAATCACCTCGGTCGCCTGCAAACGTCCCATTTCCCGCAGCGCCTGCGTCGCCCGCGCGCAGAACGTCTCGGCCTCAGCCGTCGTTAGCATCTCGACCGAATTGCGGGGCCCTTTCCACTTGCTCGGGTTCACGCCCATCACCGCCTCATACAGATTCTGCGGCACCTCGTACTTCGCGATCGAAAACGGTTTTGATAGCCGAACCTCCCGCACGGGTTGCTCGCTCTCCGGACCATTCGCATCTCCCAGCGAAAACGTGGCAGGAAACGTCCCTTCGCCCGGCGTGATCCGCACGAACTCGTCGTCGAACGTCACCAACAGTTTTTGGTTGGCCTCGGTCAATTCCAGCGGCTTGTCATCTGCCGTCACGGCCAGGGGACAAAACAGCGCGAGCGCGAACAGCCCGTGTCGAACCAGTGCTGCCCAGCACGAGCGGGCGTGGCGACGCTCTGCTCGGAACCGTCGAGTTCCGAACGGGTGTGGAATGTCTCCGCTGATCAGCGATCTCATGGCGTCCCGCTTTCCTGCTGAAATGTCGTCCAGGTCGATATGACCACCCCACCCCGCACTTGATCCGCACCTGGGCAGCGTATCAATCCTGATTCGGGCAACAACCCGCCCGCGGCGCCCGTGACGTAGAACCACACCACTCTGGGTGGTCCGGGCGCCTGGTGCTCGGATCGCGTAGCGACAGGACGCCGCGCCTTCCGCTCCCAACCACCAGACACTCCATCAACAACACAACCCCGCAGATCAACATCCTTCGCCACCGACCCCTCACAGGGTCGGGTCGCCGGGCGTGACCCCAGAATCGACCGTTCCTTCGGGACGAATCCCACCGAAACTTTCTCCCTCTTCCGGGGTTCGATTCGTAGTGACCTCCTGTTGGGAACCGGGTTGAAGTACACCCTACGCTGACTGTTCCCCCATTGACGACATCGATCCTGCAAGGCACTTCCATGCACAGTCTCTCCCGTCGCGATTCGCTCCGCCTCCTGGGCGGCACCGTCCTGGGCAGCGCGGGCCTCGCCCTCTCCCCGTTCTTTGCGGTTCCCGGACTCTTCGCCGAGGAAGTCGACAAACGGTTCCCCACGCCCCGGCAGACCGAAGGCCCGTTCTTTCCCGACCAATTGCCGCTCGATACCGACAACGATCTGCTCGTGCTCAACGATGCGCTGACACCGGCCGTGGGAACGATCACGCATCTCTCCGGGCGGATTCTCGATGCCAGCGGGCAGCCGCTGCGGAATCATGTCATCGAGATCTGGCAATGCGACAACAACGGCGCCTATCTCCATTCCCAGAGCGGCAACGCCGACAAGCGGGATTCGAGCTTCCAGGGCTTCGGCCGGTTTCTCACCAGCAGCACGGGCGAGTACTACTTCCGCACGATCAAGCCGGTCCCCTACCCCGGTCGGTCGCCGCACATTCACGTCAAGGTTCGCAAGGGCGACCGCGAGCTGCTGACGACGCAGTTCTACATCGCGGGCGACGAACGGAACGAGCGCGATGGCATCTTCCAGAGCCTGAAGACCGAGGCCGCCAAGAAAGCCCTGAGCGCCGCGTTCGAACCGCTGCCCGATTCGAAGATTGGCGAACTGTCGGCTCGGATCGATGTCGTCCTGGGACAAACGCCGACCGCCTGACACACCGCGCGTCGTAGCGGAAGTCGTGAGACTTCCCCCGGCTCGCTCACCGGCTGAACACGTCGTCGTAGCGGGCCTGTCGCCAGGGCAGGCGCTTCACCACGGGCGGCTTCTTCGCGACGGACGCGTCTCCGAGGCCAATCTTCGACAATCCGCCATCGACCCAGACCGCGTACGTCAGCGTGAAGAACAGCCCGTAGCAGAAGACCACGGCGCCCCAGCTGCGGCTGACAAGCTTGAGCGCGCTCCCCGCGCTCGATTTCAGGCGAAGCACGCCGCCCTTCCAGTCGACGCTGTAAATCTCGTCGAGCACCAGATGGGAAAGGAACCCCAGGGCCACGCCCCCGGCCATCAGCAGCCGGACGAGGATCGAGGGCGACCCGTAGGCCAGATAAGTCGCCTCAGCCGCGATGAGCATCGCGGGAATCGAATGAAACATCCCGCGATGGACGGAGAACAGCCCCAAGACCGAGGCCAATCCATAGCGGATGCCGATGTACATCAGCACGGCCAGCAGCATGGCCGACTCCATGTCGCCTGCCCATTCGACGAGTCGTTCGAGCAGCAACAGCGGCGCGATGGCCGCGCTGAGGGTCGAGATCTCGCGAACGGGACGGCCGGTCTCGGAGTCGATGTCGGGGAACATCCCCGCGATGCCGGTGAGGCAGCAGGCGAGCGCCCCCTGGACGGGCGTGAACCCGGCGAGGTACGTCGTCGCCACCCCGTACCCGACTCCCAACACCGTCGAGGTGGTGACATGCGTGCGATAGTCGGCCATGGCATCCTTGCCGGCAAAACGTGCGATTCCGCGGCCCCGGTCCGCCTCCGTGAAAGGCCGGTCGCCAGAAGAACGCCCGATTTAACCAGCAACCCGACACTGCGCGAAGCCGAACTGACGCGGACACCCGCGAGGCGTGGGAATGACCACCAAGGCACAAAGGCACCAAGGAAAGACAGATCCCGTCCCGCGTGCGCCGATTGTGTGGATCATGCGCCGAAGCTGCCCCGGACAGGCTGTCAGACCTGGGCGGGCTCCGCCGTCTTGACAAGCGAAAACCCCAGCCGCCGCGCCAGCCGTTCAAACGCGGCGAGTGGGAGTTCGACCGTGCCACACCGGAAGTCATCGAACGTCAGAAGGTCCACACCGGCCAACTTCGCCAATTCTTCCAGCTCGACAGTGGTGTGCTCGATCGCACGAAGCAACTCGCCCCGGAATGTCGGCTCAGCGGCAGCCAGCGCGTGTAACCGGAATCGTTCGACGAGGTCGTCGTGGTCCTGCTCCGCCAGCGCGGCCAACCGGTCGATCCGGGCGGCTTCCTCGAGCGTCGTCTGGTGAATGATTCGTTCCGCCATGTCGGACCTCACACGCTCTTAAGCTTCGACTGGGTAAGCCGTCACAACCATGATCTGCACTGCGTCCAGCTTTTCAAACACCACGAAAATCAGTTCCCCAGCACGAGTCCGACCGGTGTAAGTCGGCAGTCCGGAAGACCGCGAGCGAGCCGATTTGCGATTTGTGCTCAACACGGCGTGTTCCACATCATCAACAGTCAGTCCATGCTCGGCGACTTTCTCAATCGCCCGTTCGGTCCAGAAGAATTCGTGGTACGGCATGACGAAGGCCCTCTGGCATCATGGAGGCATGATATGCCAAAGGAGAGTCCGTATGAGATGCGGATTTGGCGGACGCGACTTCGATTTGTCCGGAGACGTTGTTGTCCTCGCGGAATTCTTAGTAGCTCGTGGTCACCACACACAACGGAATACAAAAACGGACACACTCTGTGTGTGTCCCTGTGTCTGAATCTGCACTTGTGTTCACCAAAAGCGTGTTGCGGGAAACTCCTCTAGAAACGCGAAAACCCCAGCGAATGCCGGGGTTTTTCGTGAGGGACGCATTGAGCGCGCTGGGACTCGAACCCAGGACCTACGGATTAAAAGTCCGTTGCTCTACCGACTGAGCTACGCGCTCGAAATTCTTCGGGCTGTTTTCTTCGGGCCGTGCGGTTGGATCGGATTTCTCCGAACCATCCGTCTGGTTCGCGGGGAGCCAGACGGCGTGGGGATCTGCGAAAATCCCACACTCTGCTCGTTAGAGCGTCTGGTCCTTGGCCGGGTTCGGTGCCCGGCGCGAAACTGCACTCTACCACAGACGAGACCGCAGGGAAACCACGCCGATCAACGCCACC
>JAIXZD010000017.1 GCA_027489895.1 Planctomycetaceae bacterium
ACGCCCATCGCATCCACCTGGGGCGAGGCGCTCTTCCCCGGCAAGCTCCCACCCGCCCTGAACGAGGCGCTGGCTGCCCGCCAACTGCCGTTACCCTCGGCCCGAAACATGAACGAGCTTGGCGACGCCACACCGCTGTTCACGGAAGAAGCCGCCCGCTTCGGCCTCGAACTCCGCCAGTTGCGCGTGAAGTATCCTCGCGACAGTTTCTTCTCGAAGGGCGACCGGCCGCTGGCGCTACGCATCCCCGAAATCGAAGTGGTCGCCGAAGACGACGACCTCTATCCCAAGCGCCAGAAACTGACGTTGAAGTTCGTCCTGCCGCGCGGCTCGTACGCGACCATCGTCGTCAAACGCATCTCCGCCTGCGCCCCGCAAGAAGTGATGCAAACGGAAGACGAGCTCGAAAAAGGTCTCGGTGTCGATGCAGCCTCTTCCCCGGCGGAAGACCCGTCGTAGCGGAAGCCGTGAGGCTTCCCCCGCCCTCAACCCGCCCCTCGACCACTCTCCAAAATCCTCCTCCATGACTCGTCCACCCAAACGCCAGATCGAACGCGAGTTCGGAGTCCCCATCCCGGGCGAGATCCTGCCCGAGGACCAGTGGACCCGGACCGCGCTCAAGGCGCTGCCCGAAGGGCACTGCGACTGGGCGGCTCTGTTTGGACGGGCCGGGCCGGTCGTGCTCGATATTGGCTGCGGGAACGGACGCTCGACGCTCTCCAGCGCCATCCTGCGGCCCGACTTCAACCACCTCGCCACCGACCTGTTGCCCGTGGTGATTCGCTATGCGACCCGCCGGGCCAACCAGCGCGGGCTTGCCAATGTGCGGTTCGCGGTCTGCGATGGCTTGAAGCTGCTATCCCAGCATGTTGCCCCGCACTCGGTCCGCGAGATTCATGTCTATCACCCGCAGCCCTGGTACGAGCCGGTCGACTACCCCAAACGGCTCGTCGCGCCCGAGTTCCTGAAACTCGCCCACCGCGTGCTCGAACCCGAGGGGTTCCTCGTCCTGCAGACCGATCACCCGGCCTACTGGCAGTACATGCAGTACGCGGTCCCAGCCCTCTTCGAGCTGACCGAACAACCCCGTCCCTGGCCCGACGCCCCCCGCGGCAAAACCCGGCGGGAGATCATCGCCCTGCGGTCGGGACTGCCGGTGTTTCGCGGGATCGCCCGACCGAGGCCCCTGGGTGAAGTGACCGTCAACCTGCGAGCCGGGGCACTCTATCCGCCCATCTTCGAGGCGGATCGTGCCATGATCGAACTCGACCGCGCCGAGATCGAATAGCAGACGAGTCAGCCAGGCGAGCCCGTCCTGAAAACACGCAGTCACTCCCCTCGAAATCCTCCCTCCCACCGCGCCTCTCCCGTCTTGATTTGCCTTTCCTTGGTGCCCTTGGTGCCTTGGTGGTGAATCAAAGCCTCCTGCGTGGCGCAGGCGGCCGCGCCGGCGTGGGAACGCTCACGCGTTCCGCTACAAGACAGTCCTGAAACCGCGCTAGCGGCGGAGGGTGAGACCCGCAGGCAGGCTGTCGCCGAGGATTGCGGCACGGGTCTCGGCAGCGAGGTCGGGGCCGCCCTCAGAGACCAGCCGCAGGTACTCGGCGGGAGCCGCATGGGCGGCGAGCCATTCCAGCACTTGCTCGCGCGCGGTGGCGGGCAGATCGCGATAGCGGTCCCCCGTCCGACGCGCCAGTTGCACGAGTGTCAGCTTGAGCGTCGCCTCGTCGCCCGGACGAGCAAGCAGCCCCTCCACCCACCCCGCGACCTGCTCGGCCCCCAGCGTCAGATTGAGCGGACCGTACTGCAAGACCCGCGCTCCCACACGCCCCAGGCCCCACAGCGCCGCACGCGACCAGCCCGCCGGGAACTCGCCGCCTTCGTTCTGCACCAGCTTGCGGAACAGTTGCCCCAGCTCGCTCTTGGTCGCCAGCGGCAGCCGCTCGCAACTCGCCAATAGTCGAATCAACTCGACCGTTTCCGCCCCGGCTGACTTCGCTTTGCCAGGCTGTTTGACGAGCGTCTTGAGCTGCGCCAACTGCGGTGCCACGAGCGACACCTGCTGACCCGAGGTCAGCCCGCCCGTGAGCCTCCGCCAAAGAATCCACCATTCGCTGCGCCCCTGGCCAGACGGTTGCACCAGCTTGTCGCCCAGCAGCCGCCGCGTCTCGCCGACCCGCCATTCATCGGCCGCGACACCATACCCAGGCCGCAGCGCGAACCCCACGAGATTCAGCCACCGCGCCTCATGGTTCGGGCCCAGACGGCGGCCTTCCACCCGCTCAAGGGCGGCTTCCCACAGCCGCCGCAGCAACACGGCCGGCCATTCATCGCGAGAAAGCTCGAGCGCTTCCCCCAGTCGCTTCATCAGCGACTCCGGGTCAGCCGACTGGCCCTCCGTAAACGTCTCCAGGATCAGATTCTGGGCGCGGGTGACAGACGCTTCATCGAGAATGCCCGCTGCTTCGCCCGTCGAACCGATCGCGACGACGTCGGTCTCGGTCGCCGCCCGGACATCGAACTGCAGCTTCCAGCGGCGCGTCCCCTCAGTCTCGGCGCACCACAGGTCGAGCGTGCCAATCTCTGTTAGACGCGACTGCAGCCGCACGCGCAGCGTCCCCGTCTCACTCTTCCGCTGCCCCTGGAGCACCGTCCGCACGGGGGGGAGCATCGTCATCGCTTCCGGTTCGATCGCCACCACGGCCCCCGCCGGATCGATCAGCCGGGTGCTCGAGACATAGATCGGGAACTCGACCGGCTGGCCGACACGCAAGTCGAACTCGCGGGCCGCCAGGTCGACCTCGGCTCCCGCTTCCGTCCCCGCCGGCATCACACACAGCGCGGCCCGAGTCACTTCGCCAGTGGCCGAAACGTCCTCCGTGCCCAGGTAGTAGCTGCGGGGCAGGGCCGCGGAAATGGCGACCCCCTCACCGCGCCGCACCAGCCCGTAGTAGGCCGCCCCGCGCGCCACCGCCAGATCGAGGCGATCATGGTCGAGCACCAGCGGCGACCAATCCGGTGTTGCCGGCGTCCGGAACCACCGCTGCAGCAGCGCGATCAGTCGCGCCGCCAGCTTGGGGGCGTGGAAAAATCCTCCGTTGAGCAACAGAACATCAGGTCGGGCGAGCGTACCAGCGGGCACCGGTTGCCTGGGGTCGTCGCTGGCCGACTGGGCATGCGCCGCCAGGAACGCGGCCAGATGCCGACTGATCGCGGGATCGGGCGCGTACGGCAGCCCCAGTTCCTGAAATCCCGAGCGCTTCCGCTCGGG
>JAIXZD010000321.1 GCA_027489895.1 Planctomycetaceae bacterium
CCGCGGCCAACTCGCGATCCAGTTCGCTCTGAACGAACGCCAAAAGCGACTCCGCCCCCTGCTTGACGTTGGGTTTGCCGTTTTTGGTTCCCTTCACGACCATCGCCGCCGCCGCCGGGTAGTTGCCGAATTCCACCGCGCGCCAGGCCGCGTTCAGCTCTGCGGGGATTTTGGCGGGGTCGACGTTCCATGCCGCTCCCTGCGACGCGCTTTCGACCGAAGTTTCTGGCATTCTCCAATCGGCAACCCGCAACTCACCGGTGGATCGGATCACCCGGTACTGGGTGATGTTTTTCAGACTGATCGTCCCGATGCCAATTCGTTCTTCCAGGGACCGATCGGGGTCGACAATCACCGGCCACGTGATCTTATGCTCGCGAACATACGCTTCCACCGCGGATCGGGGATTGCCCGAGTTCACCGCGACGAACAGCACAGGACTGGCGGACGAATCCTGAGACAGTTTCATCAGAACCGGCCATTGGCCAGCGCACCAGGGGCAAGACTCCTCGAAGAACACCAGCAAGACCCCCTTCTTGCCCAGCATCTCACGATTCAAGGGAGGCGAGTTGATCCACGCCGCAGGATCCTTTGGAAGTTGCTCGGCGGCGTCGGTCTCCTTCGCCAGAGCCGAATCCTGTGATCGGACCGACCCGCACCACGCCAGGGCGATCGCGACCACCACGCAGAAAACAGAGACGGCACGCACAACTCACCTCGCTCAAAACGGGCTCCGGCCGAATCCTCACGCCTGTCTCAGGTCGGTTTCGGCGGAATCCGGACAGACGGCATTGTCGTGGGTAGCGTGTATAGAGTCCAGTGGAGTAATACGAACTATATGATAATTCTGTGGACGAACCCGCCGTACGAGCCACACGCTATGCTGCAGCGCATCCGTTCACAAATGAGAGATTGCGTCTCCTGATGTCAGCGCAAATTGAACTTTTGGCTGGGCCACCGGTGACCTTCCTGGAAGGCTGAGATAACCCCCAGCCAACAACAGAAAGGTCTTCGGGATGGGACACTTCAAGTTTCCAACTCAGTAAGGCAAGCGGCAGACGGCGACTCTCTTCAACGGCCGTGTGAATGAGTTTGCCCCAGGCTGCCTGACGATCATCCAGTGAGCGTTACACTTCCACTGACCCGTCGTTGTTCAACAAAATCACGGAGTTGTCCACCATGCCAGCCATTCCCATCTTGATCGCAATTGGCTTGTTGCTGGCCTGGTTGGTTTCGGAGTTCTACCCCTACCGTGGCGTTCGCATCTTGCTGGCACTCGGATTGTTGATGTTTACGACGTTTGTCTCTTGCGTCGGCACTGACCTGCTGTGCCGATTCCAGTACAACGCCTGGTATGGTCAAGCATCCGCCGATTTGATCGACACTACGATCGCCGAAATCGAGGCGGGGCGGTCGCAAGCCTTACTTCCCAGGCTGAAAGAACTGCGTGAATCGTTTCGCCCCACTTACGAAAATCGAAACCACTACGACGAAAAGGTCGCGCAGTTCGTGAGGCAGGTGCAACTGCAACGACCGCGAGACTCGGCTCCCGCGTCCGGGACGCATCCCTGAGGCTCCAGTGCCGCTCGCCGCCGCCCCGCGTCTCCCCGCCCCTCACTACTTCACGCGTTTCACCGCAGGGGGCACCCAGTTTCCGTCCAGAACCTGGGCTTTCGGCGAGTAGAGCCGCATCGTCAGATTGAACGCTCCACCGGGGGCTGGTAGCCAGTTCGACTGCTTGTCCAGCCCCGGCGAGGCCTGCTGAATATACAGGTCGAGCGATCCATCCGCGTTGAACTGCAATGCGTCCCGGTCCCCAATCGCATTGCGCTTCAACTCATTGGCGACCGGGAACCCTTCGCTGTCGTACAGCGTGACAGACCAGAACGCCCGCACCGGCGGAATCTCGTCCTTGGTAAAGTGCATCACATAGTTGTGCGCTCCTGTCAGCGGCTTTCCCTCGGCATCGCCGACCACCATGGGGTAGACGGCGTCTTCCGGCAGATTGGCCCCCAGGCCAACCATCGCCACGATGGCCCGTTTGAGATAGTACGTTCCATAAACACCCATCGTGTCGGTGTTCATCTGCCAGCCATTCACGACGCGTGCCAGCGTCGGAATCTTCTTCTGCATCGACTGGAGCGCGTCCGGTGCCGCACGCTCCAGCCCACGCCGCACGGCCGGACTCATCTGCCCGATCTCGAAATCCTTCCCGGGCACGATGCCAATCCGTCGCATCCGCGCCAAAATCGGCTGGTCCGTGATGTGTGGCGGATTCACCTTCAGCAGGGCCGCCGCGTACGAAAAGTACTTCGCGGCGTCCATCGCATCCACCTGCTTCATCGGAGGCGTCCGCATGTCGACCGTCGGGTCGATTTTCACCGGAACGGGTCGGGCGGGTTGTCCTAGCTGTGACAGCGGCGTGATCGTGAATCCATCCTGAACCTTGTGGACCGCGTCATAGTCCTGCGCGCCGTTGGTCTGCGTGCGGCCAATCACCCAAACATAGGGCGTCGGAGCGTCGATCCGCTCGACCCCCTCAGGCAGCGTGCCTTGCCACTTCGGTGGCACGACGGCAAACCGACTCGCTCCGGTTCCGGTCGTCCGTTGTCCGGGGCAGGCAAACACGTCAGACCACATGTCGAGCATGGGCAGCATGAAATAGCGGCCTTTCGTGTCTGCTGTCGCGACCACCACGGGTTCGCTGGTCAGATCGAGCCAGGCAATCGAATACAGCGTGTCGAAGTTCGGCCGGACCACATCGCGAAAGTCGGCCGGGGGAAAGGTCCTCACGTTGGTGAACTCGTTCATCGGGCCGCGCCCAATCACCTTTCCCGATTCGATGTTCACCGCCTGCCGTCGCGTCGTGTCCATCACCACAAGGGGGTAAAGATAGGTATATGCCTCGACGCCAATCTCGTACGCCTCCTGCTCGCTGATCGGCTCGGCCGCGCGGATTACGCCCGTCCAGCCCTCAACCACAACCAGAGACAGCAACAGCAGCGCGACAGGCAAGTTTTTCATGGTGCGGATCATTTCAGGGCCAGCTTTGACGCAATGGAGCCAGGTGCAGGAGATGCGACCGGCCACGTGCCAGGTTGAAGGTCTTCCCACGCAATCCAAGATCGTAGCGAATGCTTACGCATCGGACGACTTTCTGAACGCGGGACGACCTGGTCTCGAAAGCCGTCGCCCTGCCCCTTCGGAATCGGCCTGCACTGATCCGATGACTTGCGATGAGGTGTCCCCCGGCAGGGGTGGCCTTCGGCGTTTGGGTTCCGGGACTCTCCGATTGTGGGACTCAAGGCACCGATCCTTCCGACAGCGTCGTTACCCAGACGCTCATCGCCCGCGTCCACGCGACCCGCCGATCATGCCCGAAGTGGCACTCGGCTGGACTGCACGCCGCGCTCGGCAGTGTCCGCCCGTCTGGCTAGAATCGGCGACGATGTCGTGTGTCGTGGTGGCGAGGTGAACACTCGTCAAGCCGACCGACCCCGCTGCCCGTTCCGTTGTCGCCAGGTTTCTCGCCATGCATCGCTCAGTCCCCTGCTCTGTGCTTCGTCCGCATGCCACCGTCCGGAACAGTCGGCCGGAAACCTGGCTCGCTCTGGCGCTGCTGCTGGGTTGCTGGGGATGTCAGGGCGAGTCGGCCAGTCCGCCCCCCGCGACTCCAGTCGCAACAGTCGGCTCGGAGACCGGAAGCTCCCCGTCGGCGTCGCCTGCCACGACGAGCGGAGAGCCTGCTTCGCCCTCGGCAGAGGGCGAAGCAGTCACAGGGCCAGTTTCGGGAGAGGCGACTTCCACCCCGGCGCCTGCCGAGATAGCCAGTCAGGCCTTGGAAGGCACCAAGCCGCTGGTCAAACCGCGTCCAACACCGTCTGCGGAGCAACTGGAGAAATGGCGGATTCCGAACGACGCCGCGCTCCAGTTACTGGCCGCCTACGAATTTGACGACTTTTTCGTCCAGGACATGGCGCTCACGCCCGATGGCAAACGGTTCGTCCTCGGTGGATCCAAACTGACCGTCTGGACCGTCGGCCAATCGCAGCCGGAGGTCGATCTGATCGCCAATCTCCGCGAGGAAGGCGACGTCGAACGGCCGATCCTGTCAGTCGGAATCTCTCCCGATGGGGAATGGCTCGCCGCCGGCGACAATCGCGGCAAGCTGCGCGTCTGGAAGCTGAGCGATCTGAGCGAGGCATACGTCATTCCCGCCCACGAAGGCCGGTTGTCGGAGCTGGTCTTCTCGCCCGATTCGAAACTCCTCGCGACGACGAGTTACTCCGGCGAAGTCCGCGTCTGGCAGGTGGCTGATGGGAAAAAAGTGCGGAGCCTGAAGGTCGATTCGCAAGAGGTGTCGGCCTTCGTCTTCCTCTCGGAAACGCGACTTGTCACGGCTGGCCAGAAAACGGAAATCTGGGATCTGGAGACAGGTGAGAAGGTGACCACCGTCTCGTCCGAACGGGTCTCCCAACCGATTCTGGGACTCACCCGCGATCGCAAAACGCTCCTGTTTACCGATGGCGAGGGGCGTGCCCAGGGATGGGACGTTGAAGCGGGCAAATCGACCGGACCCGCCCTGAGCGGTTCCGGTGCTCGTCTGATCGACTTTTCGCCCGACGGGGGACGCGTCGCCACCTATGCGGGCGATTCTACGGTGCGAGTGTGGAACGCCCCGACGCGAGGCGTCACTCAGGTGTTCGATGCCACCGGAGACCGCACAGTCGCGCTGGCGTGGTTGCCTGATAGCAAGGCCCTCGTCGTCGCGTCCGAGCAAGGCTTCGTTCGCATCTGGGGGACCGCCGAGGCGGCGAAGTCGCTGGCGATCGAACCGCTAGCGCAGCCCACACTGCGGGAATCGGGGACGGCGGCGAAGCGGTCCGACACCCCGGCCCGATTCCAGCAAGTGATCGACATTCGCTCGCTTCCGCGTCTACCGGGTGCCGTGTCGGGGTATAGCTATGGCGGGATGGAAACCTACACCGCGCCGGTCTCCCAGGACGAAGCCGAGCTGTTTTATCGACACCTCCTCGGTTCAGCAGGTTGGACGGAGATCGCCGAGCCCGACCCCTCGGTCCCCGGTCTCAACTTTCAGAAAGAGGGCCACGCGCTCAACGTGTCGTACTCGCCGCCAATCCCCCCGCAACCCGGCCACGAGAAGGACTTGCAGGTCAGTCTCCGGTTTGGCGGCAACTACGATGCCCGCTGGCTGCCGCGCGTCGCCCCGGTCGACGCACCGGGTTCGTTTTCGTCGCGCTACCTGCTCTCCTATCGGACCAAAACAGACCTGACGGAACTGGAGGTCGCACTCCTCAAGCAACTGCAGCAGGCCGGCTGGATCGCCTACTCACGACTGATCAGTTCCCAGAACGAACAGCCCGACTCGCGGATGCTCGC
>JAIXZD010000071.1 GCA_027489895.1 Planctomycetaceae bacterium
CAATGTCCACATCGTCTTCTGATTCGACTGCTGTCTGGGAGTCCGTGACGGTCCAAAGGTAGCGATGCAGGGTGACGGGCTAGTAAACGACGCAGAGATCTCTTCGAGAAGCATGCGTCAGTCCACGGTCTTTTGCGATAGCAGAGGATACGGACGGCCGTAAGGTCTAACGACACCTCTCGGTCCTCCCTCGTCGAATCTGTTTTAACAATTGAAGGGAAACCAGCGCCGACGGTGTTGTCAGCCTGGTTGTTTGACGTCGGCTCGACTGTCGGATGGGAGTCCGTCTTACTCCGAAGGCTGCGGGTTCAAGTCCCGCCTGCGAAAGCAGTAGCTCAACGGGATAGAGCATCGGAATGGCCGCAAGGCCAGTTCTCTCGCCACCCCTTCGTCGGGCCACTTTTGTTTGGAGGTCGGATCATGGCCAACAAGTCCTTGTTTTCGCGCATGAAGGCGCTGTTTCCACGAGCCCCGGCGCGGAACGAAGCCGGTGGACCGGCCTATGCGCTGGACCCGAAGCACGCGCTCGCTCAGTTCGCGGCGACGGGTTGCTTCAATGGAACGTTCTACGCCGATGCCGAGACGCAGTTCGACACGCTGAAGTCGCTTATCGCTCAGGTGAACGACAACGTCTTCCTGGCGAAGCTGGCGGTCTACTCGCGCGAGCGCGCGTACCTGAAGGACATGCCGGCTGCGGTGACGGCGACGCTCGCCGCGCGGGACACGGTCCTGTTCCAGCAGGTATTCGACCGCGTGATCGACAACGGCCGCGTGCTGCGGACACTGTTCCAGATGATTCGCTCGGGTCAGTTCGGCAAGAAGAGCCTCTCGAGTTCGCTGCAGCGGGCGTTCCAGCGGTGGTTGAACACGGCATCGCCGGAGAAGCTGCTGTCAGCGTCGATCGGTCACGATCCGTCGCTGCGGGACATCCTGCGGCTGGCGCGGCCGACGCCATCGGACAACAGCCGGCGGGCGCTGTTCGGTTGGTTGACGAACAAGGACGTTGCGAAGTGGACGCCGGCGGGTGAGGTCGACTTGCCGGAGCAGGTCCGGCTGTTGGTCGCGTTCCGCACGGCGGAAACGGCTGAACAGCAGATCGCGCTGTTGCAGAGTTCGAGTGGCGACGAAGGTCGTCGGGGCCTGAACGCGCGGTGGGACTTGCTGGCCGACACGGCCAAGGGACCGAAGGTTTGGGCGGCGATCGCGCAGACGATGGGTCCACAGGCCTTGCGCATGAACCTCAACACGCTGCAACGGCATGGCGTCTTCAACGATGGGGAAACCGTGAAGGCGGTCGCGGCTCGGCTGACGGATGAAAACGAAATCCGTCGGTCGCGTCAGTTTCCGTACCAGTTCTTTGCGGCGTACTTGAACGCAGCAGATGAAGTGCCACAGGCGATCAAGACCGCACTGCACAAGGCGGCGGAGATCGCGTGCGGCAACGTGCCGGAACTGCCGGGACCGATTGTGATCGGTCTCGACGTGTCGGGGTCAATGCAGTCGCCGGTTACGGGAAGCCGTGGCCGCGGCGCAACGACGAAGATGCGGTGCGTGGATGTCGCGGCCCTCGTGGCGGCGGCCCTCCTGCGGCGCAACCCGGAGAGCGTGGTCGTGCCGTTCGACACGCAGGCGTACGATGTGAAGATCGATCCGTCCGACTCGATCCTGAGTCTGGCGGACCGACTGGCGAAGTACGGTGGAGGTGGAACCGACTGCTCGTTGCCGATCAAGAAGGCAAACGCGGCTTACGCGAAGCGGAAGTTCGCGGGTGTCGTCCTGGTCAGCGACAACGAGAGCTGGGTCTACCAGGGTCGTCCGTACTTCTACGGTGCGAATGGCTCGACCGGCGTGATGACGGAATGGCAGCAGTTCGTGCGGAATCAGGTGCGGTTGCACGGAGGCGACTTCGCGGGGCCGAAGCTGATCTGCATCGACCTGCAGCCGAACCAGACGACGCAGGCCCCGGAACGCAGCGATATCCTGAACGTCGGCGGCTTCAGTGACGCCGTGTTCGAGGTGATGAGCGCGTTCCTGACCAGCGACGCCGGTCGGTTCGTGACGGAAATTGAAGGGATCGAACTCTAAGTCGTTCGATTCCTGACGCAAGGCCCTCCTGGTGTGAGTAATCACCCCAGGGGGGCTTTTGTTTTTGACGCCTCAGGCCGCCCGCTGCTCATAGTGTTTCAGCAGCCCCCCAACCGCGACGAATAGACAACGTCGTTCAGCCGAACGCTTTTGCTGGCCTCCGGCGGCTTCTCCATTCCCTGCGGCAGATGACTGCGGGCCTCGTGCGGCCGTTCCCGGTTGTAGTGCAGCCGCCCTTCCCGGTTGACGTAGTTCAGGCGCCGTTCAGCAACGATCACGAATTTGTCGAGGCATTCCTGCTTCAGACTTTCGATGAACCGCTCAACGTGCGCCTTCGGGTTGGGTAAGACCCGCGGGTTGCGATTGAGTTTCGCCCCGATCGATTCGACCTCCGCATCGAACTCCGCCGTGAAATTCGTGTCGTTGTCCCGCATCACGTACTGCGGTGCCAAGTTCAGGTCTTCGGCCTCCATGACGAAGTTACTGGCCTGCTGACTGACCCACGCCGAATCGGGGCTGAGCGTACACGGCGACGTGTTTGATGCTCGATGTGTTTGTGAGAATTGGCGACATCGCGAGTTCGCAGGCCAGCAGGTACAACGCTCTCAGTCGAGTCAGTTGTTGTACTTGCGATCATTCATTCCTTCCGCGAGGAAGCCCCCAGGTTCTTCGTTGACAACTGGGATCAAGTGATTTCACAGCGGAAGGAAGCTCTTCAATGCGTTCGCGATTCAGGTTGTCTGTTTTCCTCGTCGTCATCGGTTCGATGTTCGGTTGGCTCCTGGCTTCCGGTCGGATGACCGATGCGCTCGGCCAGGACAAGAAGGCCCCGCATGTAGCGGCAGACGGCGAGCAACTTCCCAAACCCGATCCAGAGTTCAAGGGGAAGATTGGCGATACGTACAGGGATTCGACTCCAGACAATCCGCAGCCAGAGCAGGCTCCGAAAGGCGCGCCAAACGTGCTGCTCGTCCTGCTCGACGATGTCGGCTTCGGAATGTGTTCGACGTTCGGTGGACCGGTCCCCACGCCGCATCTCGATAAGCTCGCGAAGAACGGGCTGATTCATAACCAGTTCCACACGACCGCGCTTTGCAGTCCGACGCGGGCGGCTCTCCTGACTGGCCGCAACCATCACAGTTGCGGCACGGGCGTCATCATCGATGATGGGGACCGGTTATCCCGGCTACACGGGAATCATCCCGAAGAGCGCGTCCGTTGTGGCTCAAACACTGCGCGACAACGGCTACGCGACGGCCATGTTCGGCAAGGCACACAACACGCCTGAGCCGGAGATCAGCCCGGCCGGTCCGTTCCACAATTGGCCCACAGGTCAGGGGTTCGAGTACTTCTATGGCTTCAACCAAGGCGAAACGTAGCAGTTCTACCCCACGCTCTACCGCGACACCCGGCCCGTCGCCCAGCCCAGGTCCTCTGAACAGGGCTATCACTTCATGGCCGACATGACGGACGAGGCCATCGCCTGGACTCACAACGTCCGCGCCGCGAACCCCGGCAAGCCGTGGTTCAACTTCTTCAGCACGTCCAGGGTTCACGCCCCACACCAGCCGCCGAAGGAATACCGCGACAAGTACACGGGGAATTCTGATTATGGCTGGGACCGGCAACGCGAGTTGACCCACGCCAGGCAACTGGAAATCGGCATGATTCCCAAGGGGACCAGGCTGACTCCGCGGGACCCCGGCATCCCCACGTGGGACTCCCGTTCGGCGGATGAAAAGAAGGTCTATGCCCGCTTGGTATGGGGTTCGCGAAGTACTACGGCTTCCTCGGCGGAGAGACCGACCAGTGGGCACCGTTGCTGGTACAGGACAACCACTTCATCGATACCCCCACGCGTCCTAGCTACCACCTGACCGAAGACCTGTGTGACCGCGCTCTTGCTGACATTCGCGACCAGCAGCAGGCGAATACCGGCCGACCGTTCTTCACCTATATTGCCCTGGGCGCGGCCCATGCCCCACTGCACGCCCCGAAGGAATTCATCGCAAAGTACAAAGGCAAATTCGACCAGGGCTGGGACAAGGTGCAGGGAGACTTTCGAACGGCAAAAGAAGCTCGGCATTGTCCCTCAGGGGGCCGTCTAGCCACCGGCCAACCTCGGTGTGCAGGCATGGGCCAACCTGACTGCCGAGCAGAAGCAGGTCTACTGTCGGCTCCAGGAAGTCTTCGCGGGCTTCGTCGATCACGCAGACCATCACCTCGGTCGTGTGTTCTCCGCGCTCGATGAAATGGGTATCCGCGACAACACTGTCATTGTGCTCGTTTCGGATAACGGGGCTTCCCAGAAAGGGTTGCAGAACGGCACCTTGAATACCGACCGCTATCGGAACTACTTCCCGGACACAGTCGAAGAAATGCTCAAGAACCTCGACGAGGCGGGCGGCCCGTCCACGGACCCGCACTACCCGATGGGCTGGGCGATGGCGGGGAATGCACCGCTTAAGCGTTGGAAGCAGGACACGCATTCGGGCGGCAACACGGACCCATTCATCATCTCATGGCCCGGGAAAATCAAAGATGGCGGCGCGATCCGCAATCAGTATCACCACGTCACCGATGTCGTCCCCACCATTCTGGAAGTGGCGGGGCTACCCGCACCCACGTCCGTGAACGGGGTGAAGCAGATGCCGATGCATGGCGTCAGCATGGCCTACTCATTCACGGATAGCGCTGCCAGGACACGCAAGAGAGTACTGTATTTTGAGACGCTCGGAAGTCGGGCGATCTGGGCCGATGGCTGGACAGCGGTGACGTGGCACAAGACGGACACGCCGTGGGAAAACGACCAGTGGGAGCTGTATCACACGGACGTGGACTTCACCGAGGCCGACGACCTCGCCGCAAAGAACCCCGAGAAGTTGAAGGATTTGATCACGCTCTGGGAGGTCGAGGCGAAGAAGTACAATGTCTTTCCGCTCGATGACCGTCGGTACGAGCGCGTCGCCGACCCAACCCGAGCGGGCGCGGCGATCCCGAAGAAGCTATACACCTATTACCCTGGCACGTCGATCCTGCACCCATTGGCCGCACCGCAGATTCTGGGCGTCGAACACACCATCACAGCACACGTCACGATCCCGGAAACTGGAGCCGATGGAGTACTCGCCTGCAGTGGCGGCGAGTTGGGCGGCTGGACACTGTTCCTCAAGGACGGAACGTTCCATTACGTCCACAATTACCTGAAGCTGGATCAGTTCGCGGTGTCGTCCGCCGAGGTGGTACCGACTGGGCAACACACTCTGAGCGTGCATTTCACGCCAATCGAAAAGCACCTGAAGCCGGACTATTTCATCGGCAACGTCACATTGTCAGTGGACGGCAAGCAAGTCGGGGAAATGAAGGGAAACAAGGTCGCCGGGCAGTACAGCGCGGTGACCGGTTACGGCTTACTCATCGGCCGAAACACCGGCACCCCAGTCAGCCACGAGTACAAGGCGCCGTTCGCGTTCACAGGAAAACTCGATAAGGTCACGATGGATCTGAAGTGACGGCATGTATACGGAAGCCTCCACAACTTATGTCCCGGTGGAGCGAAGAACGAGACCGTCTGCGAATGACGCTGCTTTCAACAACAGGTGGCGGGGACCGAATCGGATCGGCGGTTGCAGGGAAACCGAATCGGCACACTGCCCGTCGCTGATAGTGCCTCAACAGCACGCCCAACTGTGTGGAGTACACGACATCGTTCAGCAGAACGATGTCGTTGCCCTCCGACGACTTCTTTAGTGCCGGCGGCAAATGTGCTCTTCGCGTTCTGGCGCCGCATGACGCCGAGTGACCCGATGGCGGGGTCTGCGGCTGAAGAGACCAAACCCCACCGTTCAACCGGTCTGGTCACGGGCAGAGGCAGACCAAACGCTGGCCAATGCTCCCGACACATATAAGCCGTACCTCACGTTTCTGCGTGAGACGGGCGGCCGCGCCGGAGAAGCGAAGTCAATGACCTGGGATGACTTCATTCTCCATCGAGGGATCGCCCACATCCGCGAGAAAGACAACTGGCGACCGAAATCAGGCGATCAGCGCGTCGTGCCCCTGCCCCCTCGGCTCAAACAGCTCCTGGGTTCACGACCGTGGGGCGGCCGCCCTCCGGCCGTACACCCAGATCAGCGATGCCAAGTCGAAGTCCTACCTCGAAAAATTCACGGGAGATTGACGGACCTGAACCCGTTTCGCCCACAACCACGCCGACGGCCACGGGCAAGAAGACCGTTCGTCAACCCTCGTCTGCCCCGAAGTGCTGCGGATCACGTTCAGCACAGTTTTCAGCACACCCAGGAGAACTCAATAGATCGCAACACATAGGCCCCAGCGGGTTACACTGAGTGCCTCAGTTGAATTCCGAGAAGCTGTGAATAAAAAAGTGGGATAGGCTTCCAGCCTGTCGTTTCCTACCTTGAAAGCCTCGAATCTTGACAGGCTGGAAGTCTATCCCGGAAAAAATCACGGCCGCGTAGCGACCTGCTCACCATCCCCTGACAGCGTTTGACTCGCCAGTTGGTCCTTTGGCTGCGGCGCACGAAATCGCCTCCGGGCGAAAAATCGTGTGGCGAATTGGCAACATGGACCGTGCGGCGAACCGGTTGTAGGGAGCATGGCGGTTCCAAGGACCGAAATCTGTCCAGGTTTTCGTGAAAGCGACGGGCAATTCCCGTAGTCAGACGCGGACGTGACCTAGCGTTGAGTGTTGGCCATTGGTCGCATCACTTCGCTGAGGTTCACATCATGTTGCGTGCCCGACTCACCACTCTGCTCTCCGCCGCGGCACTCGCCGCGACCTCCCTGTCGTTGAATGCTGGAACGGTGGCGAACCCACAGGCCAGCCAGCGTCCGTTTGGCCTGCAGCCGATCTCGAGCGTGCAGGTGTCCGGATCGGACGCCCGTGCGGCCGAGTTCAACAGCACGATGCTGCCGCAGTTTCTGCAGATCTGCGAAGACAACCTGCAGGAGTCGGTCGTCTTCCAGCAGCGCTCGGGCTTCAAGCTCGACGCCTCGAAGCTGTTCCTGCGACAGAACGCCGACAAGCCGATTCGGATCTACTACATCATGGAAGGGGCGGGTTACTGGAACAGCCTCGGATTTACGATCACCTCGGCCGGGGCTTCCAACAACTCGGGCAGTCCGTTTCTCATCTACCCGAACGCCTCTCAGGGCAGTTCGCGAACGTCGAATGAGCCGCTGCAGACGGGCGACTTCGTGGAGATCGGCACGGGGTCCGCGGGCTTTCAGCTCGACTTCTTCCTGATCTCCGATGGGGCCCGCAACGGCCAGACCTGGTTGTACAACGACAAATCCCGCAACTCCGACGGCCTCCAGCACGTCGTCGCGTTCCTGATACCCGGATCGCGGTATGTGATGATCGGCTTCGAGGACATCGTGGGTGGGGGCGACCTCGACTATAACGACCTTGTCTTCGTCGTTGACATCGGTGCCGAAAACGCCCTCTGTCTCGACGCGGAAACCGACTGCCTCCCGCACTAAGCCCCTTCCAATCAGGAAGGTAGCGGAATTCGTGAGAGTTCTTCCGGCGTTAGCCGGATCGCTTCCGTCAAAACCGGACCGTCTCCACCTGTTCGCCCTGAACTCCGCCTGAACTTCGCCTGGTAGCCATCGTGATCCACCTGCGGAACAGATCCCGCCCCGAACGCCGCAAGGGGGCAGCCCTCACCGAGTTCGCGATTTGCGTGCCGGTTTTGGCGATCTTTCTGTACGGCACGATGGAAGTCTGCGAGATGATCTATCTGCGGAACGCGCTGACCCTCTCGGCGTACGAAGGGGCTCGACTGGCCTGCCGCCGGGACGCGACCGCGACCATGGCGACTCAGCGAGCCCAGCAGATTTGCACGGCCCAGCAGGTCAACTCACCGACCATCACGATCAGCCCGACCAACATCACCAATGCCGCGGTGGGCACAAGAATTACCGTCACCGTGGCCGCCGGGTGGAACGCCAACAGTATCACCCGGTTCGTCCTGAGTTCGAACTACACCTTCTCCGTCTCCTCAACCATGGTGCGTGAATAGCAGGGGGTAACCCCCACGATCGCATCCCGGAGGCAGGCCCATCATGCACAGCATCGCGTACACACGCTCGAAGCCGGTCACTTCACACAACCGAAGCGACCGTCGGCCGGCCTGTCATCCAAAAACACACGAGCACCGCAAGGGGGCAATTCTCGTCATCGTCGCCGCGCTGATTGTGATGCTTGCCACGATTGGCTCGATGACGATCGGCATCGCCCAGATTCAATTGGTCCGCGCCGAACTCCGGATGGCGACCGATGCTGCGGCCAAAGCCGCTGTCACCACTCTGGGAAGGACGCAATCGCTGTCCAGTGCCCGCCAGGCGGCCCGAGAAATCGCGGCCTTGCACCAGGTGGCAGGCGTTCCCTTCCAGATCACGGATGCCAACATCGAGTTCGGGTCGGCTGTCCGGCAGACCAACGGAACGTTCAGTTTCACCCTGAATGGCAACCCGATCAATGCCGCGCGGATCACGGCGAACCGGACCAACGGTTCGCCGCTGGGCAGTGTCCCGCTCATGTTTCCCGGCTTCCTGAGCGCCACAAACTTTCAGGCAGTCCAGGAAGCAACCGCCGCGCGGGCCGACCACGATATCTGCCTCGTCCTCGATCGCTCGGGGTCGATGGCCTGGGACCTCACCAGCAAGAAATTTTCTTATCCAGGTGACCTCAATGGCAAATCGACCATTCAGAACTATTTCCTGCCGCCGCACGCCACGCTCAGTCGCTGGGCCAACCTGAAGAACGCGGTGTCGCTGTTCATCACTGAAGTCGATTCCCAGTCGTACGACGCGAAGATTGGCCTCGTCACCTATTCCAGCACCTTCAACTTCGGGACCTTCTCCTCCGTCGCCTCGACGACCGAGCAGTGGCTCGGCACGAACTACGCCGCCATCAACACACGGCTCACAGCGATTGGTACGAAGCCGCTCATTGGCGATACGAACATTGGTCAGGGCATGACCGATGGACAGACGGTCCTGCTCGACACGACGCGGAACCGGATGACCGCGATCAAGACGATGATTCTCATCACGGATGGAATCGTCACTCAGGGGACCGACCCCGCCATGGTTGCCCAGTCGCTCAAGACGAACCGGATCGTCTGCCACACGATCAGCTTCGGAGCCAACGCCGACAAAGCGCTGATGGCCAACATCGCCGCGATTACGGGCGGTCGCTACTACGATGCTCCGAACTCCACCGCGCTGCAGGCCGCCTTTCAGGACATCGCATTGTCTCTGCCGTCCATTCTGACTCGCTAACCTGGTTCATGTTCCGCTTGTCTTGAATCGCTTCCGATCAGGTCCACTGTCATGTTCGTACGTCGCCGCACCCGACAATCCAGACCGCATCCCGATCGCGTCGGGGCGACGATCGTCGAGTTTGCGATCGCGGCCAACGTGCTGTTCGTGTTCGTGATGGGAATGCTGGAGTTCTCGCGGGCGTACGGTATCCGCCACGCCATTCGCCAGGCCTGTTACGAAGGCTGCCGAACCGGCGTGACTCCCGGCGCCACCGTCGCCCAGGTTCGAAGTTCGGCCCAGACCTATCTCGATCTGATGGGCATCGTCAATCCGACGATCACCGTGACGCCGACCGTCATCGACAGCACCACGACCCAGGTCACCGTCAATGTGTCGGCCACATTCCGGGAAAGCAGTTGGTTCACGCCGATGTTTCTCGGCAATTCGGTTATCCGCTCGACGACCACACTGCAACACGAGAACGCCCTGTTCCCCGACTGAGAGGCGTTCCCTACGGGCAAGGTTTTCCGCGGGCCGCTAGCGCCGCTTGGATGTCCGATCCCGTTCGCGCTGCTGGGCCAGCAGTTTGCGACGTTGCTTCTTGCTCAGCCCGCTCAGGTCGGCAGAATCGACCTCGTCACCGGCTGCATCCGCATCGTCTTCGTCGGTTTCGCCTCGATCGTCGTCAGGTGGAGTGTCGAAACGCTTTGATGAGTTCGCACCGGCGGAATCCCGTTCGGTCGAATGGAGCGGGGATCGTCCTTGAGAGCCCCATGCCGGTGTGCTGTCGTCTTCCTCGTCGCCATCCACCTCGTCTTCGCGAGCAGACTGTCGTAGCCCAGTCGGTTCAATCTTTGGGGACGTCGGTCGACTTGGCTCGGCAACAGTTCGATCCGCGTCCTTCGATGACGCGTCACTCGATATCACAGGAGTGACGGCGATCGCATCCAGACGCAGTTTGGACCGCGAAACGGGGCGAGTGGTGTCAACGGTCGAAGTGTCTCCGTTCCCATCCGTTTCATCCACCACGCGGCTGGAATTGGATTCTGGCGTCGCCGCCGGCTTTCGCGTACGGCTCGGCTTCCCGCGAGCAGCCCGGCGACCGGTCGAATTCGACTCGACGTCGTCAGCTTGGCCGTCCTTCTCCCCAACCGCGACCGAGTCATCGTGGCTGACCGAATCGGTCAACACCGATCGTCTCCATCCGAGCCGACCCCAATGCGGCCGTGGCAGCCGAAATGTCCAGCGCCGAACTGGTACTGGTTCCGCGCTGAGATGAATCACGTACCGGGCATGAATCAGGAAACTGATACAGACTAGCCAGATGCCCGACATCGTCAAACCGTCGAGGATCAATCCGCGGGCTGCATTCCAGCTGCCGGGCAGTATTGTCCGATTGAGTGCGACGACCGCATAAATCGCTCCGGTGACGCCCGCCAGCCAGAGCGCGAGATCGCTCCCGCGACAGGCCGCCATCTCGCGATGCAGACTCCAGATAAGCAACGCTGCCAACCCGGCGCCGGGCAGTATCCAACCGGCACTGCTGCTCAATCCCAATGTCCCGCCAAGAGCGCGAGATAGCACCTCTCCCGCCAGCACATGGGCCGAGGTCGACGCGCAAAAACTCCACAGGAGGGCCGCGGCCGCGACCCGTGTCCACAAATGGTACCGGCCCTCAAAGTCGCGCAGGCTTTGGGATCGGACCCAGAAGATCACGAGAGCCAGTTGTGCCTGAAAGAGCAGCGAGATCGTAATCCACCATCCGCGGACCGTTCCCGTTTCGGCGGCGAGCAGGCGGGTCAGGTTCACGCCCAGAGACCGGCTGAGTTCCTCGGTGTGAATCGAAGCGGTAAGGACACCGGCTGTCGCGACAAACCCCGTCAGGCAGAGAACAAGGTGCCGCCACCAACTGGTGGGAACCAGCCCCGCCAGACTCAGGTCGGAGGTCGGATTGGGCGACTCGTCCCGCAGGGGGCGGTCGGCCGGTTGGGAACGCCCAGCGGTGACAGACGGTTCTTCGACCGTCGCCAGACGCCGCCTGCGGCGCTCGTCCACCCGCTGAGAACCCGCGAACCCGCCCGACATTGCGCCGCCCCAAAGAAGGGTGTCCCGCTCGGCGCGGATCGCGGCCACGAGCGCGGGATCACCCCGCCTTGGGGTTCATCGTCTGTGGTGACCAGTGAGCACGCTCGAATCTCGCTCGCGCGCCCCGCCCG
The DNA here is from genome assembly GCA_027489895.1 of Planctomycetaceae bacterium. Taxonomy (GTDB): domain Bacteria; phylum Planctomycetota; class Planctomycetia; order Planctomycetales; family Planctomycetaceae; genus JAIXZD01. Next base: position 11,595 of record JAIXZD010000071.1, read on the forward strand.
CTTCAACCCGCACGGTTTCACCCGCTCGAGAGCTCGCCCGCTAAAGGCGTCGTTTGACAAAAATGGCAGTCTCTGGATTGGTTGTCGAAACAGATTCTTCGGTGCTGCCATAATGGCGCTTTTCCGACGGGTCACTGACGTGCTGATATGGCAGTCTGCCCATGGATGCCACTGAGTCGAGGTCTCTAGATTATTCTGTAAGTCATTTTAATTAAACAATATAGGTATCTTTTGTTGGGCGAGGAGTGTCTTTGGTGTGAGGACAAGAGTGAAATGGTACGGAACGTGCTTTGGGTTGGTTCGACAGGACGATTTCTGTCGGTCTGGCAGGAAGTGGCAGTCCAGAAGGCCTGGGTTGCGGCGTGATGTCGAATATGTCAAAAAGGCAGTGTCCCCCAGTTTCAGGAGTGTTTGTCATGCGGGTGCTCAATCGTTTGTCCTCTCGGCAGTTCGATCCCTGGCGGGAGATGGTTCAGATGCAATCGGATGTCGAGCGGTTGCTGGGTGGGATCAGTCTCTTCTCGGGACGGGCTTCCACGGCGCCAGCCGGAACACGTCCTGCCGTGAATCTGTATGAGAATGCGAACGGCCTGATCGCGACGGCCGAACTCCCGGGGGTCGATCCGGCGAGCCTTGAGGTGGTCGTTGAAGGCGACATCCTCAGTCTCAAGGGGTCCTTCGGCGGCGGGGCAAACTCCGAAGCGGATGGTTACCGTCGCCGGGAGCGGCCGCGAGGCGAGTTTTCCCGATCGGTGACTCTCCCCTATGCGGTCGAGTCCGATTCGACACAAGCCGAGTTCGCGGATGGGGTTCTCACGATCCGACTCACCAAGCCGGTCGCCGCTCGTCCACGGCGGATTGATGTTCGTGTGACGCCACCCGTGACGCCTTCCGTGGCGACTCCATCCAGTGTGGACACGGGGAACTGATCCCGCCGCTGACAGCGTGGGTTCGTGAAGAGAATGACATTCAAGGCCAGCACATCCCGTTTTTTTGCGCTGGTTCTATCGCATAACCACCTGAATCAGGAGACGCGTCATGTCCTCATGTCCGTGCAATTCCACTGAACCGTCCGTCGCTTCGGCGCAGGTGCAGTCGCAATCCGCTGCGCCTTCAACGTGTTGTTCCCCGGCGGCCCCTGCAAACGCGGCCCAGACAAACGCCGGGACCGGTCGGCGTTTCGCCCCCCAGGTTGATCTCCGCGAAGTGCCCGATGGCATCGAACTCGTGGCGAATCTTCCGGGGGTGAGTGAAGACCGCCTCGAGATTCTGCTCGACAAACATGTCCTCACGATTCGAGGCCAGGTCTCGGGCAGCGCACTCGAGGGAGCCACCCCCGTGTATTGTGAGTACGGAGTGGGCGACTACGAGCGCGTGTTCACGCTCCCGACCGATATCGACCAGGACCGCATTCAGGCCCATTTCGCCAATGGCGTGCTGACGCTGTCTTTGCCGCGGCAGACCCCACCCGCTGTGAGGCGGATCGCGGTCGCCACGACAACCCGGTAACAGACGTTGGACCGTGAGCGCACGGGTCAAAACGCGTTGGCTTTCGTCACCGCAAAAAACGACAGGGAGACGTGAGTGAGAACTCACGTCTCCCTGTTTCTTGCGCTGAGCGTTGGCGTCTGCACATTCGCGCGAGCGATCAGGCTCCGACATTCCCAGTCGTCCAGACTCCATCGATCGACCGCCAGACGCCTCCGGGATTCTCATTCCGAAGCGCCGGCGGTAGGCGGTTCTCGCGGACGGCGTCGTAACAGTCCAGCTTGGTGAATCGCAGAATCGCGGCGGGTAGCCCCACCGCCGTAAAACCGGGGTGTCCCGTGGCCGGGAATGGCCCACCATGGTTCATGGCCGGCGAAACGGCAACGCCCGTCGGCATCTTGTCGTTGAGCAACCGGCCCACACATTGGCGGAGTGCCGGTTCGATCCGGCCGTACGCATCGTCGTCGCTGCCATCGGCGGCACTGTAAATCGTGCCGGTCAGGTTCCCTTCGAGGCTCGCGAGGATGCGAGCCATCGTCTCGTCGTCTTCGACCAGAACGACGAGGGCGACGTTGCCAAAGGCTTCGGTCTGCAATTCCTGCGGCCGAGTCAGAAAGGTCTTGCCGTCCGCCAGAAACAGAGTGTTCGCGTGTGAAGTCGCACTGCCACTGGCCCGCGTTCCCCCGCAGAGCGGTCGCGCTCCCGCGGACTGGATCGTTGCGACGCTTGATTCGAGGTGCCGCAGCACACCCGCCGAAAGGAGCGTCCCCACCGGTGCCGCGGCAAACTTCTCAGCAAGCGTGGTGACAAACGTCCGCGAGGCATCGCTGGCGTACATCAGCAGCAGGCCGGGGTTGGTGCAGAACTGACCAGTCCCCATCAACACGCTCGACACGTACTCGTCTGCCAGCGCCACCCTACGCTCGGCCAGCGCGCCCGGCAGAATCACCACCGGGTTAATGCTCGACAGCTCGACATAGATCGGTTTGCCCACGCGGTCCGCTGCCGCCTTGAGGACCAGCCCCGTTTCGCGTGCCCCGGTGTAGCCAATCGCTCCCACCAGCGGGTGCGAGACGAGCTTTTCTCCGTCGGCGTGGTCGAGCCGGTAGACCACCTGGACGAATCCCGGGGGCATGCCTGTCGCCACGCTGGCAGCCAGGGCCAATTCGGCGAACAGGCGAGTCGTCCCCGGATGCGACGAATGCCCCTTGGCAATCACGGGGCAACCCGCGGCGACTGCGGCGGCAAAGTCGCCACCGGCCATTCCGTTGAAGGCAAACGGAAAGTTGTTGGGACCAAACACCACGACCGGGCCCAGCGGCGCATGGACTGACCGGATATTCGCGGCCGTATCGATCACCGGACGAAGCCAACTGCCTTCCCGCGCGGCACGCGCCGCCTGGCGCAGTTGATTCGTCGTCCGCGGCAATTCGGCTTTGGACAACCGCGGTTCGACGGGTAGCCCCGTTTCCGCATGCGCCATCGCGACCAGTTCCGGCGCCGCCGCTTCGATTCGCGTGGCGTAGTCCTCAAGGAAGGCCGCAAACCGGCTGCCAGGCCAGGCTCGCACAAGCTCAAACGCCTGCGCGGCCGCCTGAATCATCGCCTGCACCTCGCTCCAGGGACTGAGCGGATAGACTCCCGGAAGCGACTCTCCCGTTCGGGGATTCACGGCCTGAAACGTGGTCGACCCGGCGGACGCCCGCCATTCACCATTCAACAACACCAGCGGCTGACTGCTCATCGGAATCCCGTCGGGAGGAGCGTGGAACATTCGCGTGGCACCCGGCCACAATCGAAACATCGTCGCCAAACCCGTCGCCCGACGCCAGCGATCCTCCGCTCCCCGCGCCTCTTGAACTCCCCGTCTTGCCTGGCCTTTCCGGTAGCGGAAGATTCGAAAAACTGACAGCTAAGCAGTGCCTGCCGCAGTAGTTCGGTTATTCTGCGATTGGGGGGCGAGTTCCATCGGCCCGCCTCGTACGTCCCATTTGAGTCTGGCATGGCTGATTCTCCTCCTCCATCTGATGGTCCCACCCGGGTCTCGGAACCGGCGCGGATTGGCCCGTACACGATCGCTCAGAAAATCGGTGCGGGTGGCATGGGGACGGTCTATCTCGGGCATCACGCCGAGACGGCCAAGCCGGCGGCGATCAAAGTGCTTCCCGCTTCGCTCGCCCGCGAAGATGGGTTTGTCGAACGGTTCAATCGCGAGATCGATGCGATGCGCCGTCTCGACAACGCCCACACCGTCAAACTGTTTGAAAGTGGACTCGACGGAGAGACCTACTTCTACGCGATGGAGTACGTTCCCGGCGAAACGCTGATGTCCCTGCTCCGGCGCGAACGCAAGCTGTCTTGGCCACGCGCGGTCGAGATCACCATCGAGATCTGTCAGGCGCTGAAAGCCGCGCACGACTGTGGAATCATCCATCGCGATCTGAAGCCCTCCAACCTGCTTCTCACCGAAGATGGGCATGTCAAGCTGACCGACTTTGGCGTGGCTCAGGTCTTCGCGGCCAACCGCTTAACGGTGACCGGCGGGATCATCGGCACGGCCGAGTTCATGTCGCCCGAGCAGGCGCAAGGAAAGCGGGCAACAAAACAGAGCGACCTCTATTCGCTCGGCGCCGTGCTCTACTGCATGGTGACAGGGCGTCCCCCGTTTTCTGGCTCGACCGCCGTCGACATCATCCAGAAGCACAAGTTCGGTCAATTCGACCGGGCCCGAACCTACGTGCCCGATTTGCCGTACTGGCTCGATGAGATCATCACCCAACTCCTCGATAAAGACCCCGCCAAGCGCTACCCCGATGCCTACGTCCTGGCACGCAAGCTCGATTCTCACGCCCATCGACTGATTCACTCCGCCGGAAACACCTCGGTCGACGGCGATGCCATGACCTTCCTGACGGAGGGCGATGGCGCAGAGACACGGGTGGATTCCGGGTCGATTGGCGGCCCAGGAGTTGGCCCAGCCACCCTGGCCCGTGATCTCGTTCGCGAGCACTTTGCCGAGAAACCCGCAGGCTGGGTGCACGATCTGTTCGAGCACACCGGTTTTTTGGTCGCCTTGCTAGCCGCGGTGGTCGGGCTGATTGTCTGGTTCTCCTGGCCCCGTCGACCCGACCCGGAACTCCTCTGGCGACGCGCGGACGAGTTGCTCTCGCAGCCGGCCGGACCAGGCTGGATTGCCGCGCGAGACGAGTATCTCTCTCCGCTGCGCGCACTCGGCACGGGCGACTGGGCCGAGCGTGTCGAGCCGCTCTGGCAGCGCGTGGCGCTGTATGAAGCCTCGACACGCAAGGGGCTCAAGCGGCGGCTCTCATCCAGCGATCAGTCGACGGGCGAACCGATGCGACTCATCCAGCAGGCCCTCAACCTGCAAGCGTCCGGAGACTTTGAAGGGGCCGAGAAGCATCTGACCGCGATGGCCGATCTGCTGATTGGGGATCCCGAATCCGACAATCTGGAAGCGCTGGTTCGCACGCTCGCCAGTCAGGCCCGCGATGAGCGACAGGGACAATCGGCGCGGCGGGCCGAGTGGGCACAGGCCCAACTGAGTCGAGCAGACAGTCTGGTTAAGGCTGGCCAGATGGAGGACGCCCGCCGCGTGTGGAAGGCGTTTTTGGCTCTCTACGAATCGGAAAGCAGCCTCGCAGGCGAAGTCGAAGCCGTCCGCAAACGCCTCGCCAATCCGTAGGGACTGTGAAAACCAGGTGGGATAGGCTTCCAGCCTGTCATTCCGTCTTCGGACAGCCGGCGAACGCGACAGGCTGGAAGCCTATCCCACGAGAAATCAAACCCGACACGACGCCGTCCGGTTAGACGGCACCGAGCTCATCCAGCAACGCTCGCGTCGACAGCATCTCGGCCGTCAGACCATCCACCAACGGCAGGCTGGTCGCCTCGGCCCCATCCTGCGGAAAGACCGTCCACGTATAGGTCTCGACTTCCAGATGCGGCGCATAGTCGAGCAGCCGGACGGTTGCCAGCGCGCGGCGTAAATCGCTGCGGGTCGTTTCCAGTTCTCCAACGCGTTCGGCATGGACCGGAACATGGAAGTGAATTCGCCAGCGGTCGGCGGTGAGCCAGTCTGCAGTGGGCGCTGTCGCCAGCTCTGGTGATAGATCGAGATGCGACGCCACACGACCATCGGCCCATTGCGCGAACGTCTGGTGCAGGTAGCGAGGCTCGGCATAGCGCCCCAGGGCCGCCCGGGCGGCCACGTTTCGCCCAGGGTTCGGCAGGTCGATCGCGCAGGTGATATGCACTTTGTTGATGCGAATCTGCTCGTCGGCCAGTTGGCGGATCGACGCGGCGACATCTTCAAACTCAACTGACTGATGGCAGACGTCGTAGCAGACGCCCAGATGCCGCTGAACCGCATCCAGCAGCCCGAATTCCTCGGCCCGACCATGCAGCAATCGGAAAAACGCGACGGTCTCGGCCGTGGTTTCCAGCACGCAGAGCGGTTCCGGTTCAATCGCCAGCCGAATCGTCTTCCCGGTACGGCGTTCAAGTTCCGCCAGTCCACGTGCCACCACGAGCAGCTGCTCAATCGCCGCCTCCAAAAATCCCAGCGCGGGCACGAGCGACTTAAATCCCAGTGGCACGGTCGACAAGCTGCCTTCACCGGCGGAGGGCAACAGTTCGGCCAGAACCCGTGCGCAACCGAGCGTGTACTGGGTCCGCGCAGGATCAGACCAGTCGGGTAGATAGACCTGCTCCTTCACCCGCGCTGAGTGAAAGTCCCCGTAGGGAAACGCGTTGAGCGTATGGCAACTGAGACCGAGTTTCTCGACGGCTTCCGCAAAGCGGCGCGGCCCCTCCGCCTCGGCAAGCAAATCCTTGATAACGGGAGCTGCCAGCCACAGGCCAGCCGCAATCGGGCCACCACAATTCGCCTGGAGTGGGACAGTGAATTGCCGTAACCCATCCAGAACCGCATCGCGGGTCAAGCCGGGGTGGACGTTTGTGCAATAACTGAGAGGCAACTGGGAGAACGACATCGGGCTCGAATGGCAGAAACGGGCGATGAAGCATCGAAAAGGTGGGCCGACAGAGGCGACCGTCGGGGGACGGGCGAGATCAGATTCGCGATTCCCGGGAGGACCATCGCAGCCGCACGGAACTCATGATTATACTGCCCCCACGGACGGAATGGATGCGTCGCCCGAAACCTTCCGGCGGCTGAAGGGTTGAAACTGGGGGGAGGCCCGATGCCGATCGAACGGTCGGCTTCTCGGGGAAAATGACCTGGTCGAGTGGACGTGTGTTTTCAGGATAGGCTGCGCGAAACGTGCGGTCTGCATTTCGAGTCTGAGGTTGTCCGTCTGCTTTCAGACCACTTCGAGTCGGGTTGATGGAGTCCATGGTATCCCTCTCCGGCTCGACCGACAGCAATCCCGTCCTGCGTGACCCTGATGTTCGCATCATGCTCAGCGTTCGCGACGGCGATGATGCGGCCTTCAACCAGTTGGTGCTGGGCTATCAGGATCGCCTCGTCGGTCTGTTGAGGCATCTGGTGCAGGACCAGACAGCTGCCGAGGATCTTGCGCAAGAAGTGTTTCTCCGCGTCTTCCGCGCTCGGCGCGGCTACGAGCCAACGGCCAAGTTTTCGACCTGGCTGTTTCGAATCGCCAGCAATCTCGCGCTGAACCGCCGCCGCGACCTGGGACGACGCCGCGAAGTCCATTTTGCCGAGGACGAGTCGAGCGAAGTCGGCGCGCGGCCGGCCGAACGGATGCTGGCCGACAAATCCGCCCTGATGCCAACTCGTCAGGCCGACAAATCAGAAGTGCAACGTGTGGTGCAGGAAGCGATGGGAACCCTCAACGAGCGGCAACGGATGGCGCTGCTGCTCCACCGGTTTGAGGAGATGAGCTACGCCGATATTGCCGACACGCTGGAACTGACAGTGCCGGCCGTGAAGTCTCTGCTCACCCGGGCCCGCGAAAGTCTGCGGGCTCGATTGGAACCGTACCTGCAACAAGGCCGCCGCCCCAAACCTGCGGAATCAGATTCCGATGCGGACTAAGTCGTCGATTTGAACGAATCCCCCTGAAGATACCCTGAGAAGCAACGCAGAGTCTTTGACTCACCCAATCGGCTCGCTCGTCACCATGGAAAAAATCCCTCGCCTCACCGAATCGCAACGCGAGAATCTCGTTGCGTACCTCGATGGCGAACTCGAGGACGAGCCCGCCCGCGAGATCGACGAGGTGCTGGCCAAAAGCCCCGTGGCGCGGCATGAAGTCCAGATGCTGTCGCGGACGATCGAACTGATTGACACGCTCGACCGGCCAGCGGCGTCCGAAGAGTTCACCAAAAAGACGCTCGCCAGTCTCGACCGCATCGACAACCGGCAGGCGGCAACCGCTTCCGGTGACTGGCTGGCCAAACTGACGCGGCGCACCGGCGTGCTTGCGGTCTGGGCGGTGGCGCTGGTGGTCAGCACCTATGCCGGCTATTCGCTCACCAATCGCTGGCTGCCACGCGAGCAAGACCTGCTGCTCGACGACCTGCCGATCGTCGAATCTTATCATCGCTACAAACGGGTCAAGGATGCCGAGTTTCTTCGCGAACTCCAGAAACAGGGGACCCTGAAAAATGCCTTCCGCCCCTGAAAGCCGGTCGATTCCCGTCTGGCTCTGGCTAGTCGTCTGGACGCTGTGCGTGGGTGTCACCCTCGCGTTCCAGCCGGGCACCTCGGCCGAGCGACGGATGAACTCCGTTCGCGCCCAGGTGATGAAGCCCGAAGATCGCGCGCAACTCGAACGGAACTGGACCGAATACCAGGCGCTTCCGGCCGGTGAACGCGATCAGATCCGTCAGTTGCATGCGGAGTTGCAGCCTCAGGCCGACCTTGCGAGCGTCTTCAAGGACTATCTCGACTGGGTCGAAGATGCGGAACGTCAGCTCGAACCCGAGGACCTCGCCCGCCTGGAGGCCGAGTCCGCCCCCTCCCGGAAAGCTGGAATCGTCCGAGAACTAATCGGGAAACAAAAAGACGCCTATCGGCGGCAGTTCCTGGTCGACGCGGCCGACCCCCGGGCCGCGTTCCAGCGGGGACTCTCTCCGGGCGATCTGGACGCGATTCGCCAGGTGCTCGAACCGGTGTTGAAAAAGAACCTGCCCCCGGAACAGTGGAAGAAGATTGATGAATCTCAGGGGCTGACACGGCTGGTCCGAGTCCTCAACGTGACGTTTGAAGGTTTGAAAACCGGGAAGTGGCGCGAGACGGGACTGACAACCGACGATATCGGTCGTTCGGTCATCGACGCGATCAGCGATCCCGCGACGCGCGAAGTGATCGATGGGCAGCCCTCGCGCGAGCGGAAACAACATTTGGTTCGCGATCTGCTGATTCAAGCGGTGTCACGACAAATGAGAAACGAGGTCGTGACCAGTGAGGAAATGACCTCGGCCGAACAACGGATGAATCGGTTTGCATCGGGCTGGTTTCGCTCGCTGCCCGAGGATCAACGCGACTTTGTACTCCGGATGGCCGCTCACCGCGAACGCTATCCCGAGTTTGCGAACATGATCGATCAGCAGCTCCGCGAGCGCGGATTTCCGATGTTTGGAGGCGGACCTCCCCGGCCAGGCGAAGGTGGGCGTCGTCCCCCCTTCGGCGGACCGGGAGGACCAGGTGGCGGGGGACCAGGAGACTTTGGTCCCGAAGGTCGAGGCCCCGGTCGCCGCGGTCCCGATGGACGCGGTCCAGATGGACGGGGACCAGAAGGCCGGGGGTTTGACGGACGCGATGGCGACGGTCCGCGCCGCGGTCCCGACGATCGCCCGCCGCCGCCCCGTGATGGCGACGACCGCGACGAGCCGCGCCGTCCGCCCGAAGGACGCCGGCCACCTCCACCGGAGTGAAAGACTCGTAAGCCGTAGGGTGGGCACTGCCCACCAATGCTCACCCGTGTACAACCACCAACCCGTACACCCCCGGCTTCAAGTCAACCCGAACGTCAGAGCATCACCTCGGCACGAGCGTGGGGAACTCTCACGAGTTCCGCTACTTTCTTCACTCGGACAGCTACGCAGGCCACTCCGAGAAGGGCAAACCGAACGTCGCTGCGACGGCGCGGTTGGTCACCCGGCCCGCGTGCAGGTTGATGGCGTGGGCAATCCCCGGATCCTGGGCACAAGCCCCCGCGATCCCCAATTCCGCCAGCTTAAGCACGTACGGAAACGTGACATTGCACAGGGCGTACGTGCTCGTTCGGCCGACGGCCCCCGGCATGTTCGTCACGCAGTAATGGACAATCCCGTCGACAATGTAGGTCGGCTGCGAGTGGGTCGTCGCCCGCGAGGTTTCAATGCAGCCGCCCTGATCGATGGCGACGTCGATAATCACCGCCCCCGGTTTCATGCGGGCGAGGTCGGCGCGGGAGACCAGTCGCGGGGCGCGGGCGCCTTCAATCAGGACCGCGCCAATCACAAGGTCCGCCTGGGCCAGTCGTTCGCGAATCGAATGGCGGTCACTGAAGACCGTGTTGACGTTGGGTGGCATGATGTCTTCCAGGTACCGCAACCGGTCGACATTGATATCCAGAATGCTGACATCGGCCTGAAACCCGGCGGCGATGCGGGCGGCGTTGGTCCCGACGATCCCACCCCCCAGAATCAGAATGTTAGCCGGCGGCACGCCGGGAACGCCGCTGAGCAGAATGCCCCGGCCTTCCTGAGGCCGTTCGAGATACTTCGCCCCTTCCTGAATGCTCATGCGACCGGCCACTTCGCTCATCGGAGTGAGAAGCGGCAGATCGCCACGCTTCCCGCGAAGCGTCTCGTACGCGACGGCCGTGGCCCCCGTGTCGAGGACCGCCCGCGTCAACGTTTCACTCGCGGCGAAGTGGAAAAAGGTGAACAGCGACTGCCCCGGCCTCAGCAGCGGCCATTCCGCCGGAAGCGGTTCTTTGACTTTGACGACCAGGTCGGCCTCAGCGAACAGGTCGGCCGCCGCTTCGACGATGGTCGCCCCGCAGTCGCGGTACTCGTCGTCGGCTAGTCCGCTGCCGATCCCCGCTCCCGTCTGAATGAGCACGCGGTGGCCGCGTCGGGTCAGTTCCTCCACGCCAAACGGCAGCATGGCAACGCGGTATTCATCGGGCTTTATCTCGCGGGGCACACCGATGATCATCCCAAAACTCCAGTTCGCGCAGAGACGTTTCGTGCAGACAGGTCACGGACTTCAATTCGTGAAACTCAGTTCGGCCAGGCCGGTCGGGTAACGTAGGGCGAGCCTGCCGGACGGTATCTTCGCGGGCTGTGAAAAACCGGTCCAGTCGGTTTTTGACGCTGCCCCGTCAATCCGGGTATACTCAGACGACGCGTCGGGGCGTTCTGCCCCCCGCCTGCAGGACCTTGGCGGCCTGCGTACTCAATGTGTACTTACCCCAATCCTTGTCGATTTCCCCAGGGCGGACCGTAGCCGGATGTCCGAGACGCAGCCCGCCTCCGACGATGCAAAACCTGCTGGCCAGGCCGGGAGTGGCTTGCCCGCGCTGAAGCGGCTGGGGAAGTATGAGATCAAAAAACTGTTGGGCAAGGGGGGGATGGGGGCGGTTTACCTTGCGGTCGATACCCAACTGAAGCGCACGGTAGCGCTCAAGGTGCTCCCCAAGGACAAAGCCAAGAACCCGATTCTCGTGAAGCGGTTTCATGCCGAGGCCCAAACCGCCGCAGCGTTGCGTCACGATAACATCATCATGGTGTTCGAAGCCGACCACGCGGACGGCTACGACTACATCGCCATGGAGTATGTCGAAGGGACCGATGCCGCCCGACTGCTGGAGACGCGCGGTCTGCTCCCCGTCCGCCGCGCGACGGAAATTGTCCGTCAGGTCGCGCTGGCGCTTGAACATGCCTCTCAGCAGGGCGTGGTCCATCGCGACATCAAGCCTGCCAACCTGATGATCCGCCGCGATGGCGTCGTGAAACTGGCCGATATGGGATTGGCCCGCATCATCGACGACACGATGGATACGAGCATCACCCGCGTGGGAACGACCGTCGGCACCGTCGACTACATGTCCCCCGAGCAGGCCCGCGACAGCAAGGCGGCCGATGTCCGTAGCGACATCTACTCCCTGGGCTGCACCTGGTATTTTCTGCTGACGGGCGAACCGCCGTTCCCGGCCGGATCGCTCACGAACAAGCTTCGCGCGCACGCCGAAAAGGCGCCGCCCGATCCCCGTCAGATCAACGACAAGATTCCCGAATCGGTCGTGGCGATTCTCAACCGGATGCTGGCCAAGCAGCCCAAGGCCCGCTACCAGACCGCTGCAGATTTGGTCGCCGACCTTGACCGCGGCGACAACGTCCAGCGCCAGGTGACACGCGTTCTCATGGACGATGAGTCGGCTGAGATGGAGCCGCCCATCGCGGCGATCACCCGCCGGATTGTCCCGGACGAATCGTCGAGTGACGTCTCCACGACGCCCGACACGCGGTCGACCAATGGGGGACGGAAGCCGGGGCAGACGATTGAAGTGCCCGACGACGAGGCCGATGATCGACCCGCGCCGCGGAAATCGAAAAAGTCTCGCAAGACGGGTGCCCCCGAGGAACAACCGGACGAGGCCGAAGAGCCCCGACCGCGGCGCAAGTCCTCGGCCTCCAGTCCCTCCCCCGACGATGAACCGGACTTCGACGAGCCGACGGAACGCCGCAAGTCGCGAAGCCGTCCGGATGACTCAGCCGAAGCGGACGAGACGACGGGTTCTTCGCGCAAGAATCGGGTCCGGGCTGCTGCCGCTGTCGAAGAGGACTCCGTCGAGTCCTCGGGGCGCTCGCGCAAGGCCCGCGCTAAAGGCGATGAGGGCGAGTCCGTCCCGTCTGTCAGCAAATCGGGCAAGTCACGCTCCGTGAAGGAAACTCCCACGGAATCCGACGCGGAGAAAGCGGCCGAGCGACGGTCCGCAATCCTGTTCTATGTGACCTCGGCTCTGGTTGTCAGCGGGATTCTGTCGCTGGGCGTATTTGTCGTCTTGCGAATCAGCAGGGCCCTGGAAACGCCCCCCGCGATCGTCCCGGTCAATCCGTTTGCCCAGGGTGATCCGCTCGATCCCGCCGCGCCCAACCTGGCCGTTGCCGCGGTCGAAGGAGATCCGGCCTCCGGCAAACAGCCCGATACGGCCGTGGTGGGCGATGAGACTCCTGCCGACACCGTGGCGCACGTCGTTCCGAACGCAACCCCTTCCCAGACGGAATGGGAACTCGACGGGTTGCCCGCGTGGCCGGGCGATGTGGCCTCGTTTCCACTGGCGTCGACCGTCCGCCGCCGCGAAATCCTCGTCGATACGATCGTCGATGGGGAGCTGCCCTACACCGTGATCAATCCGGCGATCAGTGAGGACGACGAGAGCATGGCTCTGTCGATCAAACTGAAAGGTCCCGGCCCCTTTGCCCTCCGGCCGATTGACTTGTCCCGCTATGCGGGGGTGTCGCTCGCCGCGGCCTCCGCTCCGATCGCAGGCTCAGGTGCATCGGCCAGTCTGCCGGCACCTCCCCTCGTCTATGTTCTCCCTGCATCGGCTCCCTCGGATGGCAAGGATTCTCCCGCCACGACAATTCTCTCCGCAGGCGCTTCCCTCGAAGTCCGCCACATTGAGTTTGTGGTCGATGCCTCCCGGTTTGCTCCCGATGAAGACCTGACCGTACTTCGGGCCGATGCCGGCCAGGTACGGCTTGAAGACGTCCGAGTCACCGTGCTCAACCAGCCCACGGGTGGCCCGACGGCGCAGGTGCTGTCGCTGCCGCAGGGGGCAGGCGCTGTGAAAGCGAAATCGGTCGCGCACGTCCTGTTGCAGCGCTGTGCCTTCCGAGGCGAACGCATCGCCGGAGTCGCCACGACCCTGGCAGGGCTCGACCTGATTGTCCGCGACTCGTTCTTCTGGACTCAGGATGGTCAACCGTTCCAATTCGCCGGAACCGCACCAGATTCGAACCTTGAACGCCAGGTCCAGATGCGTCGATCGACGCTTGTGTCGGGCCAGGACGCGGTGCAACTGGCCGATTCACCGGATCGCCCGATCAAGACGCAGTTCGATCTGCGGCGAACACTCGTCGCCTCGACGACGGGGGGTGGAATCGCTCCGGCGATTGTTCGCTTGACGGGCTGGAACACCGCCCAAACGCGGGGAGCCTTGGGACGCGTCTATTCCTGGAAATCGGTGGACTGTCAATACAGTGGTTTCACGCAGTGGCTCTCGATGCACGCCGCACCGAACGAACCGGTGACGGTCGCGGGCGATCTGGCCTCCTGGAACGAACGCTGGCAGTCTCCCGATTCCGGAGCGGTCGGCGAATTTGATTCCGAGCCCTGGCTGACAACGCCGCGAACGCGCGTGGTCCAGGTCGAGCCGAGCCAGATGCCGCTGCGCGCCGATCTCCCGGAGGACCGGCGGGCCGGTGCTCTGTTCGCCGATCCCGTCTTCCAGTCCGCCGAATCGCTGGATCGTCTGGCTCGCGAGGCCAGTCGCCCGCATGTGCCCGAGTTCTTCGCCACGCCGCCAACCGCACCCAAATCGATCAAGGTGGATCTGGGGCAGGACGACCTTGCCAAAGTGCTCATGGACCCCGGATTGGGGAATTGGGTCGACGTGGAAGTTCATGGAGGCGGGGTGCGTCAATTAGGGACGGTCATTATTCGTGACCGATATGTCCGGTTGCGGTGCGTCGCGCCCGATGGCCGCCTGACATCGTTCATTCCCAGGCAAGTCGATGAATCCTGGATCACCGTAATCAATGGCGGCCTCGATGTGAGCGGCGCGGCGTTCGGCGTCGCGGCGATGGACAAATCGGGGCGAGACAAGCTGACGCTGCCCAAGTGGTTCTTTCGGCTGGATGGGGCCGATCTGGTCCTGCGAAACAGTCGCGTGCAATCCCCCCTCCAGGGTGGTTTGCGGACGGAGGGGCTGATTCAAGTGGTGCCCGGGGGAGGAGCGCCCGCGCGACCGGTCCCGCTTTCTGGCAAGAGCTATGTCGTCGTCCGTGACAGCTTCCTGGCGAGTGCCGGCCCGATCCTTCGCGGCGACTGGGCCGGGCGAACTCTGTTTGTCCGGAACTCGGCCCTGGTCTCGCGCGGTGAGTTGCTCTCGCTGGCTTATACCGCGAACGCGAACGGCCCCGAATCGCTCGTCGACATGCGAGCCGCGACGTTGGTCGGCTCCGGAGCCGTTGTGCGCGTCGATTCCGGTTCCGTCCCCGCCGGTCCCGTGCGACCGCTTACGCTCTCTTCGCGCGGCTGCCTGTTTGCCAGGCCCCTGGTGAAACTCACCGCCAATCGCCCCGCGCCGGCGCTGCTGCTCGCCTCTTCCGAATCCGTCTCTGGCAAACAGGTGGTGTGGACAGAGGAATCTTGCGGGTACGCTGCCGAGTGGACGAAAGTCATGCTCCGCGAAGGCGACTCGAAAGACGCGCTGGACTTTGCAGGCTGGGTTCAACGGTGGGGGTCCGACTCCGTCCGAATGCCCCTTTCAGAGCCTTCCGGCGTCCTCTTGCCCGATTTTCCTGCCGATCTGTCAAGGCTCGATCTGCCCGCTCTCGAACCGCTCGTCGCCTGCCAGGCCGCCAAATGGCTGCAGGGCAAACCGATCGGCGCGAACATTCCGGGCCTCGCCGGCCGACTGATGCGCAGCACGGCGACCGCACCCTCAGTTCCGGGCAAGACCGGAACGGGCAAACCCGCCAAAGCTCCGGCCGGGCTGTAACGCACGCGCCTCGGTAGACGTCTCTGAACGTTCGCTCCGTGCCTCTGCCCACTCAGGACATCAGTTGGGCTTCAAACTCAATGCCCAGTCGCTTCATCTTCTTGTACAGCGTGGTCCGGTTGATGCCGAGCATCGTCGCCGTATTCTGACGGTTCCAGCCGTTGGCCTGCAGCGCGTCGATAATGATCTGCCGTTCCGGGTCGGCCAGAGCCGACTTGAGGGCCGTCATTCCCGGACGCATTGCCGACAGTTCCAACGTCTGCCGTCCGTTGCGCACGCATTCCGGCAGGTCTTCGGGGGTGATCACCGGCTTCTTGCTGAGGACCACCGCGCGTTCGACGACGTTGATCAACTCCCGCACGTTGCCAGGCCAGTCGTACTGCTGCAGCATCTGGACGGCCTGCTCGCTGAAGCCGGTCACCTTTTTGCCCGTCTGCTTGCAGAACTCTTGCAGGTAGTGCTGCAGGAGCAGCGCGATGTCGCCCATCCGTTCCCGCAGTGGTGGCTGCGTCATCGTGATGACATTAATGCGGTAGTAGAGGTCCTGTCGGAACTGGCCTTTGGCGACCATTTCTTCCAGGTTGTTGTTCGTGGCCAGAACCAGCCGGACATCGACTTTGTGGGTTTTGTTGCCGCCCACCGGTTCAAACTCGCGATCCTGCAGCACCCGCAGCAGCTTGACCTGCAGGCTGGGCGAGGCCGTCCCGATTTCATCGAGGAACAGCGTCCCACCGTCTGCCTGCAGAAACTTGCCGACCTTGTCGTGGTTCGCGCCGGTAAACGCCCCGGCAACGTGACCGAACAATTCACTTTCGAGCAGGGTATCCGGCAGCGAACCACAGGCGACTTCAACGAACGCCTTGTTACGGCGCGTCGAAAGCTGGTGGATCGCGCGAGCGGTCATCGTCTTTCCGGTCCCGCTTTCGCCCAGAATCAGCACCGTCGTCCGCGTGTCGGCCACGCTTTCGATCAGGTCGTACATCTTGAGCATCTTGTAGTCGCGGCCCACGATATTGCCGAGGCCATACCGCTGGTCGAGCTGGGCCTTCAACTGGCGATTCTCGTGGACCAGTTCCCGCTGCCCGAGGGCGCGGTTGATCGACAGTTCCAGCTCTTCGTCGATGATCGGTTTGGTGAGGTAATCGAACGCCCCCTGGCGAATCGCCATCACCGCGGCGTCGATCGTGCCGAACCCGGTGAACAGAATGACGGAGACATCGGGATGCCGTTCGGTCGCGGTCTCCAGCAACTGGAATCCGTCGGCATCGGGCAGATTCACGTCGCAGAGCACCACTTCAAAGGGGTACTCGGCCATTCGCTCCAGTGCTTCCTGGCAGGAACGGGCGGTTTCCGTCCGATGTCCGAGGCCTCGCAGGTAGTCGGCCATCGACTCGAGAATGCCTTTGTCGTCATCCACCAGCAGCAGGTTTCCAGGACGCATCGTGTTTCGCTCTCGGATGTGGGTTCGAAGATCGCACCTCCGGCCCCAGACCAGGCGCCTTCCCGGAACGGACCAAGGGGCCGAACCTGAGAGGGCGATGGCGGAACGACAGGCAGTGCGACGAAATGAACTGGGGAATTCGACCGGCACATCGCGAGGGAGGGGTGCGACGTACGGTGTCCGCGAATTGGACGACCAGTCCCCCATCCGTTGGGGTCTGGTCACTAGGCTGGAAGCCACTTGAGAGGGTACGGAAACCTAGACCACAGGTTGCCAATGGTCAACAAGCGCTCCCTCAGATTTGTTGAATTCTGGCATCCTGGCGCGCAACGTGAGTTGGAAACGCCACATGGGGGCGGGAAAATCGGGAGCCGGTAGCGTCAGCGCCCAGAGGTCCGCCAATCCCGTTCATGAACGCCGCCGCGGACTGGGCGGCGGGTAGGGTGATCCGGTTAAATGAGTCTTCTGAAAAGCGTTCATCTCTGGATGACAGTTCTGGATGGCAGGTCAGACTCCCTGTGATCACAGGCGGGTTTCACTCCCGGACGAGGCGATGGCATGGGCTGGCTACTGGGACGCAAAACCGAATCGCCGGAGAGCCAGTCTCCACCAGACGCCTCGTCTGCTAGCCTGCCCCCGAACGGCCTGACCGCGCGAGAGTTGCCTGCGCCCAGTCTCCCGGGCGATCTCGCCCCCCCGACTGTCGGTGATGTGCAACCCGAAGCATCGCTCGTCGAGTCCTCTGCCAGCGACCAGCACCAGGGCGAACCGTCCGCCCCAACACCGTCAGTCCCCACCGCAAACAACCCGGAGTTCGTTCGCCCAGCGCTCGACGAACTGTTCGCGATTCAGAAACGGCAAGCGGAAGAGTTGGCCCGGTTGAGGGAATTGTTCGAGTCGCGCCTGCGCAGCGACGACGTGCAGAATCGTTCGCTGGACCGCCTGCTGGATGAACTGCGCGACTACAAGGCCAACTTCGTCCGGCAGCAGTGGCAGCCCTTGCTGCGCGAGGTGATCGATTGCCACGACTTCGCCGCGAAGGAATCCCAGCGGCTCTCGGCCGCCGAATCGACAGCCCCGGAATCGAGTTCCTCGCTCGGGGTTTTGCGGCAAATGCTGCTCGACCTGTTGTCCCGGTATGATATTGAACCCTACCGTCATGAGAGCGAGCTGTTCGACGCGAAGTGGCAGCAGTGCATCAAGACGGTTCTGTCCAGCAATCCGGAAGACGACAAACGGATCGCCGAACAGGGCGTCCCCGGCTTTCGGCAGGGCGAGCAACTCGTGCGTCGCGAACAGGTCGTGGTTTACAAATTCAAATCTGGCTCATGAACTCCGCACAAAAGCACGGCCCCATGGTTCAATGACCTCGGGGCAGGCGATTGACCGCGAACACTCTCGAATCCATTCACTGGAAAGCCCGTCATGGCGGAATTGACCAAAGTCTTCGGCATTGACCTCGGGACCACCTACTCCGCGGTCGCCTCGATCGACGAATACGACCGGGCCACGATTGTGCCCAACGACATCAACGAGCCGACCACGCCTTCGGTGGTCTACTTCGAAAGCCCCGAGCATGTCGTGGTTGGCGTCGAGGCCAAAAACATGGCCGAGATCGAACCCGAGCGCGTGGTCCAGTTCGTGAAACGGTTCATGGGCCGCAACGACGAGTTTCTCTTCGAATTCGAAGGCAAAGCGTTCCAGCCCGAAGAAGTCTCGGCCATCATTCTGAAGGCGCTCGTCGAGAAGGCGCAGCAGAATGTCGCTGCCCCGATTCAGGACGTGGTGATCACCGTCCCGGCCTACTTCGACGACGCGCAGCGGACCGCCACGAAAAACGCCGGACGCCTCGCCGGGCTGAACGTGCTCGACATCGTCAACGAGCCGATCGCCGCCGCCTTGGCGTACGGCGTCCAGGCGGGCGGAAAAGCTGAAACGATTCTCGTGTACGACCTGGGCGGCGGGACGTTCGATGTCAGCGTGATCGCCGTCGGTCCCGAGGGTGTCAAAATTCTCGTGACGGGCGGCAACCATGAACTGGGCGGCAAAGACTGGGACGACCGCCTGATGGTCTACCTCGCCAGCTCGTTCGAGCAGGAGCATGGCGTCAACCCGCTCACCGATGCGCATGCCCACCAGGAACTCCGCTCCAAGGCCGAGTCCACCAAGAAACGGCTGACCCAGAAACTGAAAGACCCCTTCACCTTCTCGTTCTCTGGAAAACACAGTCGCATCGAAGTGACACGCGAAAAGTTCGAGGAACTGACGGCCGACCTCCTCAACCTCAGCATTCAGACCACACGCGACACGCTTCACGAACTGGAACTGAAAACCGGAAAAAAGCAGATCGACCGCATCCTGCTGGTTGGGGGCAGCAGTCGCATGCCGATGGTGAAGGCTCGCGTCGACCAGGAATTTGGTCTCGCCAGCGACATTCATGACCCCGACGAATGCGTCGCCAAAGGGGCGGCCATCTGGGCCGTCAAACGCAAGATCGACAGCCTCGCCTCGGATGTGGGCTACAACCCGCAAACGGGCGAAGGCAACAAGGCCGCGTTCACCCAAGCCCTCGAACAGCAGATCGAAACCGTCCGCAACCGCGACTTTTACCTCGCGCTACCGGGCAAGGCCGGCGTCAACGTCTCGTCCCACACCTATGGGATTCTCGCGTACGACCAGGGCGTCGAAATCGTCGCGCCGCTCCTGCCGAAGAACACCGAGATTCCGTTCACCTATGAATCGGGCGATTCCCAGTTCGGCACCGCGCACGCGAACCAGTCGACCATTGAACTGATCCTGATGGAAGCGGACGGCGACTCGCTCGACCCCGCGCAATGCAAGGAGATCGGGCGCGGTTCGGTCCAGTTGCCGCGCGGTGTCCCGAAAGGCTCGGCCGTCAAGATCCGGTTCAAGTACGACGACGACGGCACAATGTCGCTGGGCGCGAAGGAACTGTCGACCAACAGCGAGTGCGAGGTGCACATCGTCCGGGCCGGGGTAATGGACGAAGCCGCCGTGGAAGCCGCGGGAAATCAGCTCGCCGTCCTGACAACCAGTTGAACCAAGGGAACACAGGCGGGTGGCCCAGCGCACCCCGCTCTGCCATACGCCGTTCCTGAACTTCTCGTCATCTTGAGAGCAGGCACCCCAGAGTCGTGGGAACGACTTGACCGCTGGGCGCTACCATCCTAAATTCGCGGACCCGGAAAGTTTGCCAGAGCCTGTGGTTCTGTGGGCAATCCGGGGTGGAGTGAGGACCGGTGAACTGCCGATACTCCTTGCTATCCCAGGACGGCCGGTTTTGACGGATCAACCGGTTGTTCATGTCCGACAGGTGGCGAACCCTCGCTGGGTTGCTGCGTCTGAGCGAGACAGGCCGGTTTCGATCGGCTCTCCGCAGCGACTTTCCGTCAAGACGGCGCCGTAGCCAAGTGGTAAGGCAGTGGATTGCAAATCCACCACCCCCCGGTTCGAATCCGGGCGGCGCCTCTAAGTTGTTTTTCGATCGACTGTTGTGGCGACCATGTCGCCTCAGTTGGGTCTCACTCAAAACCCCTCGCCAATCGACTGGCTGGAGGGGTTTTTGATTTTGAATTCTGGTCCGCAGTGCTCTTCTGCCTGCCACACACCAAAGGCCCTTGTCGCGAAATCGCGACTGAGGGATTTCCCGACTCTTCCGAACGGGCGGATTCTGCCGATCTTTCCAAGAAGGCCGGTCTCTCGAAGGTGTCACACTGCGCACCTCTGTCCCCCGGCCCAGAATCTTGTCGCCGCCATGGTCTATGAAACTCCGTCCGTGCTCTTCCGGAACGATCGCGTATGTCGTTGGCTACCACGTTCGAACAGGGGCTGAAGCTGCATCGCGCAGGCGACCTCGTTCGCGCGGAAGAGAAGTTCCGTAAGGTGCTGCGGATCGATGCCTCGCACGCCGACACCCTGCACCAGATGGGATTTCTCGAACAGCAGCGCGGGCGGATTCCTGAAGCGACCGGGTTCCTCGAACGTGCGGTGGCCGCCAAGCCGACCAACGCCATCTTTCGAGGGAACCTGGGCAGCGCGTACAAACTTCAAGGGCGGGTCGATGACGCGATCACCTGTTACCGGGAAGCGATCCGTCTGCAACCAGGCCTCGCCGACGCGCACTACAACCTCGGGTTGACGCTCGATCAAGCCGGGGACCGGGCCGGTGCGATTCGCTGTTACCAGCAGGCCCTCGCGATCCAGCCAGGCTCCGTCGAAGCGCTCAACAATCTGGGGAACGCGCTCAGTCTGGAACGGCGGTTTGACGAGTCGGCCGACTGCTTCGCCACGGCGCTCCGTCTGCGGCCGGGCCACGCCCAGGCGCACATGAATCTGGGAATCAACTGGCTCAACGCCGGTCGGTTTGCCGAAGCCGCGAGGGAACTGGCCCGCGCAACGGAACTGGCCCCCCTCGAAGGGACCGCCTGGCTGCAACTGGGCATCGCTCGTCTGAAACTCGGGGCGAACGACGAGTCGATCGCCGCCCTGACTCGCGCGACCGAACTCCTGCCGACAACGGCCCTCGCCTGGTCCCGCCTCGGTCTGACACTGATCGTCGCAGGGAAAAATCAAGCTGCAATCGACCCCCTGCGCCGCGCCCTGGCCCTGAACCCGTCAGACGCGGAAGCCTGGAATCTGCTCGGTCTCGCGGAGTCGGGGCTGGGCCGACCAGCACTCGCCGTCGAGCATTTTCAGCGCTCTGTCGCGCTGGCCCCTCAGGGGGAGGCCGTCTGGGCCAGCCTGGGCACCTGTCTGCAATCGCTGGCACGGCATACCGAGGCAATTGCCGCCTATGACCGCGCCCTCGTCCTCAATCCGTGCTCTGCCGAAACACACTACAACCGGGCCAACAGCGTTCGCAGTCTCGGTCGATTCACCGAAGCTCTCGCAGGCTTCGATCGGGCGATCGAACTGCGGCCCGACTTCGCGACCGCCCACCTCAACCGCGGAACCATGCTTGAGGCGACGGGCCGTCCGGACGAGGCGCGGGCCGCCTTCGAGCTGGCCAACACCTGCGACCCCAACCTCGCCGACCCGTTGCCGAATCTGGGACTGATGGCCAAGGCCGCAGGCGACCTGATCGCCGCAACCCGCTACCTCGACGAGTCACTCGCGCGGAAGCCACAACCGCTCGTCCGTGTGTTTCGCGACACCCTGCTCCCGCCGATCTACGACTCGGCCCAGCAGATCGACTCCACACGCCGAGACTTCTCGCAACGGCTCGACAGCCTGCTCGCGGCCGACCTGCGACTCGACCCCGATCGCGACCTCTTCCCCAGCACCTTCTACCTGCCCTATCAGGGATACGATGATCGTGGCCTGCACGAACAGTTGGCCCGTCTTTACTGCCAATGCACCGGTCGTCCGTTCGCATCGACGGAACTCGACCAAACCACCGGCTCACCGCAGTCACTTGGAACCAGCGAAAAACTCCGCGTCGGGTTCATCTCGCGGTTCTTCTACAACCACACGATCGCGCGCCTGTCGGAAGGCCTTGTCCGGAATCTGCCTCGCGACCGCTTCGAAGTCCACGTCCTGGCGATGGGGGCGGCCGACGATGAAATGAACGCCCGCATGCGGGCCGCGGGCGACCAGTACCACGCCGTCCCGCCCGACCTCGTCGTCGCCCGCGACCGGATCCGACAACTCGAACTCGATGTCCTGTTTTACACGGACATCGGCATGGACCCGTTCACGTACTCGCTGGCCTTCACCCGGTTGGCACCGGTGCAGTGCGTCACCTGGGGGCATCCGGTGACTACCGGCATCCCTAACATCGACTGGTTTGTTTCCAGCGAACTGATCGAACCCGACGGCGCCCAGTCGCACTACTCCGAACGACTCGCGCTGTTGCCGCACCTCCCCGTCAGCTACGACCGCCCCACGCTTCCGGCCACGCGCCGCACGCGGCAGGAGTTGGGGCTGCTGGGCGGCGATTCGCCCATCACCGACACGACGACGCTCTATGTCTGCCCCCAGAGCCTGTTCAAATTCCATCCCGACTTCGATTCACTTTTGCGCTCGATTCTCGAACGCGATCCGAATGGCGTCGTGCTCTGCATCGCCCCCAAGCAACAGGGCTGGGTCGACACTCTGCAACGACGGTTCGCGCAAACGCTGGGATCCGTGTCCAATCGGATCTGGTTTGCTCCCGGTCGAGGCCAGGCCGAGTTTCTGGAGCTGCTCGCCGCCTGCGATGTGATGCTCGATCCGCTGCACTTTGGCGGCGGCAACACCTCGTTTGAAGCGCTAGCGCAGGGCTTGCCCATCATCACGCTCCCCTCAGCGTTCATGCGGGGACGGGTGACGCTGGGCTGCTACCGGCAGTTGGGTCTCACCGACTGCATCGCCGGAACGCGAGACGAGTACGTCGACCTGGCCGTGCGCTTCGGTCGAGATGCCGCTCTGAGAGCTCAATTCCGTGAACGACTGCTGGGTGCGGGGAATCGACTGTTTAACACCAACGCGGGAGTCGACGACCTCGCCAGTTTTCTGGAGTGCGCGGCCCGGTCCGCGGGAGACAAGACCATGTCGAACCAGACTTCGAACGTTTATCGCACCGCCGTTTCGCCCGAGGCCGCGCCCACGGTCCTCTCGCTGTCCTTGCACGGCAACTCTTCAGCCCATCCCCCCGCGACAGGAGCCGTCGCGTCCACGCTGGCGGCCCCCCAGGTCGTCGCGCCGACGTTAGGAGACGTTCTCAAAACCTGCACCTGTCCCGCATGCGGGCACCACGTCGCGGTTCCCTTCTACGACGGGGGACAGCAGCCCCTTACGACGCTCGCCTGGCCCAAATCGCCCGCTGAAGCGCAGTCGATGAAGCGACTCCCGCACGACTTCCTTCGTTGCGTCGACTGCGGGCATGTCTACAACGCGCAGTTCCGCTACGACGAAGTGCCCTACTCCGAGAAGCCGAACCTGATGTTCAACAAGGGGATCATCTGGCGCGAGCATCTCGCGGCCGTTCGTGATCTCATCGTCTCCAAACTCCCACCCCGCCCCGTCGTCGTCGAGATTGGCTGCGGCGAAGGTCATCTTCTGCGCGGTGTGGCCGAAAAATGCGGCGCCGGGCGCTTCGTCGGGTTCGACCCGAATGGCGCCATCGACGACGGCAATGGCCTGATCGAGGCCCGCCGCGAACTGTTCGA
>JAIXZD010000107.1 GCA_027489895.1 Planctomycetaceae bacterium
CCGACTGTCGATCCGCGCGTTTCCCTTGCGACCTGGATGACCGATGTTGATCGCGGGGCCGGGCCGCTCCTGGCCCGCGTCATCGCGAACCGACTCTGGCAGCATCACTTCGGCCAGGGAATTGTGGGGACGCCGAATGACTTCGGTGCCCAGGGGGATAAACCTTCGCACCCCGAGTTGCTCGAATACCTCTCGGGGGAACTGGTCCGGGGTGGTTGGAAGCTCAAGCCGTTGCACCGGGCGATGATGCTCAGCGACACGTATCGGCAATCGCACGAAGTGGACGCGGCGAACCTCAAGGTCGACCCGACCAACAAATGGCTCTGGCATCATCGGCCTCAGCGACTTGAGGCCGAGGTGATTCGCGACGCGCTGCTGGCGATCGGCGGCAATCTCGACCCGCAGATGTACGGACCAAGCGTGCTCGACAATACCGCGCGGCGCAGCGTGTATCTGCGGGTGAAACGCAGCGAACTGCTGCCGGTGATGACGATGTTCGACGCCCCCGAGCCAACGCAGAGCATCGGGACGCGGAGTGTCACCACCGTTCCCACGCAGGCGCTCGCGCTCATGAATTCGCCGTTCGTCCGGCAACAGGCAGAGAAACTGGCCTCTCGCATCAAGACGGCGGACGGGGCGACCGCGGGCCTTGTGGATCGCGGTTACCGCACGGCATTCGGTCGAGCACCGACGGCGGACGAGGCGGCCGCACTAGCGGCGTTCCTCGATTCCCCCCCAGTCACTTCCGACGGTGCCCCGCCCCCCTCGCGCGACGCCATGATCGTCGAATTCTGCCAGGTGCTGTTGTGCCTGAGCGAGTTCGTGTACGTCGATTGAAGCCGACCTGTAACCACAATTCGTGAAGTTTCCGCCGCCCCCGCACGGAGCGCCCCATGTTCGGATACTACTCCCCCGCTGACCTCGAACTGCCGCGCCGTCGGCGCTTCCTGCAGGAGTCGGGCCTCGGTTTCGGCTCGCTCGCCCTGGCGGGGATGCTGAACGGCGAATCGGCGTTCGCACAGACCGACGTCGCCGACCCGCTGGCTCCGAAGCAGCCGCACTTTCCGGGCAAGGTGAAGTCGATCATCTGGCTGTTCATGACGGGAGCTCCGTCGCAGGTCGATACCTGGGACTACAAGCCCGAGTTGCAGCAGCGCGACGGGCAGGACCTCGCGGGGGCCGACCCCAAGACCGGCTTCTTCACGACCAGCGGCAAGTGCCTGAAGTCCCCGTTCCCCTGGGCGCAGCACGGCGAATCGGGGTCGTGGGTTTCGGGGATTTTCCCGCACCTGTCGAAGCATGTCGACAAGATGTGCTTCCTGCATTCGATGCATTTGCAGCAGAACAATCACGCCCCTGCCTCGCTCGAATTGATGTGCGGGACGAATCGTCCGGGGTTGCCTGCCCTGGGGGCATGGATGACGTACGGTCTGGGTTCGCTGAACCGGAACCTGCCGTCGTATGTCGTGCTGCATGACACCCGGCCGCGCGGCGACGACCAGATCTGGTCCGCCGGGTTCCTGCCAAAGACATATCAGGCCCTCGCTCTTGATGCCCGCCGCAAGGAATCAGTCGACAATCTCGCCCGCGACGCGCGGCACTCCGATTCGCAGCAGCGGGCCCAGCTTGATTTGCTCAAGCGATTGAATCAGGAGCACGCGGCTGCGCGGCCCACGCAGGCGGACCTCGCCGCGCGGATCAACTCGTATGAACTCGCCTACCGGATGCAGATGGCCGCGCCGGAAGCGCTCGACCTCACGAAGGAATCCGAAGCGACGCACAAGCTGTATGGCATGGACAATCCCGAGTGTGCGACGTTCTCGCGGCAATGCCTGCTGGCCCGGCGACTGGTCGAGCGGGGCGTCCGCTTCGTGCAGATTTTCGCGGGGAAAGGAGTCGGCGGCGACGGCAGCGTGAACGACGTGCCGTGGGACTGCCATTCGGATGTCGAGACCAACCACCGTTCGTGCGGGCTGCACACGGACCAACCAGCGGCAGCGCTATTGGCAGACCTCGAAGCACGGGGGATGCTCGATTCGACGCTCGTCATCTGGGGGGGCGAGTTCGGGCGAACGTCCGATTCGCAGGGGGCCAAGGGACGCGACCACAACCCGAACGGCTTCACCATCTGGCTGGCCGGGGCGGGGGTGAAGGGTGGCCTGCACTACGGCTCGACCGATCCGTTCGGCTACAAGGCGGTCGAGAAAAAGGTGCATGTCAACGACCTGCATGCGACGCTTTTGAAGCTCATGGGATTGGAGCACACGAAGCTGACGCACCGCTTCAACGGTCGGGACTTCCGGCTGACCGACGTGGGCGGCGAGATTCTGACGGAGATCCTGGCCTGACCGGCCATCGATCTGCAACCGCGTGAGCGGCACCGCTCGCGCGGCCACTCCACGCAGCGGGACGGGCACCTCGCCACCCCGACAAAGCGCGACCTCGTGCCGGGCTTGCAACAGGGGGTGTTCAGGCTCGTGAAAAGCCGGGCTGGGGAGGGAGCGTTCGCGGCCGCGCGGTTGCCTGGGGGCAGTCTTCCTCAAGGACAAAGAGGGGCGGGAAATCGCCAGGATTCCCGTTGAACCGGGACAATCGATGACGGTGCAGCCAGCGCCAGGGACAATCAGGCAATCGTTTCAGCGGCGAACTCCGCCGGTTGGCAGGGCTGGCCCTCCGATACTCCCAAACCGGCGATCGCACTCTTCGATACAAACAAGGTGCGACGGCACCGGGAGCAATGGGCGGCGTACCTCAAGGTCCCGGTCGAGTATTCGAACCGCATTGGCATGAAGTTCCGTCTGATCCCGCCCAGCGAGTTCCTGATGGGCAGCACTGCGGTCGAGATTGCAGAGGCGCTGTGGGAGTTTGCCTGCCGCGACTTAACCCGGACGCCCTGATCACAAGGCATATGATGCCGCGCGACTGGTCGCGTTCGGCAAGTTGCAGGATGCGGCGTGCCATGATCTGTTCGGACCGGGCGAATTCGTAGAATGCCACTGGCTCTGCCAGCGCTCGTCTTTCGCGAGACGACTCGCACTGGCAGAGCTTTGGGAAGACGCGATTTCGTCCTGCGGAAACGATTCAACAGGCTGCTACACCAACTGCTTCCGCTTCTCCGCGATCAGCGCCAGCAGCGATTTGTGCGGCTCGGAGAACTTTTCGAGGCCTTCCTTCATCAGGTCAACCTCCATCTTCGCAAAGTCGACGGCGCCGTCGATCTCCGCCTGCACGGCCGCCGGTGGCATATCACCCACGGCCCGCGTGAAGACCTTGCCCGTCATCCCCTGCACCGCCGCGTTCGTCGCCGGCGGGTTCGTCTGAATGTCCGATCCCGCCAGCGCTGCCACGTACTTGTCGGGCGAATCGGCCTTATCCTTCGTCCCCGTGCTCGCGAAGATGATCTCCTGCGCCAGCGGGCACCCCTTGTCGTTCCACCAGGTGCTGTTGTCGGTCCACAGCCGCTTCACATTGAGCAGACCCACCTGCCCCTGTGCCGCCGCGGAAAGCTGCGGGTAGGCCTTCTTGGTGTACACATCGATCCGGCTCACGAAGATGCTGTAGACCGATTTGAACCAGACGAGCGACCCCCGCCGCTGCGCCCCGCGCCACACCGCTTCGCGGGCCGCGTGATACTGCCGCTCGCTGAAAATCAGCGTCACGTTCAGCGAAATCCCCGCGGCGGACAGCTCTTCCAATGCGGCCAGTCCCCCCGGTGTCGCCGGCACCTTGATCATCCGGTTCGTATGCCCGGCCGACCATTTCTTGCCCAACTCAATGTACTTCGCCGCTTTTTCCGCAACCGACAGTGGACAGGCAATGTCCTCCAGCAGCGGGTCGAGTTCAAAGCTCACGTAGCCATCGTTGCCGCCCGTCGTTTCCCAGATGTCGGCGAACACGCCCTGGGCCTGCTTCACCAGCCGGTCGGTCATCGCCCAGGCAGTCGCTTCGTCGTCCAGCCCCTGTTTCATCAACTCGACCAGCTCCCCATCGAACCGCCCGGTCTTCAATAGGTCCGAGATGATGATCGGGTTGGAGGTCGCTCCCGTCGCCCCCCAGGCCTTGTTCTGGGTGACCAGGTCCGGGTCGATGCTGTCCAGCCAGAGTTTCGTCCCGGCGGCAACCAGAGTTTCGAGCGGTGTCATGGATCGGTCTTTCGTGATTCAAGAGCGCAAGGACGCAGTGTCGACGCGGTTCGCAACGCAACGGGGCGGCGGTATCATGGAGTGCCCAAACCTCCCCGACGGATGGTATCGGGAGTGGTCCGGGTTGACGAGACGACCCATCCATTCTGCCAGACGATCAGACGAAAAACGTCTGGTTGCCCAAAGGCGTCGCTATTCGAATACGAAAGAGATCGCGTGAGTTACGACCAGTACAACAACCCGCTCATCAGCCGTTATGCCTCGAAAGAGATGAGCCACCTCTGGTCGCCGCAGTCGATCCAGTCGACCTGGCGCCGCCTCTGGGTCGCCCTCGCCGAATCCGAACGCGAACTCGGCCTCCCCATCACCGAAGCGCAGATCGCCGAACTCCGCGCCGCAGTCGACGAGATCGACTTCCCCCTCGCCTCCCGGTACGAGAAGGAACTCCGCCACGACGTGATGGCTCACGTCCACACCTACGGCGACCGCTGCCCCAGCGCCCGCGGCATCATCCACCTCGGGGCCACCAGTTGCTTCGTCACCGACAACACCGACCTCATCCTCATGAAGCGGTCGCTCGAACTTGTTCGCGACCGGCTCGTCCAGGTGATCGACCGCCTCGCCACCTTCGCGACCGAGTACCGGGCCCTCCCCTGCCTCGCCTACACCCATCTCCAGCCCGCCCAGCCCACCACCGTCGGCAAGCGGGCCACGCTCTGGTGCTACGACCTCGCCCTCGACCTCGAAGAGCTCGAGTACCGCCTCGCCACCCTCCGCTTCCGGGGGGCCAAGGGAACCACCGGCACCCAGGCCAGCTTCCTCGAGCTGTTCCACGGCGACCACTCCAAAGTGACCGAGCTCGATGCCCTCGTCACCCGCAAAATGGGGTTCACCCAGGCCTTCGCCGTCACGGGCCAGACCTACTCCCGCAAGGTCGATAGCCAGGTCCTCGGGGCACTCTCAGGCCTCGCTCAATCCACCCAGAAATGCGCGACGGATCTCCGCATTCTTCAAAGCAACAAGGAAATCGAAGAGCCGTTCGAAGAGAAGCAGATCGGCTCCTCGGCCATGGCCTACAAGCGCAACCCGATGCGATCCGAGCGGATCTGTGGCCTCGCTCGCTTCGTCCTCAGCATCGCCGATGGAGCCGAGCAGACCGCTGCCACGCAGTGGATGGAACGCACGCTCGACGACAGCGCCAACCGCCGCCTCACCATCCCGCAGGCCTTCCTCGCGACCGACGCCATCCTCATCCTCATGCGGAACGTCGTCACCGGCCTCGTCGTCTACCCCAAGGTAATCGCCCAAAGGCTCATGGCCGAACTCCCCTTCATGGCCACCGAAAACATCCTCATGG
Organism: Planctomycetaceae bacterium; assembly: GCA_027489895.1. Taxonomy (GTDB): domain Bacteria; phylum Planctomycetota; class Planctomycetia; order Planctomycetales; family Planctomycetaceae; genus JAIXZD01. Next base: position 5,500 of record JAIXZD010000107.1, read on the forward strand.
CCGCGGTCGAAAAAGGGGGTGACCGACAAGACCTCCACGAACGGATTCGCGTCCACAGTCACGCCGCTGGTCGACAGGTCAAAGAGCACGGCCTCGCCAACGACCTGCTCGACCGCCTCCGCACCGACCCCGCGTTCCAGGGCCTCGATTTCGGCAACGTCCTCAACCCCGCCCGCTACGTCGGCCGCGCCCCGGAACAGGTCGACACCTTCGTCGCCCAAATCGTCGACCCCATCCGCCGGAAATACGCCAGCGCCCTGCAAACCGCCGAAGTCGAAGTCCGCGTTTGACCTGCCTCCATCGTTGGCGGCATCCGGTACCAGGTTCCGTGGCTCCGTAGGGCAGACTCCTGCCTGCCTTCCTGGAAGGTCGGGGAGATGCCAGGCCAGTCACGTTCCAGTCAGATCAATCGAACCGGCACAATCTGCTTGAGGCAGCTCGGGAAAGACGGGAAGAGCCTGCCCCACGTGACTTTCCGCGGCGGACTCCGGTTCCCCCAAGCCCGCTCTTGTGAAACGAACTCCCTCTGTTAGACAAGCCCGCACTGTCACCCGGCGGAGGCCCCGTCAAAGGAGACACGCAGATGTCCAAAGTGACACCGTTCCTGATGTTCAACGACCAGCTGGAAGCGGCAATCGCGTTCTACACCGCGACCTTCCCGGACTCGGAGATCAAGAACGTCGCTCGTACGGGCCAGGATGGCCCCATCACGTCCGCCGAGTTCGTCATCGGGGGTCAGCCGTTCATGGGTTACAACGGCGGCCCGTACTTCAAATTCTCCGAAGGCCTCTCGCTGTTTGTCGACTGCGAAGACCAGGAAGAAGTGGACGAGTACTGGAACAAACTTGTCAGCGCCGGCGCAACCCCATCGCAGTGCGGCTGGATCACCGATCAGTTCGGCCTCAGTTGGCAGATTGTCCCCAGGCGTTTCATGGAGCTGATCAGCGACCAAAACCCAACCAAGGTCAAGGCGGTGATGGCAGCCATGCTGCAAATGGTAAAGCTCGACGTGGCGGCCCTGGAGACCGCCTACAACAACGCCTAGCAAACCAGGGGAACGAAAACGCTGCAGGCCTCCCGCCGCCTGCCCGACACGACTGAAGACAAGTTCGACGACCGCCCCGTTTCACATCCTGCCGAAACGGCCATGGGGTCCGAATCTGCGGCGATGAACTCCGGCTCCTCCCGGACCTAGCCTTGTGAATCAATCTGCACTGCTGGACAAGCCAGCAGTGGCACCCGGCGTGGGAGAATTCGAGCCATTCCCGGCAGTCGGTGCCCCCATTTGGGGGGGGCGCCGGCGGGATTGCCACCGTCGCCACCGGTGTTCGAGCCACTGCCATCGCCGTTCGTGGTGGGTGAATTCGCCCCGTCACCACCAGGCCCGTCACCACCCGGCTCAGAGCCATTGGTGGTTCCGGTCGAATCGTCGCCGGTCAGTGCTTGCAGTTGGGCCAGCGCGTTCTGAAGTTGCGTTCGCCAATCGTCCCCCGCTCCGTTTGTTCCGGATC
>JAIXZD010000252.1 GCA_027489895.1 Planctomycetaceae bacterium
AACTGCAACCGGCCGCGCTCTTTCCAGGAAACGCCTTCGTCGGTGGAGGCAAACAGCCGCGCGGTCTTCTGGTGCCAGTCGGAAACCGGCAACAGCCAGTCGCCGGACTTCAGCACCGTGGGCTTGTTCAGCGTGCACCCCTCCGCAAAACAGACTGGCTCCGACCAGGCGGGCTCCGCCGCATCGGGATCATCGCAACGGATCCACCAGTTCGTGATCCGGCCCTGCGGATCGCCGAGCTGCTGATCGAAAAACAGCCACAACCGCCCCTTCGGGTCGCTCCACAGATTTCCCACCAAGGCACCGCGGAGCGTCTGCCCAGGCTCCGTGCGTGCCCCCACCGCCAGACGCGGCTTCGACCAGGTCGTGCCGCCATCATCGCTCGTCGCCAGGAGAAAATAGCCGTCCTTCTTGTCGCCCGTGCCCGTCCAGCAACCCCAGAGTCGCCCCTTCCGGGTACGATCCATGCCAATGATCATCGCCCCTGACCGCGCCTCATCCTGAAACGCGGGACCGGGATTCGTGATCACAACCGGCCGACCGGCAATTGCCTCCTGCACGACCGCCAACTCCGCGAGGGCCAACAGCTCGCTCTTAACGATCGTCCGCAGCTCGCCAACCTTCCCTGAGCCCTCGCTGCTGGGACTGTCTTGCCCGGTGTGTCGGAGCAGATCGAACCGCACAGGTTCGGCGGCCTGAAGCCCGGATACCAGCGAAGTCAGCAGAAGCGCGACGACAGTGCGGAGCGAAATCATAGTCATCCTCTTGACGCTGTTTTGCATGAACGGATCCCGGTCCCCCTTAGACACCGTTTCGGAATCGGCTTTGAGCGACAACCACCGGTTCGCCCCCTTCGGTACTTTCCACGGAACGAAAGGAATCGTACCGATGAATCGCTTGCGAACGCTGGTTTATCGCTCGGACATAACAGACAAGCCATGGCGAAAGATTGTGCGCTGGCTGCCGCGGCCGCACTCGAAAAGTCTGCGCCAGTCGGTTTGCCGCCGGTCGATGATTAACGCGATTCTCTACGTCAACCGTCAATGCAAAACCCGCCGCAGGGCCTTGCCGGAGGCACTTCGCGGGACGGCGTCCACAAATTCCACGTCACGCGGCACTTTGAACGAGGCCAGCTTCGGTCGCAGGAACGCGATCCGTTCTTCGGATGTCAATGCCGCTCCTGGTTTCAGTGCGATGACGGCGCGGACAACTTCTCCCAAAACCGGATCGGGTTTGCGCACCACAACGGCGTCCGCAACGGCCGGGTGGCGAAACAGCACCTCTTTCACATCGCGGGGGCAAACCTTCTCCCTGCCGACGCGCGGCTCCCGTTGGCCACGCAGCCTGGTTGGATTGCCGTCCTCGCCGACGGTCGCTTCACAAACAGTTCGGCCTTCCGACAGAACTGCTCGTACAAGGCCGCGACATTGCGGCGACAGGGACCATAACGCCTTGGAGTGCCGATGCAAGTCGGCTAACCTCGAATTCACCATGAAGCGTTTGGACACAGTCCCGATCATCGATGTTTTCGCCGGCCCAGGCGGGCTGGGGGAAGGCTTCAGCGCGTCCACCGACCAACGTGGTCGTCAGCCGTTCCGGATCGCTCTGTCGATTGAGAAGGATGCGATCGCTCACAAGACGCTGCTCCTTCGTAGCTTTTATCGACAGTTCGAGACAGGCTGTGCACCCAACGCGTACTACGATCGGCTCCGGCAGCAGATCTCCACGGCGGAGTTGTTCGCCGCCCACCCTCGTGAAGCCGCAGACGCTCGTCGCGAAGCATGGAACGCAACGCTTGGAGACGACGGGTCTGCTTCGCTTGATCAGCTGCGACTCCGCGTGGGCGACGCCTTGCGCCGCTTTCCCGATGGCGAAGATCGCTGGGTTCTGATCGGCGGCCCACCGTGTCAAGCGTATTCAGTGGTCGGCCGGTCGCGAAATCGCGGCAAGGTCGGGTATCGCCTGGAAGACGACCCGCGGGCGCGACTCTACCTCGAGTATCTCCAGATTATCGGTGATTTCTGGCCAGCGGCGTTCGTTATGGAAAACGTCCGCGGCCTGCTTTCGGCGCAGTTAGACGGCCAGCCGGTAATGGACCTCATCCTGGGGGATTTGCGTGAGCCCGCCACTTCGCTGCGTCGAAACGGGCGACAGCCCCGGGCAGGCCGCCGGACGCACCGATATGTGCTTCGGCCGCTGTCCCGAAATGGACCGGTGGACTGCGGAGCCGACTACCTGCTGCGAAGCGAAGAGCATGGCATCCCCCAAGCGCGGCACCGGGTGATTATTGTCGGACTCCGGGAAGATCTCGATCAAGAATTGAGACGTCTTCCTTTCCAGCCCGGGCCCACCGTGTTCGAGATGCTGCACGACTTGCTGGTGCTATGACAGTGTCACGAAAGAACACAACGCATGAACCGAGCCTACTACTCCGCTTCAATTGACGCCTTGATAGACGACTCCTCTGACGCGATCCTTGGTCACTTGGTACGGCGAGCAGGTGAAGACGGCGCCAGCATCGAGACGTCACAGACCGATGCCTGGCTTGAGCAGATTGCGATTCTCAAACTAGCGATGGCCCCCTATCGCGGCCTCGGCTCAGTGTATTTTGAGTTTTCAATCCCGCGACTGGGCAAGCGAATAGACCTTCTCGCACTGATTGGCCCGGTCATCTTCATCGTTGAATTCAAAGTCGGTGAGACTGACTTCAAGACCGCAGCACTGGATCAGGTCTGCGACTACGCCCTTGACCTCAAGAACTTCCATGAAACAAGTCACTCTACTCCAATCGCACCGATCCTCATTCCCACCCGGGCAAAACACGCGACCGCCACGATCGCCTTTACCGCTCACGGCGACCACCTAATGCATCCGATCAAGGCGACACCTGCAACGCTTTGCGAGGTGATCCGTCTTGTTCTGTCCTTCGCCGATGGCGCAACAATCAACGGAACGACCTGGGAAGCTGGCAGATATCGCCCCACGCCGACCATCGTAGAAGCGGCCATGGCGCTTTATGCCGGGCATCGGGTCGAAGACATATCAAGAAAGGATGCTGGCGCGGAGAATCTCGCTGTTACGGCAACTACAGTCGACGCAATCATTGCTCAGTCAATGGCGAACTCGTGGAAATCGATCTGCTTTGTCACGGGTGTCCCCGGCGCGGGGAAAACGCTTGTCGGCCTGGACATCGCAACGAAGCATTTCGACAAGGACTCGGAACTGTATAGCGTGTTTCTGTCGGGTAACGGCCCTCTCGTCGCGGTGCTTCGCGAAGCGCTCGCGGCGGACAAGGTCCGCCGAAAAAAGGAGCGTGGCGAACCCTTCAGGATCGGGGCCGCGCGAAGTGAAGTGAAGGCGTTCATCCAAAACGTGCATCACTTCCGTAACGAATGCCTAGTCGACACGGGCCACCCCCCAATCGAGCATGTCGCGATCTTCGACGAAGCACAGCGAGCATGGAATCTTCGCCAGACGGCCCGCTTCATGCGTGATCGTGGCCACGCCGATTTTGCGATGTCCGAACCAGAGTTTCTCATCTCCTGTCTTGATCGCCATCGGAATTGGGCCGTCATCATCTGTCTCGTCGGTGGCGGACAGGAGATCAACACCGGTGAAGGTGGTATTGGAGAATGGCTCGATGCGCTCGCCCGATCGTTTGGTCACTGGCGGATATTCATCTCCTCGCGGTTGGCAGATTCGGAGTACGGTGCTGGCGAACGCCTTTCGCGTGCCCGATCATTGCCGAGCGTCACAGTTCAGGACGACTTGCACCTGAGCGTTTCAATGCGGTCGTTCCGAGCCGAGAATGTCTCTCTACTGGTCAAGCAAGTTCTCGATCTTGAGCGGGAGTCCGCGGCGCAGACCCTCAGTGAGTTAAGAGAGCGATATCCGATTCTTATCACTCGCGATCTTGCGAAAGCCAAGGAATGGCTGCGCGTAACGGCGAGGGGAAGCGAACGATACGGAATGGTTGCCTCATCCTACGCGTATCGATTGAAGCCTCACGCAATCGACGTCCGGCTTCAGGTCGATCCGGTGCAGTGGTTCTTGCATGACAAAGGCGATGTCCGTTCGTCGTTCTATCTTGAAGATGCCGCGACGGAGTATCGCGTCCAAGGGTTGGAGCTCGATTGGGCATGTGTCACATGGGATGCTGACTTTCGCAGAGTCCGCGACGGATGGGAGCATTGGAAATTCGTCGGCCACCGCTGGAATCGTGTGCGCTCGCCCGAGCGTCAGATATACATCAAGAATGCCTATCGGGTGCTGCTCACCCGCGCAAGGCAGGGGATGGTGATCTTCGTGCCCGAAGGAGAAGACACCGATCACACCCGAAAGAAGGAGTATTACGACCGAACATTTGATTATTTGCACTCGATCGGATTCACCTTGTTGTAAGTGTTTCCTGATAACCTACGAAATCAGGCGCAGTATCAGTGTGCCGAAGGGGTCATGGGGCGCGGCTGTCGGAAAGACTTGAAGCAGGCCAGGCGGTTCGGCCAAATTCTCAATGAGGTAGCCAACCGGTTGTTAATGGAGGTCATCTACACCATGGGCGTTGAGCGGGACGGTGATGTCGGGCGGAGAGGGACGAACTTGACGGGGAACCTCAGGTAGGCAGAAGCCTCGATTGCGGTGCGACGTTCACAACGCCCAAAAAGCTGCGGCGGATCGGCCAGACGGAGCTTGACGGGCGCCCCGTTGCCTCCGGGATGCTCGTCGATCCAAGGCCGATCGACCTCGACTCCGTGCGCGGGGTTATCTGGAATAGTCGACCCGGAATTCGTCTGGAGCCGTCGCCGTTCGACCTGGGCGATTCTGTGCGGCATGCCAATTGTTGAGAGTCCTCACCGGAGGGAATGCAATCTTTTCGCACATGGTCCGCCGACCGCCCGCCTCGCCGCCTGCTTTCTTGCCCCCAGTACTGTCGCCGTGACGTGAGGGACGAGTCACCCGACACCGGCTCGTTTCGAGTGCTTGCAAGCCTCGTTCCATGATTTGTCCTCCGGATTTCGACATTGAAGCGCCTTTCGCAAGACTCCCACTGACCAGCACGCCGGTCAGAGGGAGTCCGGATTGCTTGTTGACGAGTTCGTGATCAAACGCAGGCCGTGACCAAGAGAGACGCCATCATGAGACGTGACCCGCGATATTCCCCGCCAGTCGATCTGCCGGGTAGAAGCGTCCCGACAACGTCCTGGCGGCGAGTCGACTTTCTGAGGATCAGGGCTGGAGCTTCACGCGGTCACGTGAGTTCCCTGGGACAACGAGCGGATTCTCTTGCAAGAGCCGATCACGGGGTCGTGAGGCGTCGCCAAGGGTACGGACGACCAGGCCAAAGAGCGACACCGGCTCCAGGTCGACTGTACCCGCCCCCGAGAACGTCCCGTTTCGCACAGCGGCTTCCGTGCCGCTTCTGTTTCAACCGCCGCAATCCCTGCCAATCGGGGCCATTCTCAAAATGCGGTCAACACGACTGAACGGACGATGAATCAGGCGGTGGGAAGTGAGGACGGCCAATGATCCCGCCGATTTTCCTGCGAGGTCGGAATTTCTGTAAGATTCTCCGTCAACCAGGCATTCTAAGGGTGTGGCGACTTTCGGGGGTCGACCGACACTTGCCGGCCTCGGTCGAGAGTGAATACCGACATGGTCAGGGCCCCGGGGGATCGTCACGAGGCAGATTGCATGCTGTCGACATCGTTGAGCCTGTTGGATGAACTTCGAACGACTACCGACGGCGAGTGTTGGGAGAAGTTCGTCCGGCTGTACACGCCCGTGTTGGGTGCCTGGGCGAATCGGCTGGGACTGTCCTCTTCGGATGCCGAGGATCTGCTGCAGGATGTGTTTGCGCTGCTCGTTCAGAAAATCGGCCTGTATCAGCCCTGCGAACAGGGCCGGTTCAGGGACTGGCTGAGAGTCGTCCTCACGAACCGGTTTCGCGAACGAATTCGCAAACGGACGCCGGAGCTGGCCTCTGTCGATCCGATCGACACTCGAGGCGACGACCCGTTGGCCGCGTTTTGGGAGAAAGAGTACCAGCAACTCGTTGTCGCCCGGGCTCTGGAGTTCCTGCGAGACCGATTCGAAGAGCGGGTGTGGAGGGCATTCTGGCTGACGACGGTTGAGGGTCGGTCGACGATGGACGTGGCCGACGAACTGCGGATGAGCGTTGGCGCGGTTTACGTCGCGCGATCGCGGGTCCTGACGAAGCTCCGCCGCGAGTTCGAGGGATTCCTGGAATAGAGCCTAGTCGACCAGACACTGGGCAACGGACCGAGAGAACCGTCAGTCCAGGTCGCGCATCCCCTCCTGCACACGGCAAGATTGGACTGACGAGACGACGCGAGACGACGCGAGACAGAGGGCAAGACGGTCGGGACGAGATGGCGGGATGGAACAGATCACAAGCACCAGCAAGGTGGCCGCATGTCGGACAGCGCGAAGCCGAGTCGAAACAGCGAAGTTCAGGCTCTGCGGGGAATCCTCCCGGACGAAGAACTGGAAGTCGTCCATGCCTACTGGATGCAGCAGGGGGCGGACCCCGGCCTGTCGCAGAGTGCGGACGATGCGCTGATCGCGGTGCTGCGCGAGGCCGGAGACGGCTTGGCTGAACTCGGGCGAATGGACCCAGCCTTCGAACGCATCGCAGAAGACATCGCCCGGCGGACGGTGGACATCCGCTCGGAGATGAGTTCCACCGATGTTGGAAAAACCCTGGGCCCCAGCCAGAGCGACGGGCCAACCAGGACCGCACCGGTGCCGCTGGCCGAACGTGACTCGGCGGTGATTGGCCCGGAACCGACGAAAACGTTTTCCGGGCCCTCGTCACACGCCGAGTCTGCTCGTCACAGCGACCCGTCTTCCGAGGCGACGTTTCTGTCGAGTCCCGAGGCGGGCGATGGGGCGAGCCCGAAGCTTACGGTGCGTGATGGTCGAATGGCGACGCCCACCGATGAGGAACTGGTGCCGGGGTTTCAGTTGGGTGCGTACCGGATCGTGCGAAGGCTTGGTCAGGGCGGGATGGGGTCGGTGTTTCTGGCCGAGCATATCCGTATGGAGCGACTGGTCGCCCTGAAGACACTGGCGTCCGACATGACGCGCGACCCGCAGGCGCTGAAGCGGTTTCACCGGGAGGTGAAAGCGGCCGCGAAGCTGTCGCACCCGAACATCGTGACGGCCTACGACGCGGACGAAGCGCAAGGCCTGCAGATGCTGATTATGGAGTACGTCGAGGGGACGGATCTCTCGGTGCGAGTCAAGCGGGACGGGACAATGTCGGTCCAGGAAGCGCTCGACTGCCTGCTGCAATCTGCCCGTGGATTGGAGTTCGCGCACAGCAAGGGAGTCGTGCACCGTGACATCAAGCCCGCGAACCTGTTGATGGATCGAGATGGGGTGGTGAAGGTCCTGGACATGGGGCTGGCTCGCATCGGCGAAGTCGACGAGTCGGCCACGGCGGGGCTGACCACCGCTGGAACCATCATGGGGACGGCGGAGTTCATGGCCCCCGAGCAGGCGCTCGATACCCGCACCGCCGGAACCCAGGCCGACATCTACTCGCTGGGTTGTACGCTCTATTTCCTGTTGACGGGGCACGCTCCGTACACAGGAGACACCGTGATGAAGATTCTGCTGGCCCATCGGGACCGGGCCGTGCCAAAACTGAGAGCCGTTCGGACGGACGTGCCCGAGCGGCTGGACTCGCTGTTCCAGCGGATGGTGGCGAAACGGGTTTCGGACCGTTGCCAGACCATGACCGAAGTGATCGCCGAGCTGGAAGCGATTCGCGCGGATCGGGCCAGGGCAGACGCCCCCAGTTCCAGTGACAATGATAGCGCGATGACGCTGCCTGGGAGCATTCAATTCCCGGAGTTGGCTCGCCCTTTGGCACCGTCGTCGGGCACGGTGGCGTCCCCGCCCACACCTGTCGCGAAGGGGGCAGTCCCTCCCGTCTGGACGCGTTCGCGCGGACTGGTTGCCGCCGCCGCGGCCGGATTGCTGTTCTTGTTCGGATTGGTGATCACGCTGACAACGCGCGAGGGGACGCTGGTCCTCGAAGTCACCGAGCCGAACGCGAAGATTGAAATCGACGGCCAGTTGCAGAACGTCCAGGTGACGCGCGCTGACGGCCGGGAAACGATCACGATCGGAGTCGAGCCTGGCAAGCACCAACTGAAGGTGCAGAAGGACGGATTTTCGATCTACACCGACAAGTTCGAGATTGGCTGGAGCGGGACGAAATCCATCAAGGCGGAGTTGAAGCCGCTGAACACCAAGCCAGTGGCGGAACTGTCCTCGACGGTGCCGCAACTGAGCCCGTCGGCGGCTGGTGCGGAGACAGCCGTGGGCGCATGGGACACGCCCGAGTTTCGCCAATGGCTGGCGAAGGTCAAAGACCTGCCCGCGGAGGAACTGCTGGAAGCCGTTTCGAAGAAGATGGTCGAGCTGAATCCGGGCTTTGATGGGAAGCTGTCGCACGGATTTTCCCATATCCCTGGCAGCGCGCCGGTGATTGAACGCGGGAAAGTGGTGGAGGTGGGGTTCAGCTCGCCCGTTGTCTCGAACGTCGCGCCGCTCCGCGCCTTCGGAACGCTGCGCAGCGTGAGTTGTGCGGGAAGTTCCAGTCCGACCGAACAGCCCTCGCTGCTCGTCGACATCAGCCCGTTGCGCGGGATGGAAATCGAACGGTTTTGTGGGTTCTGGAACAAGGGCCTGAGAGACTACGCACCAGTCGTCGGACCGCAACTGCGTGAACTGCTGCTGGTAGACACTGAGGCCACGGACCTGAGTCCTTTGCGCGGAATTCCCCTGCGGCGGCTCAACGTGAGCTTTAATGGTGTGGAGGATCTCCGGCCTTTGGAGGGAATGCCGCTCGTGCAACTCGGCATCGCTGGCCATTTCGACAACCGTCCGGGTATCAGGGATCTCTCCCCGCTGAAGGGGATGCGGCTGACGAGTCTGTTTGTCTCCCAGAACCCCAGGTTGACTGATTTATCCGCACTGGCAGGCATGCCCCTGGATGAGTTCATTGCCCTCGGAACGGGCATTCAGTCCCTCGAACCGCTGCGGGGAATGAACATTAGAAGCCTGGGCTTGAGCAGGACCCGCGTGAGCGACTTGTCTCCGCTGGAAGGAATGCCGCTGCAGGTTCTCGAAATCTCCGAGACGCCGGTCCGCGACCTTTCCCCTCTCCGGGGATTGCCTCTGGACGAGTTGCAGATCACGGGTTGCCGCCAACTGAGCGATTTTTCGGCGCTAACAGAGATCGCCCTGAAGCGTGTGTTCCTCGACTTCGACGCGAAACGGGACACCGATTGGCTGCGGTCGATCAAGACGCTGGAGGTGATCAACGGCAAGCCCGTGGCGGAGTTCTGGAAGGAGGTCGCTTCCGAGTCCGCTCGCTGACATGCGGTGCGCCAGTTGAGAATCGCCAGTCATCCGTTTGACCTGTGATTCGGTGGGATCACATCGCTGATCTGGACGCGGCAAACTGCTGATGGAGGCGTCCAAATTGCCGCGCAGGTCTGTGCGCGGATTCCGCACCGGAGAGCTGGTCGGCCTGGACGGATCACGTCGCTGGGAGTTGCTCCCAGCCACCATGTTCCGGGCGATCCGCGTGGTCGTTCCCGACAGGAGTGAGCAGCGTTCGTCCACGCTGTCCCCTGCCGGGATCAACCAAGTGGGTAACCGGTTTGTCGAAATCGCGATAAATCAATTATTTTCGGTAAGGAACTGTCTGTGCGAAGCATTTACCGTGTTGAATCGCTCTGTATCGGGAGCCGCGTGACTGGTGACCTGCCCCGCGCAAGTAAGTCGTGACTCCGGCAAGACTTCTTTTGCGGCCCCAGACGTGGGCGTTCAGTGTTCTGAACCTTGGGGGGGAGGGTGTGTTCCAGCTTCTGGACGCGGGTCTAGAACTCGACGGGGCGAGTCCGTTCGCATGGAATATGTGGAGCATCGACGATGTGGCTTTCGGGTTGGTTGAGCGGGCTGCGGTCAGGTTGGATTCGAGCTTCGGCGCGGCCGCGTGTCCGCCGATCAGTCGGTGCCAAAGAGCTGCTCGAGCAGCGGGTCGTGCTCGCCGAGGATTTCGGCGACGCGCCGGATACCAGCGCGGGGACCGGCCGGGGCAACTACCAGACGTTGCTCTCTGACAACGGCCCACGGCATACCGTCAGCGGCTCCACCTTGATGATGGGCGTTCAACTGGATTCCGAGGCTGATGCATCGCCGAATGCCGCGGCCGATCGTGACGACCGCACGAACCGCGATGAGGATGGCGTTCTCAATCCACAGATCGATTTTCAGCTGACCTGGGACACAATTCCCACGGTCACTGTGGGCACAAGCAACAGCACCGGATCCACGGCCACACTGACGGCCTGGATCGATTTCAACGCCGATGGGGTCTTCGACAACGCCACCGAGCGGACTCTGGCGGCTGTTCCCAATCTCGCCACGTCCGCGCAATTGATCTTCCCCATGGTGCCGCGCCTGTATACGGGGACCACCTATGCCCGGCTGCGACTGAGCACGGACCCAGCCGCTTTGGCCCCCACGGGGCTCGCCTCGAATGGTGAAGTCGAAGACTACGTGGTAACGATCGCTCAGCGGCCCGCGGGAACCGTTCTGTCCAGCATTCGCACCGACACCCCCGCGATCGCCAATGGCGACTTTTTCGGGAGATCCATTGCCAGTCTGGGGGACCTGGATGGCGACGGCATCAGCGACCTGGCGGTGGGGGCGGTCTACGACGACCTCGGCGGGACCGATACAGGCTCCGTCCGCATTCTGTTCATGAATGCCGACCAGACCGTCCGCTCCGAGGCGAGGATTGGCAGTGGAACAACGGGTTTCCAGACCCTGAGTGCCGGAGTCGGGTTCGGCCGATCCGTCGCCAGCATGGGGGATCTCAACGGAGACGGAATTCCCGATCTCGCGGTAGGTGCCTTCAAGGACAGCACGGGGGCAAATAGAGCCGGGGCCGTCTACCTCTTGCGGTTGAACCGGGACGGTTCCGTCCAGGGAAGCTCCAAAATCGACAAGACGGCGCTTTCGGGGCTCGCCGCAGACGACTACTTCGGAACATCGGTAGCCAACCTGGGGGATGTTGATGGGGACGGAGTTCGGGATCTGGCGGTCGGCGTGCCGG
>JAIXZD010000396.1 GCA_027489895.1 Planctomycetaceae bacterium
GCGCTCTGGTTCTGCGGCTTCGCGATCCATTTGCTGCTGGGTGCCCGCGCGGAACCAGCTCTGACCATCGATGTCCGCGCGGAAAAGAATGAACTCGTCCGCGTGCTGTTCGATTTTGGTGTTGGATTCGCCGACCGGGCTGCGGCCGATACTTCGATCCGCGCCGGCTCTCATCGGCTCTGCATCGCGCTCCCCGCCGATTCGAGAATGCTCAAACAACTGGAGATCGCACCGGTCCTTGCCGGCGGTCCCGCCGTCGTCGAACGGATTGCGTTGGGATTTCCTGGACGGGAGCGGGTTTGGGACCGCACAACGGGGTTCGACTCGTGGCGGCTTCCTGAGGCCTCGCCCGAGAAGTTTGCCCCCGGCAAGCCGATGACCTGTGTGGCGTACGACCGGACAAAGCTGTTGCTATTGCGCGACGTTGCGGCCGTTGTCGATTTGTCGCCCCATCTGTACAAGCGTCAAATCGCCTGGATTGTTCTGGGTTGGCTGCTGGCTGGGGCAATTCTGGCGTTTAGTCCCCGCATTGTCTGGAACAGGATCTGCGAGTCAGGTGCGGCTCTGGGGCAACCAGATCGCCTCTTCGCCGTATTGGGGCCGATCGGTTGTGCGGTGTTCCTGCTGGTCAATCCACCCCTGCAAGTTGCTGATGAACCCGGCCACATGTTTCGTTCATGGCTGCTCTCGAATGGACAGTGGATGCCAGACCGTGTCGATGGGTTTGCTGGCGGACGCATCCCTGACGCTCTTCTCAAGTTGAACGATCTCTGTCGACCGGTGTTCGGCGACACCCGTCTTCGCCTCGATACTCAGCTCATCGCGCGCTGCCGGGAGATCCGCGTCGATGCGCAGGCCGTATCGACACGGAAGTTTCCCGCCGTTGGGATTCACTCCTCCGCACCGTACATTCCCCAGGCGATTGGTCTATGGATCGCGCGCTGGTTCACCGACCATGCCGTCACTCTGGTTCACGCGGGGCGACTTGCCAACGCGCTCGTCTGTGGGGGACTCGTCTGGCTGGCGATTCGACTGGCCGGCCGGTTTGGCTGGGCCGTACTCGCGGTCGCCCTGCTCCCCCAGTTTCTGCACCAGTTGAGTTCTCTCTCCGCCGACGCCCTTACGAACGCGCTGGCATTCCTCGGCGTGGCGATCGTCCTTCACTGGCGCGAGGGGAAACAGGCCCCGATCCCCGGTTGGCAGCAGGCGGGTTACGTGGGCGTGGTGACTCTGCTCGCCTGGTGCAAGTCGGTCTATTTCGGCTGGCCGATTCTCCTCTGGCTCGTTCCAGCCGAACGGTTTGGCTCGCCACGCCGCCGACTGCTGCTGTTTTTCATCGCGGCGGGACTAACCTTCGGTTCGTTTCTGCTCTGGAGTCAGCTCGTCAAGGCGTACTGGCCAGATCCTCACAGCTTGAACGGCGAGGTTGTGTCGCGGTCTCAACAGCTCGCTCTGATCTCCGCCAACCCGAGCTGGTTCTTCCAGTCGATCGTTCGCACTATCGGGCGTTACTACCCGAGCTTTGCGACACAAATGGTTGGGACGTTCTGTTCCGCCAATGTCCCCCTGCCACCGTTTGCGGCGTTTGTCTGCTTCGGAGTTCTTTCGATCGGGCTGTTCGCCGTTCGTTCCGGGGGAGATGCCGAGCCGCTGTCGTCACTTAAACGGGGATTGCCCTTGGGATTGTTCACCATGGCGTTCGCGCTGACCTGCCTGGGCCTGTTTCTGTGGTGGACGCCACTTGGCAGCCGGGACATCGAAGGCATTCAGGGCCGCTATTTCCTGCCGCTGCTCCCGCTGTTGGCGATCGCCTGCGATCCACGCTGGCTCCCCGTACTACCAAAAGACGGCCGGGTGACGCTTGCCGTCGTCGTCACCGCACTCGGCCTCTACGCGACCTCGGGCTGGGTGATCTGGACCCGGTTCTACGGACTTTGAACCTCCGCGAAACCGGGACACCGCTGTCACCTGTCGCCTACGGAATCGGTTCCCAGGCGATTGCGTCGACGATCACGTAACCGTCGGTTCCTTCGTTCCGAATGACGACCGACGTCTCTCCCGCCACCAGATCGAATGGCCCCAGACGCCTCGCCCCATCGACCAGCTCTTTTCCAGATCTCTGGTCGAGCGTGACCTGCGTCGTCTTCCCGCCATTCAGGACCCGGACCGGCACGTTCGTCGCCCGGTTTCCATTCGGCGTGAAGTAGACCCGCAGCGTGTACCGACCCGCCTTCGGAATGTTCGCCGCGAACGTCGCCTGACGCATGCCCTTGCCCTCGTTGTTGTCGTGCAGGTAGTCGTCGCCGACGAATCCGCCGATCGAGGCACTCGAAACCCAGTCGCCTTCCAGCGTCGCCTGCCGGTTATCAACGACGAGGCCCGCAAGTGACTTCACAGGCCGCGACTCAACGGCCTTCTGGACCGGGCCGGTCCATTCCAGCGCCTGCTTGTCGGCCAGGAGCCGTCCTTTCAAGCGGCTGTAGTCGAGGGCCTGAACGGCGACGCGGTCGTCGATTGCGAGGCACGCGGCCGTCGCGGCCGACTGCCCCAGCACCATGAATACCGGTTCCATGCGGATCGAACCATACGCAATGTGCGAGGCGGCCAGACAGACCGGCACGAGCAGGTTCTCGCACTCCGACTGCCGAGGACGGATCGAGCGATAGCTGATCCGGTAGGGCGACACCCCGACCTGGATATCCCCTTCGTTGAGCACTTTGCCGGACGCCGTCACATACCGCTGGCAGTTGTGCGAATCCATGTTGTACGCCCCGAGGCCCACGGGGTCTTCCGGAATGGCCTTCTGTTCGCACTGGGCCTGCGTCATCACGTATTCGGAGACGAGCCGACGTGCTTCGCGGACGTACATCTGATGGGACCAGTTGTCGGTCTCGACGAATTCGTCC
>JAIXZD010000056.1 GCA_027489895.1 Planctomycetaceae bacterium
TCGGGGTGGTCTGGCACGGACCAGCCTCGAACAGTACGGAGCCTGCCTGATCGCACGCAACATGGCCGAAGCCTGCCAGTTGTCCGATCTGCTCGCGCCCGAGCATCTCCACATATCCACGGCGAATCCCGCGCAACCCCTCGCCCGCCTGCAAAACGCCGGGGCGATTTTCCTCGGTCATTTCACCCCCGTGGCCTTGGGCGACTACATCGCCGGTCCGTCGCACGTCCTGCCCACGGGGGGCACGGCCCGGTTTGCCAATGGCCTCTGCGTGAACGATTTTCTGAAGCGCTCCTCGCTCATTCAGTACGACCAGGCCGCCCTCGCGCACGACGCCCCAGGCGTCCGACTCCTCGCCGCCAAAGAGGGCCTCACCGCCCACAGCGCCAGCGTCGACATCCGCCTGCAGTAGCCGCCAACGAATCTCGACTCCCCAGAATCGCAACATCTTCGCGTTGTTCAAGTCGGCACAAGCGACGATAGCACCAACAACCGTGCCATGCTTGCACCGCTTCGGGGCAAGCATGCCAACCAAGGGACGGCGGGCCCCCCCAAACACAGCGAAGTCGCATTGAATTCCGGGACAACGCGTGTCGTAAGCCGCTCACATGCTTGCCCCGCAAAGCCGGTGCAAGCCCGGCACCAAGAATTCAGACCGCCGAGCCTGGTTTCAACACATGGAAAGCCCCGCGAGAATCGCGACATCCAGGCCACGGCCCTCTGCGTCCAGTATACTTGTGGTAGTCCACGGCTCGAAAAATCTCGGGCAAAAGCAGGTCAGGCTCGCCTGGCACCAACACTTTTGACTTTTTCCTTTTGACTTGCACCGCCATGACCGTCCTGGCGATTGAGGCTGGCAACACCCGCATCAAGGCCGGCCTGTTTGAGGTCGACGCGGCGGGTCACCCGCATTTGCTCGGTCAAACCGTGGCCTGGCCCCACGGCTCCCCCCTCGCCCGCGACACGCTGACCCAACTCGCCCGTGGAACCCAAATCTCGGAAGTCCTGGTCTCAGGCTCCCGTCCCAGCGCCGTCGAAGGGCTGACGAGCTTGCTCAAGTCACGCGGCCTCTTCCGGCCGCCCCTCCCGCGCCTCACCGTGGTTTCCCGCTACGACCAGGTCGCGGTCCCCCTCGGAATCTCGTTCCCGGAAACCGTGGGCCTCGACCGTCTGCTGGCCGCCCGCGCCGCGCTGGTCAATCGCCCCGTGGGTGAAGGTCGCATCATCATCTCAGCTGGGACAGCGACAACAGTCGATCTCATCGATCGCGAAGGCCGGTTCGCCGGAGGAGCGATCCTGCCGGGGGTCGATTTGGGGGGACAGGCACTGCACACTCAAACCGAGTTGCTCCCCCTGATGACCGCTCAACTGATCGACCCGGACGTCGAAGTGCTCGGCCGACACACCCGCGCCGCCATCGCCTCCGGACTGCTGTGGGGGCAGGTCGGTGCGGTGCGCGAAATCGCCAGTCGCCTCGCCAGAGACCACTCCGTTCCCGGCCCCTGGCTCCTCACGGGCGGCGCCGCCCCCTGGCTCGCTCCAGGACTGGCGTCGCTCGTCACCCCACGCCCCGACCTCACCCTGTTCGGCCTCGCGCTCACCTCGCCCTAACCACACCCCGATTCAACCCCGCGCCGTCGCAATCCGAGGGGAGGGAGCCGGAAGCGTAAGCGCCCGGAGGCGAACCGATTCCCACCCGCAACCAACCTCAAAAGCACTCGAACCCCGCTCACTCGAACACCCCACCCTCGGCCCGGTCCGCTCGATCCGCGACTCGGTCTCCAGGCGGAACATGCAGGCGTTCCAGTGTCTTCTTCAAAATCGACGCCGCCGCAGGGGCAGCGATCGTCCCTCCAAAGTGTTCACCCGACGTGGACGGCTCGTCCACCGAGACAACCACAATCGCCCGGGGCGCCTCGGCCGGTGCTCCGCAGACGAATGAACTCACATGCAGACGGTTCGAGTAGCGACCGGTCGCGGGGTCGGGCTTTTGGGCAGTGCCCGACTTTCCGAACACGCGATAGCCATCCAGTTTGGCCCGCTTGCCAGTCCCGCGGGTCACCACCTCGACCAGCGGCCCCGTACAGAGCCAGTGCGCGGTCTCAGCATCGACCACACGGGCCACGATCGGGCTAGCCAGCGCATCCGACCGGTTAATCCGCCGCACCAACCGCGGCGCGATCCATTCCCCCTTGTTCGCCAGGGCCGCATATGCGACTGCGGTCTGGAGAGGCGTGACGGCGATCTCCTGCCCCATGGGAACCGAACCGGTCGAGTACGAATTCCAATCCGACAGCGGCCGCAGCTTTCCGGGAAGCTCGCCCGGCACGGCAATCCCCGTCACCGCCCCAAATCCAAACACCCGGGCCGCATCAAACAGCCCCGCATTGGTGAGCCGCTCTCCGATCTTCGCCATGCCGATGTTGCTCGACTTCACCAGAATGTCCGTGACATCGAGCGCCCCGTACCGATGATGGTCGTGCAGAACGCGTCGCCCCATCCGGTACTCACCGTTCTCGCAGTCAAACACTTCGTCGCGTCGCAGTCGCCCTTGCTCGAGCGCCCAGGCGACAATGAACGGTTTGAACGTCGACCCCGGCTCGTACATGTCGACCAGCGGACGATTCTTCCAACTGGCGGCGCTGATCCCCGCCGGGTGATTCGGGTCGTACCCAGGCCACGACGCCATCACCAGCAGTTCCCCCGTCCGCGGATCAATCACCACGGCACAGCAGGACTTCGGCTTCCACGTGGCCGCCACCTCGGCCAGCGTCTGTTCGGCATGCAACTGCAGCACCGCATCAAGCGTGAGCTGAATCTCACTCCCATGTTCCAGCGGACGGTCCAGCCGCTCCAGCGCTTCGACAACCCGGCCCCGCGCATCGCGACGAACTTCGCGCACCCCATCGCGCCCCCGGAGTGCCACCTGGCACCCCTCTTCCACCCCGCCCCGGCCTATCCCGTCGATATCCCGCAGGCCCACAACCTGCGCCGCCACCGCACCCTGTGGGTAAACTCGCAGATACTCTTCGCGAAACCCCCAGGTGCCAGGTGTCAGTTCGAGGGCCTCCACCCGCGCCCGCTCTTCGGCTGAAAGGCGGCGTTTCACCCACAGAAACTGGCTCTCTGGGCGGGCCGCGACGCGATCCATCAGAATCTGCGCATCGATCCCCAGGGCCAGTCCCAACCGCTCACACGTCGTCCAGGGAGAGTCGAGCTGTTCCGGAATGAGAAACAGGCTGGCCACCTCAACGGATGTCGCCAGCAGCCGCCCCTCGCGATCGCATATGTCGCCCGGACGTGCGGGGATCGGTTCCTCGGCCAGATGCTGTCGCCGCGCGATCCGCGCAAACTGCGGCCCCCGCACAAACTGCAGTTCTACCAGCCGCCCGAGCAGCACGCACAGCGCCGCGACCAACACCGAGACGATGGTTTTCTCACGCCATCGCCACACGTTTGCCTCGCTGCAATATGACGGAAATCACCAGCCCCAACCGACATGCCCCACGCGATTTGACCATTCCCCAACAAGACCTCAGGGCGTATCTCACGCCAAGCATTCGCAGAGATCCGGCATCGTCCCATTCACGGGAGCCGGAAGCGTCAGCGCCCGGAGGTTCCACGCGTCCGACTGGCAATCAACCTCGCAATCACTTCACCGCCACCACCCTCACACTCAACCCGATCGCTTACCAGACTCGTTCTTCGATCGGGACTTCTTTGACGACTTCGGTTTGGCAACCGCAGCCGCCTCCACCGCTTCCAGACGCAATCGATTGGCCGTCTCGACATGCCGGACCGGCGCCCCGCTTCGCTGCACCTCCATCGCCAGGTTCGCCAGTCGCGACTCGAGTACCTGACGGCGATACACCTGCCGGGTTACCTCCCGGCGAAGTGCAAGCGTCTCCTTCTCGAGCGCCGTTCCCGCCAGCGACACCAGCACCACCAACACCAATGCAGCGCAGAACCGATAAACCACGGGCAGACTCTCGCTCCAAGGGGGTGACCCTGTTCCGTGGGATAGGCTTCCAGCCTGTCGAATCTCCAGTCTGTCCGGAGACGAACTGACAGACGGGACACTAAGTTCCCCACGCCGACGCGTCTGCCTGAAACCAATACCGCACAGGTTCCA
>JAIXZD010000167.1 GCA_027489895.1 Planctomycetaceae bacterium
TCATCGAACGTCGCGGTGTCGATGAAGGTTTTCGGGTCGAAGACGACGACATCGGCCGCGTAGTTCGGTCGCAGTAAGCCTCGATCGGCAAGGCCCAGAATCTCGGCGGGCAGGCCGCTGGCCGAGTAGACCGCCTGGCCAAGGGGCACGGCCTGTTCGCGGATCGCGTAGTAGCCAATCTTGCGGGAGAACGTGCCGTAGCTGCGCGGATGGGGCTTGTCGGCACCGGGAAGGTAACCCCGTCCATCGGAAGCGGTGGCGACCCAAGGGAGCGTCATCGCGTAACGGACATCGTCCTCGCTCATGCTGAAATTGACGATCGCGGCGCCCCCGTTGCGGGTGATCTCCAGCACGATCTCGAGCGGTGGTCGGGAGGCCTTCTCGGCGATTTGAACGAGGTTGAGGCCGATCCAGTCCGGATGGGGGGCGTATCGCGCGATCCGCACAGCGGCGCCACCATCGGCGCGGCTGAGGGAGTCGAGGATTTCTTCGCGCAACCGGCGGCCCTCTTCGGGGTGATCGATGCGGGCGATGAGTGCGTCGCTCCCTCCGGCGCGGGCCCAGGTGGGGATGAGGGTGGCTTCCAGGGAGGTGCTGGAGGCGATGTAGGGGTACTGGTCCGCGGTGACGCGACGACCGGCCGTGCGAGCGGTTTCCACCAGTTTGGCGGCTTCGCGAATCAGTCCCCAGGCGTCGCGGCCACTCGCCTTGAAGTGCGAGATATGGACCGGTGTATGGGCCTTCTCACCGATCTCGATCGCCTCGGCCACGGCTTTGAGCAGCACGGTGTTCTCACCGCGAATGTGGCTGGCGTAGAGGCCCCCGAACTCACCCACCACTTCGGCGAGCGCGGTGAGTTCGGCCGTGTCGCTGTAGCTGCTGGGCACGTAGATCAGGCCGGTCGACAGGCCCCAGGCACCGTCCTTCATCCCCTGCCGGACCAGTTCCCGCAGACGCGTCAGTTCTTCTGGTGTGGCGAGCCGATTGTCGCGGCGGAGCACGATTTCCCGAATGCTTCCGTGCGGAATGAGATGCAGGACGTTCGCCCCGGCCCCGCCCGCTTCGATCTTCTTGTAGAACGCGGCGACGTTGGTCGGCCCAGAGCCGCAGTTTCCGGTGACAATCGTGGTGCAGCCCTGCAGCAGGTAGTTGATGTTCGCGCGAGTCGAAGGATCGACAATCGAATCGTCGCTGTGCGTGTGGAGATCGATGAACCCCGGAGCGATGACGAGGCCCGTGCAATCGATTTCACGGCCCACTCGCCCGGTTTTGAACTCACCGACCGCGACGATTTTTCCCTTCAAGAGCGCGACATCGCCCACTTTGGGTTCGGCGAGCGAGCCATCGCAGACCAGACCCTGGCGAAGCAGGAGATCGCAGTCGATTGTCGCGGGCGGTTCGTTCGCGACCGCAGTCAGGCTCGAACAGGCCCAAAGGCAGAAAACGGCCAGACCACGAAGAAGTGGCAGGCGGCGCAGTGAATCAAAGCGGGGCATGGCGGTTGGGCACCGGACTTCAGATGGGGGCGGACATTTGCCAGGCGAGCCAGTCAGAGCGTACCGTCCGCTGCACGAGAACACACGGCGACAGCCTGGAGGACTGATGCGGTTTCTGCTGACGAACGATGACGGGATCGAGGCGGCGGGGCTGGCGGCGCTTTCGAGCGCTGCGCGGGAACTGGGAGAGACCGTGACGATTGCTCCGGCGGGAGCGCTCTCGGGGTGCAGTCATCGCGTTTCGACGGACGGGCCGTTTGAGGTCGAAACGCGGAGTGCCAACGTCCATGTGGTCCACGGCACCCCGGCCGATTGTGTCCGCGTCGGGCTGTATCGGGATGGTGCGTCGGTCGACTGGATTCTCTCGGGGATCAACCACGGCGGGAACCTGGGGGTCGATCTGATTCACTCGGGGACGGCGGCGGCGATTCGGGAGGGCGTGTTTTACGGCAAACCGGGCATCGCGCTGTCGCACTATCGGAAACGTGGCCTGCCGGAGTTTGATTGGGCGCGGGCGGCGCGGTGGGTGGGGCCGGTCATTCGCGATCTGATTTCGCGTCCCTGGCAGCCGGGGACGTTCTGGAATGTCAATCTGCCCCACCTGCCGAGTGATGCCGCCGATCCCACGGTCTGTTTCTGCCCGGTTGATCGCTCGCCGTTGCCGCTGGAGTATCGCGTGGAAGAGGGCGTCTGGACTTATTCCGCCACCTATCAGCAGCGACAGCGGATGGCGGGCAGCGACGTAGACACCTGTTTTCGGGGTCAGATCGCCGTATCGCTCGTGCAGATCGCGTAGGGTGGGCACTGCCCACCATTGCTCACCAGTCGACATAAACCAGACGGCCTTCCCCCTGCTTCGACAGATGCTGATTAACGGGGCTTGGCTGAATTCCGATAGGCCTTTGCTGGGGAGCGATCCAATCGGTTTTTGGTGGGCGGCGCGGTTGAGCCTTGGTGGGCAGTGCCCACCCTACTCCGAAAAAACGTTGCTGCGATGGGCAGATCGCACACCGGAGAGGTAACTCGCCTGTTTACGAGCGACGTGTGACCGCGTAGTGTTTAGGGTGGCCAAGTGATCATGTCGGCGGAGAGTTCGCGGGCGTGACGTGGGTCGTGACCGTTCGTTCTCCAATTTGCTTATCGAGTCGCTGCCGTGCCGGTCTCGTTCGACGAGTCGTTCGACTACCTGTCGCTCGTCGGTCTCGACGTGGGGCAGGCACGGGTCATGGGGACGGCGGGACTGGCCGAGGTTCTCAAGCGGAAGCGGAAAGAGTGGACGTCGCAGGCCATCAATCCGCTCTACCAGCAGCAGGCCCGGGCCAATCTCGAACGGGCGAAACAGTTCGAGGCGCTGCTCAAAGAACCCGGCGCGGCGACCGCCTGGATGCAGTTCGCGGAACAGCAGCAACTGGTGGCTCGCCAGCAGAAACAGGCCGAGTTCCTGCCGCTGATTCTGTTTGCGGCGGGATCGTCGCTCACGCTGACGACGACCCAGCGCGAGCTGCTGGTGAAGTCGGGAGGTCAGCGCGGGCTGCCGGAATCCGTCGTCGACCAGATGATTCAGCAAGCCAGCCTGCCAATTGTCCCGACGCCGGCGGCCGCCACGGGACCGACTCTGCCCTATGAGCAACCGGCGATGGAGCCGGCCCTGTTTCAGCAGATTCAGGCGCAGTTGCAGATTCTGGGGCGCGGGTCGTTCTACGAGTTGCTGGAGGTCGTGCAGTCGACATCCCCGGCCCGGTTGGTCGCGATCGCCCAGCCGCTGCATGCGAAGTGGGGCCGGATGCTCCCCAAGACCGCGGAAGTGACCGCGTGGGAAAAGTCGCTGCAGTCCTGCCTGACGTATCTGAAGTCGGTTGATCTGAAGGAGCGTTACGACCGGGCGCTGGCGAATGCGCGGATCGACCGGTTTCTGGAACGCGTCGACCTGCAGTTGGCACGCGGCGAGATAACCCGCGAGGTGTGGACCCAGCTGGTGACGCTGGGCGTCGAGCAGTTTGGGCTGGCGGCGGATGTCTCCGAGCGGTGTGTCCGGGCGCGGAGTGTTTCCCGAGGACTGCTGCCGGGGGCCAACATTTCAGTAACGGTGCAGTTGGCAGGGCAGGTGCTGTGCGGACGATGCCATCGCTACTCGAACCCGAAATCGACCGGATGCACGCACTGCGGCGCGGGGCTGAAGGTCCGCTGCCAGCACCCCAAATGCGGGGCTGTTCTGCCCGCGGATGCCAAGGTCTGTCCCACCTGTCATCTGGCGACGGCTCGTGGTGGGCAGTACCGCGCGCTCTGGACGCTGGCGGAATCGCTGCTGGATGCGGGATTGGCGGCACCGGCCCTGGATGCCATTGCGTCACTGGAACGGCTGGCCCCTGGAGACGGACTGGCCGCGATGACGGCGCGGGCGACCCAGCAGCGCGTTCTTGCGGCCGAGATTCGTGAGGCAGCTGCCGCGAAAAAGTGGACTGCGGCGCGAGAGCGGCTCCCGGAGCTATTGCGGTTAGCGCCCCGCATGGCGATCGCGGGGGTCCCCAGTCTGGAAGATGTCACACGGTTCATCACGCAGGCTCGGGAACGGATTCAGCGACTGACCGAGGCGGCGCCGGTGGTTCGGATCAAAGGTCTGCTGGAGATTGCGGTCCAGTGGCAGGACGACCGCGACCTCGAGGCCGCGATTCTGGCGACCCTGGATGAACTCGAGGCAACGGGAGAGTCGGAGGCGGCGATCGATGCCTGCGTGGAGTTGACCCGGAAACAGCCGGGGCGCGGGGGCTGGACTCAGCGGCTCGCAAAACTTCGAGGGGCAGGGTTGGCGGGAGCGGGGGGCAATGCCAACCCGCTCAAGCGGCATGGAGTGTGGCCGCCGGGAGAGGTGCACGAGTCGCGATGATTTCTTCGGGCTATGAGGACAAGGCGCGTGTTCCTCCGGGCGCTAACGCTTCCGGCTCGGTTCGATCATTCGCGTTCCGAGACTGCTGATTGGCGTTGATCCGCGGGCGGGAGTTATACTGCGTGGCCCGTCGGTCGTTGCGACGTTCCTCAGGCCGTGGAAACTCTGGTTTTGTTCCCGACTTTCTTCCCAGTCAAGATGCCCACCCCCGTCCCGCCTATCGCCACCCCCGCACAAGTCTGGTCGGCGACCCCGATTCGAGTGCTGGTTGTCGATGATGACGAAGGTCACGCGGAGGCCGTCGCGGAAAGCCTGGAACGGCTGGGCCGGTATGACTGTGTGGTCGCGAACTCGGGCGCGAAGGGGATCGCCCTGCTGGAGAGCGAGACGTTCGATGTCGTCGTGACCGACCTCAAAATGGGCGAGATCGATGGGCTGACGATTCTCCTCAAGTCGAAAGAAGAGCTGCCCGAAGCGGAAGTGATCGTGCTGACGGGCCATGGCTCGATCAATTCGGCCGTCACCGCGATGCAGCACGGAGCGAATACGTATCTCACCAAGCCGCTCGATATTCAGGAGTTGCGTGGTGCCGTCGAAAAGGCGTCTGAAGCGCTGCGGTTGCGACGGTATGCGGCGGAGCTGAACCGACGACTGGACGAGAAGTTCGGGTTCGAAGGGGTGATCGGTGGATCGCAGGCGATGCACAAGATCATCACGCAACTTCAGCAGGCGGCCCCGACCGACAGCACGGTGTTGATTCAAGGCGAAAACGGAACGGGGAAGGAACTCGTCGCGCGGGCCATTCATCACAACAGCCGACGGAAGAGCAAGCCGTTCGTACCGCTGAACATCTCGGCGCTGTCCGAGAGCATTCTCGAAAGCGAACTGTTCGGCCACGAGAAGGGCAGCTTCACGGGAGCCGAACGACGGCGGATTGGTCACTTCGAGGAAGCCAACGGCGGGACGCTGTTTCTCGATGAGGTCGGCGAAATGCCGATGACGACGCAGATCAAACTGCTGCGGGTGCTCGAGGATGGCGTGATCACGCGGGTGGGGTCGAACGAGCAGGTCAAAGTCAACGTACGACTCGTCTCGGCGACCAATGCCGATTTGAAAGAGATGGTGGCGAAAGGCTCGTTCCGCCGCGACCTCTACTATCGGCTGAACGTGGTCAACATCGTGCTGCCGCCACTCCGCGAGCGACGGTCGGATATTCCGCTCCTGCTGGAACATTTCCAGAAGGAGATGACGCGGCGGCACGAACGGAAGATCGAAGGGTTTTCGAAGTCGGCCCTCCGCGCTCTGGCGGCCTACGACTGGCCCGGAAACATCCGCCAGCTTCGTAATACCGTCGAGCGGATGGTGGTCGTCGACCTAGATGGACTGCTCGATACCGATGATCTCCCCGATGACATTCCGCCATTGCATCCCGAACGCTCCGATGGACAGCCGACGCCGATGATCTCCGGCGGGCAGGATGGTCTGGTCGGAAAGTCGTTGAGCGATGTCGAGCGGTACTACATCGAACGCGCCCTGGAACTGACGCAGGGAAAACGGGACGAAGCGGCCGAGATGCTCGGGATTGGCGAGCGAACGCTCTACCGCAAAATCAAGGAATACGGGCTCTCCTCGTAGGCGACCCGGTGTGAAGTGATTCAGTCAGAAATGAACTAATCGTTTGGGTGCCACTGGCTCTGCCAGTGCCATGTTCGCGGTCTCCCGTTCGCACTGGCGGAGCCAGTGGCACACGCATTTCTCGCAAAGGCAAGGTCCTGCAACGTCAGGTCGACACACTCGCGCGTCGACGCACGGAGGGGATTCGAAAGGAACGCCTGATGTCGACGGGACTGAAGACGCCGCTTTACGACTGGCACGTCGCCCAGGGCGGGCGAATTGTCGATTTTGCCGGGTGGGCGATGCCCGTGCAGTACACGTCGATCGTGGCGGAACATGTCGCGGTGCGGACGGCGACCGGCCTGTTCGACATTTCGCACATGGGTCGCCTGTGGATTCGCGGCCCCCAGGCCCAGGCATTTCTCGATCGCGTGCTCACCACGAACGTGGCCGCTCTGGCCCCCGGGCAGGTGTCGTACTCGCTGGTCTGCAACACGCTGGGCGGGGTGCTCGATGACGTGCTCGTCACCCGATTCGATGCTGCCACCCCGTGCCAGGAGTATCTCCTGGTCGTCAACGCTTCGAACCGCCAGAAAATCGTCGCCTGGCTGGAGACGCATCGGCCAGGGTTTGACGTTCAGATCGACGACGAGACGCTCGCCACCGGGATGATTGCCGTGCAGGGGCCGGGCGCGGTGTCGCTCGTCACGCCGTTGGTCACGGGGAGTGCGGCGGGTTTGGCCTACTACACGGCCATGCGGGGCCAGGTGTTGGGGCAGGATGCGATCATCAGCCGCACGGGATACACCGGTGAAGATGGCTTTGAGCTGGTCGTGCCCGCCGCAGCGACTCAGTCGATCTGGGAAACGCTCGTGGCAGCCGGCGGACGGCCCTGTGGATTGGGATCACGCGATACGCTGCGACTGGAAGCGGCGATGCCGCTGTATGGGCACGAGCTTTCGGAAGCGGGCGATCCGCTTTCGGCCGGTCTGGGTTTCGCGGTCAAGTTTCGCGAGGGGGGATTTCTCGGAAGCGAAGCGCTCGCGGCTGTGAAGCAGCGCGGTGTCACGAAGAAGCGCGTGGGTCTGCAGTTGGCCGGTCGCCGAATTGCCCGCGAGACACTGCCCGTCTTCGCCGGTGAGCGGCAGATTGGAACGGTCACCTCGGGCACCTTCTCGCCAACGCTGGAAAAATCGATCGCGATGGCGGTGATTGAAGCCGATGCCGCGACTCCTGGGGCGAGCGTCGAGATCGAAATTCGTGGCTCACGCGAACCGGCAACGATCGTCAAACTGCCGTTCTACAAACGCGTCACCTGACCTCTCGGACACCCTCTACTTCAGTGAAGTGCCGTCACCGATCTCTGAGTGAATGGTGACCGTCCCGCTCAAGGGAGCCGGAAGCGTCAGCGCCCGGAGGCAAGACGATCGCATCCAGGTGACCGTCCCCAGCTATTGCGCCTTCGCCTTAACCTTCGGTTTCGGAGCCGGCATTTCCTCCTCATCCGCTGGCATCATCTCCTCTGCCGCGTCGGGTTTCGCTTTCAACTTCGGCTTGCCCGGACGAGTTGGTTGCCCCATGCGCATCTTGTCCGCCTTCATGGCGTCACCGTCCATCGCCTCGCCCTCCATCGCTTCACCGTCCATGGCCTCATCGGTCATCTCGTCCGAGGCCATCATCTTGGGCTTCGACTTCGAGGCGCGCTTGCCCGCGGGCTTCGCTGCGGACATGTCTCCAGCCATGGATTCCGTCGACTCGCTCGCTTCTTCGACGGGCATCTCCGACCCCTCGGTTTCAGCCGAAAGGGCTGGCTCTTCGCCTGGCTCTGACGGAATGGCCGGCTTGGCCGCGGGAGGTTCGTCCAGTGGCTCGGCCTCTTTGACGGTTCGCGAGCTGCTGGCCTTGGCGACCGAACAAGTGATGATTCCCGGAAACAGGCTGGTCCCATCGGCCAGTGGACGGCCGCGCAGCACAAAGCTTTTGGTCGATCCGGGCAGCAGAAAGTAGAGCCGCCCTTCGCTGTCTTCGAAGACGCAGCGGTACGCGGAACCGGAGACGACCGCGACGGTGTGGTAGCCTAGCGAACCGGTCAAGCTGCCCAGGACCGCCGTATCGCGAAAGGATGCCACCGACTCGAGATCGCCCGATTCCCGTGCGGCGCGCACGGCGCTGATCAGTTTGGGCATGTCCCGATCGACCTCCTGCTCGCGCGGGGCATTGAGATCGGCGTGATGGCGGGCGATCCAATCCATCAGCCCCGCACGCTTCCGCGGATCGACACGGTAGATGCCCGCCTCAACCCCGTCGGACAACGAGCAGTAGATCTTCTCTTTCTTCGAGGACAA
>JAIXZD010000042.1 GCA_027489895.1 Planctomycetaceae bacterium
CTGCGGTCAGGCGGTGGTCCGACCCGTTGGCGCGGCCACTCCAGGCCCGGTGGATCTCCCAATCCCCCAGGCTGACCAGGACATGGTCGACGCGAATCCAGGGGAAATGGGCTGGCCAGGTGCTTGTCTGGTTTGGGGCCGTGTAGCCGTAGCCGATGCCAACCTCGTCAAAGCAGTTGATCAGGTCGCCAAAGCAGGAGCTTTGAATGTTGCTGTCGACTGGCATGTTGAAGTCACCCAGAACCACCAGGGGCAGGTCTCCCCGGATTTCTTCGATCCACTGTCGGACCGCGAGCGCCTCTTCTTCTCGGTCCATGATGTAGCTGCGCAGTTGACCAATTCCGTTTTTGCCCAGCAGCGTCGCCGGCTTAAGCTTCATCAGGCCGTAGCGGGCCGTCGTCAGGTGGATGTTGACGACGAGGAATGGACCAGCCGGGTCATCGACGCGGGCGGCGATGGCGGCAATCCGGTTGAATGCGGGCGATTCGCAACGACCAACCAGCGTGAGCGGATGCTTGGCCGCCACGTAGTATTCGTCCGTCCGGACTTCTTTCCATCCCGAGAAGAACTGCGTTCGCAAGGGGTGGTCGCGAAAGGTCTCCTGGAACGCCACGACATCAGGTTGAATGGCGGAGATCTCTGCCATCTGCTCAGGAAAATCGGGCTCAAACGAATGGACGTTGCAGGAGACAATCCGCAGCGCAGCAGGCCCAGGCTGCCCGGCGGCAAAGTATCCGCCCGTGCGGAACCCCATGATCGGACCGGCCGCAAACAGCACGGTCATGAGTGCGACGGGAATCAGCTTCTGATTCCACCTGACACAGGCGGCCACCAGCGCCACGGCCGGGATCAGCCACGGTTGCCGCGGGGCATAGACAATGGCGGCCGTCAGCCACCAGGTTTCCGACAAAATCTCGATCCCCAGCGAGACCAGCATCACGACGAGCAAATACCCCAGCGTCAACCAGTGAACCCGACGGCTCGAAAGCGAGAACTTCAGCCGTTTACCACGATACGAACGACGCGCGGACCAACCATGCGACGTGGAAGTGTCCTGCGAAGATCGAGCCCCATAAACCTGGGCGGAAGTGGGGAGGGGGCTCGGTACGGACGACGCGACAAATTGTGCAACGGGTTGTGGGACAGGTTGTGCCACGGGGATGACACCGGGAACCGGCCGGGGCTGGGGCGGAAGAATCGGTCCACCGCTGTTGGCAGATCGATGGACCCCCTGGGGCGGACTCGTCGGGACGCCATTCCAGGCGGAGTCGGTGGTCGTAGCCTGCGTGACAGTGGACATGGTGCGGTTCGTGGCAGAGAGAGACACACAAGTCGAACAGTGACAGGCCGAGCAAGACGCCGGGCACCTGTCACACCGGCGACAGACGGGTTAAGGGGTTTACCGTGTCCGAGGAATTGAACGCTGATCGATCGGCCGCATGAGTAGTCAGTGCATTCCAGTCGGGAGACACCAGCCCCGCTTCGGCCTGTCGGACCAGTTGTGCCATCTCCCAGGCCGTCACGTAGTAGTACTGCACGTGCGAGTTGCGAGTCTGCCAGGCGGCGAGTTGCTCATGGAACTGCCGAGCCGCCCCTCCCAGCCACATCGATTCATTAGCCGGCTGGCAGCCGTGCGTATGCAGTTTGACGAACAGCCAGTCGGGTCGACCTTCCACATGCACGTTCGCATCGAGCCAGCCTGGCCAGCGCTCCACGCTGGGGGGATTTGCTTTGGTGAGATCGGCGTTTTCAATCCGCGGGAACAGGCCCCACTTGCGACGGCGGGTGTCTAGGCCCAGCGGGCCCTGAATCATCAACAGGGCGTCGTCGGGGCTGGTCTCAAGAACACGGGCTCTCACGCCTGTATCGTGCGATTTGCAGCGGCCGGGGCGGTCGGATGCATAGTAGATGCTGTTGACCGTACGGGTTTGGGTGGGACTGGGGGCGGAGGGGAGCGTGAAGTCGGCATAGCAGCCGGTGTCGCGAAGAATTCCCAACTCCTGATCGACTCCGCACCACCGTCCATCGGGGCGCGAATTGCAGAGCGACCAGTTGCCGTGAATGAATCCGTAAACGACCTCTCCCGTGCGTGGATCACGTCGCAACAGGCCGTGCCGGTCATGCAGAGTGTCGCGGAACGACAGGAGCGTCTGCTTCAAGTTCTCTCCCGTGTCGTTGTCGTGATGCAGGTGGACATCGACATCCCCTGCTCCTCGGGCACACATCCCGGCCAGCTCATCGAGATACTCGGGGCGATATTCGTCAGCGGGGAAAAAGAAAGAATGCTGGGGAGTCTGGCCCCGCGAATCGCGACAGGTGGCGAACTGCTCGAAGTACCGATCCCGCCAGCGCCCGACGCGCTCGAGCGCGGTGCCCGGATCGGCGTGACCCCACTGCGGCTCGTAATGATCGCAGACGGCAATGAACACACGGGTTGGCTCGCGTCTCCAGTCGTGAGCGGGGCGACGTGCCAGCACGCCCGGCAGCCACAGGTGCGCGTGCTTCGACCGCACCTCGCGAGCCACCGTCCAGGCGGCAGCAGCGGAAGCGGCCAGAGTTGTGGCGGCGGCAGCGGCGACGAAACTCACAACAGACCACCTTGAGCAAGGGAGAGCGGGTTACTTCAGGTTCAAAATCTTTCACGGTCTCGACCGGTCTCTACTGGAGAGATGAATTCGGATCGCAACGGATGCCGGTTTGGGCCTATCGAAACAGATGTGGGAACTCGAGCATTGCGGAGAAGTAGGAATCATCGTGGTACCGTTCAACGTGGACCCGTCGAATGGCGAAGCGGTCGACTGTTTCCAGACGGTTGATCGCATGCAGGTAGCTGGCGGCGATGCGATAGCCCGCGGCCCGTGCCGCATCGACGACTCGACTGTCGAACGCAGTCGTTCCGCCGACGGGATACGAGATCGACACGGGGGCAACCCCGAGTTGGTTCTTCAGCGTCTGCCAGGAGTCCCGCATCTCGAACTCGAGTTCGGAGTCTGTGCAGTTCGCCAGCACCGGATGGTTCACGGTGTGCGAGGCAAACTCGATCCCCTCGGAGGCCATCTCGCGAACCTGCTCCCAGGTGAGTGGACGGGAATAGGCCGTATGAGATGGGCCCGTGGACGCGCGAAAGCGGGCTTCCAACTGGGCGAGCGTTGCGAGCCGCTCGGCGTTTGTGCAGCGTTTGAGGCATTTGAGGACGCGATGCACTAGCCGCCTTCTCGCCGGACGATCCAGCGGAACGGTGCAGGTTTCGCGGCCGATCTCGAGCGTGGCCCCTGGATTGGCGAGAACGATCTGGCAGACGCGGTCAAACCAGAAGGTTTCCATGCCACCGATGTAGCCTGTCGCCACAAACATCGTGGCGGGAAC
>JAIXZD010000430.1 GCA_027489895.1 Planctomycetaceae bacterium
ACGTCGGGCATGGGTTGCGGAACATCGACAATCTCGCCCTCGGCGGACGTCGTGTAGAGGACTCCGTCCGCATAACTCGCCGTCGTCGCTTCCAGAATCCAACCCGGCAACTGGGCAACGCGGGCCGCATTGTCGAGGTCGAACAGGAGTGTTGCCGGAACGGATTCGGACGGCCACAAAGGCCCGGTACCAGTGATGCTCACCGCGACCAGCAGAGTCTGCTGGTCTGGATTGTGCCCCATAATCGCCGTCACGCTGGCATTTCGGGCGCCCCACTGCCGGAGCGTTTCGAAGCAGGACCGAATCGCCTCGTGCGCCCAATGCGGTCGCGGTGCCCCCAAGTCGGCGGGGACGGGTCGCAGGCTGTGCTGAACTCTACGGGCGAGGCGCAACGGTCCGAACACTCCGCTGTGGACAAGGTCCGACAGTCGCGTGGTGTCCAGAGGCGCGGGGAGATCGAGAAATCCGAGGGGAGTTCCCGCCGCGACCGTCTCGCGATCCCAGCGGGTCAGGTCGGCCGCGGTGCAGTCGAGCGAAACCAGCAGGCAGGGCAGGCGGTGCTCGAACGCAAAGGACAACACCTGATCGCGTTGGGGGATCGCCGGATCAAGCAGCAGCAGGTCGAACGGACCGTGGCGACGGAAGTCATCCCAATCTGTTGTCGGCTCAACCAGGGACCCTGGCGCGACTTTGGGCTGCGCGTCATACAGCGCCGCGACGCGCACCTCCGGAACAAGAGCGAGCCGTTCGGTCCAGTAGAGACCGTTCGCGGTGAGGCCCGCAACGGCCACGCGGAGAGACGAGGGAAGGGGCGATCGAGGCATGGCCAGAGGCAGGGGTCAGGTGGCGTCGACCGGCTGATAGAGACGCGTCGCATTCCCGGCAAAGTACTTTTTGGTCGCTTCGGCCCCGTGCGAGGCAAAGTAATCTTTGACGAGACGAAGCACCGTTTCGTACGGGGCGAACCGGGCACTCACCGGCCAGTCGCTGCCATACACCAGACGATCGGGACCAAACAGCGACCAGACATGATCGAGCGCGGGTCGATAGAACGCGGCATCGGTAGGGATTTCCCCCTTCTGGCCAGCCACCCCTTCCACCAGGGCCGAAACCTTCACCCAGACACGGGGATGCGCGGCACAGGCGGTCATGCCGTCGCGCCACAGTTTGGGCACGGCTTGGCCATCATGTTTGACGTTCGCAAGATGGTTGATCGCAATCGTGAGGTTGGGGAGTCTGGTCGCAAGGCGAGCCACATCGGCGGTCAACTCCGGCCCACCATTCACATCGAGCACCAGGCCGTGCTCGGCCACGCGGGCCAGGTCGTCAATAAACGACTTGGCGCCCAGGCCCTGGGCGAGCAATCCGTGATTGATGCGAAACCCGCGAAAGCGGGGGTTCTTGACCAGCGTGGTCAGCTTGTCGACAAACCCCTCTTCTCCAGGAGTCAGGTTGCCCACGATCCCGGTGAGGGCGGGATGCTGTTCGGCCAGACGCAGCAGCCAGGCGTTGTCGTCGTACCAGGGGCTGGCTTCGACCACGACCGTCGAGGTGACGCCCATGGGCTTCGTCAGAGCGACAAACTCGGGAGGCAGGACCGGACGATACAAAATCGCGTCGCCCTTGCCCGGCCAGGGCACGCCTTCCGGACGAGTCGGGTCATAAAAATGGGTGTGGGTATCGATGACGGGGCAGCCCGGATGCGCGGGATGCTGGGGATTCGCGAGAACGTTCCGCTGGGCAATCGCGAGAGCCAGTCCCGTCGAAACGCCCCATTGCAGCAGCCCGCGCCGGGAAAGCAACCGCCCCTCAGACGCCGCAGGGCACAGCGGGAGATCAACCGGAGACTCGGGGGACGTCGGCATGCGAAACACTCCGCAATCGGGGCGCGGTCAAGGTCAATGCGGCCACCTACTCGGGAGGAGTGGCCGGTGCTGTATTCTGTCGCAGGCAGCGCTCCAAGCGATAGTCACAGCACCACGGTTGTAGCGGAAGCCGTGAGGCTTCCCCCGACGCGGCCCCGCATACCGTCACCGAAACCCACCCCGAAGACACCAGGAAAAACGCAGCACTCTTAGCGGTTCCGTTAGAATCCGCACCTGTCGTCAACCTGAATGCCGACCCGGTTCGCGAACCGTCGGACCCGACTCACGAAGTGAGGGGATCAATGTCAAACCTTCCGGGCGCTGACGGTTCCGGCTCTCTGGGCGGTTCCAGTTCTCTGAAGAGGTCTCGCGAGTTCTCCGGCGCCGAAGGTTGTTGGAACAATCTTCCGAACGTAGAATACGAAGGCGTACAAGGTGACGAGCATTCAGATGCAGTCGCTTTGCGCATGGTGGCGGCGACCTGCACTCCTTGCCGTTCGTCCGCTGCCTGAGCTGGGTTTCCGGCGTCTCCCGGAGGTGCAGCTCCGACTCGAAACCATCCTTCCTTCGACGCCCTGCCTTCCGGAACTTCCCCCGGCGGCGGTCGAAACCTGCCCTCCGTCCCTCCGTGTGGAGCGTTCCCGATGCCGCGCCCGCTCGCCGTTCTCGCCGCTGTTCGTAACGCCGTAATGCACGCCGTGGCGATGCTCGCGGTGCCCGCCCTCCTCGTCCCCTCCGTCTTGCTGGCTGCCGAGCCGGCTGCGACTGCCGGGCGTGTGGACCCGCTGGACTGGCCGACGTGGCGTGGCCCCGAAATGAGCGGAGTCTCGCGCGAAAAAGGCCTCATCAACAGTTGGTCGCCCGAAGGCGAGAACCTGCTCTGGCGCAAGAAAGAATACGGCACCCGCTGCACTCCGGTCACGCTGAATGGCAAGCTCTACTTCATCTCTCGGCATCTGCCCGAGTCGACACAGGAGCAGGAAAAGGTCGTCGCGCTCGATGCCGCCACGGGCGAAACCGTCTGGGAGTACAAATACAACCTCTATCTGACCGACGCCCCCGCCGAACGGGTGGGCTGGTCGAGCGTCGTGGCCGACCCCGAAACGGGCAACGTCTACGCACAAGGGCTGGGGGCAACGTTTCACGCGCTCGACGGCGCGACGGGCAAGCTGCTCTGGTCGCGGTCGATGAGCGAAGAGTTTGGTCTGCTGTCGACCTATGGCGGACGCACGAACTTCCCGGTCGTGTTTGAAGATCTCGTCATCGTCAGCGGCGTCATGACAGGCTGGGGCGATTACGCCGTTCCCGCGCATCGCTTCATCGCGTTCGACAAGCGGAACGGAACGGCCGTCTGGTTCTTCAGCACCCGCCTTCGTCCGGAAGACACCACTTACAGTACCCCCGTGTTCACGGTCCAGAACGGCCAGGCCCTGATGGTTGTCGGTGCGGGCGATGGTTCGATCTACGCGGTGCAGCCGCGGACGGGGAAAATGGTCTGGCAGTTCGATGCCTCGACTCGTGGGTTGAACGTGGCTCCGCTCGTGGTGGGCGACAAGGTCTACTTCGGACACGGCGAACAGGGGTTCAAAGACCAGACTGTGCTGGGGGCAGTGTTCGCCTTCGATGCGACCGGGACCGGCAACATCACCGAAACGAAGCAGCTCTGGTCGATCCCCAAGAAAACGGTCAGCCGTGCGTCGCCCGTACTGTTCGACAACAAGGTGGTCTACATCGAAGACGGCGCGTCGATGTTTGCCGTCGACCCCGAGAAGGGCAAAGAAGTCGGCAAGCTGAAGTTGGGACGAATCATGTTCGGCAGCCCGGTGGTGGCCGACGGGAAGATGTATGTCGGCGAAGCGACCGGCATGTTCTACATCCTCGAACCAGGCCCCAAGGGCCCCAAGGTGTTGCACAAGGTGCGTCTGGAAGGCGAAGAAGGGCCCGAGGAAATCCTGGGCTCGCCGATCGTCTCGCACGGCAAAATCTACCTGCCCACGCTCGAAGCGATGTACTGCCTGGGCGAGAAGGACAAAGCCCCCACAGCCGACCCGATTCCAACCGCCGCCCCCGAGGCCGAACTGTCGGACAAAACGCCCGCGCACATCCAACTCGTTCCGGTCGAGATGCTCCTGAAGCCCGGCTCGAAGCAGGCCGTCCAGGTGCGGGTCTTCAATCAGCGGGGCCAGTTCATCGGGTATGAAAAAGCCGAAGTGACGGTCAAAGGGCCGGGCCAGGTCGATGCGACCGGTGCGTATGTCGTCCCGGCCGAGACCGGCCATGCAGTCGCCATCCTCACCGCCAAGCTGGGCGAGTTGACGAGTGTCGCGCGGGCCCGGATCGTCCCGCCGCTGCCCTGGTCGTTCACATTCGATGACAAACAGGTCCCGCCGACCTGGATTGGTGCCGCGTACCGCCACAAGCCGTTCGACCTCGATGGTCAAGCGGTACTGCAAAAAGTGACAACGATTCCCAAGGGGACCCGCAGCCAGAGCTGGATGGGTCAGCCCACGTTCAAGAACTACACCGTCCAGGCCGATCTGCGGGGCGCGAAGAAAAACGGCAAGATGCCCGATATGGGGCTGATCAACAGCCGCTACACGCTCGACGTGATGGGGTCGCAGCAGCAGTTGCAACTGCGGAGCTGGACGCCGCGTCTGGAACTGCGGTTCGCCAAGACGATCCCCTTCAGTTGGAACCCGGACACCTGGTACACCGTGAAATTCCGGTCGGAAGTGATCGAAGCGAACGGCGTCGCCACGAAAATCGTCGTGAAGGGCAAAGTCTGGCCCAAAGGGGAGCAGGAACCGAAAGACTGGCTGATCGAAGGCGAAGACCTGACGCCCAACACCAGCGGCAGCCCCGGCCTGTTCGGGAACGCCAGCGATGCCGACGTCTTCATCGACAACGTCTCCGTCACGTCAAACGAATAAACATCACACAGTTAAAAAAGCTAACCACCAAGACACGAAGGCACCAAGGTAAAGACAGTGGCCTGAGACGCTGATCCCGATGCACGGCTAGACCTCGTGAAAGCCTTCAAGCCCACGCGTGCAACCATCAGCCAGCGTCATTCGGTATTCGTCATTAGACATTAGTCATTAAGGCATTCACTCATTCCATCCCTCCTCGGTGCCTTTGTGCCTTGGTGGTTGAAATCCCAACAGTGGTTGAAATCCCAACCAGCATCCTCCTCCTCAGGAGTCTCTCATGTTGAATTCGCGTAGCCTCCGTTCCCGTCTGAGTGCAGTTCTGGCGCTGTCCGGATTGGCCCTCGTCTCGGCCAGCCTGCTCGCGGACCGCGCGAACTCCGCCGAAAAATCCGGGTTCGATGCCGTGGCCGAAACGGTCAAGAAGATCCGGGCGACGAAGGTTGGCTCGGGCGACTGGCCCATGTGGGGCGGCTCGGTCGA
This sequence comes from Planctomycetaceae bacterium, assembly GCA_027489895.1. Classification (GTDB taxonomy): domain Bacteria; phylum Planctomycetota; class Planctomycetia; order Planctomycetales; family Planctomycetaceae; genus JAIXZD01. The sequence goes on from JAIXZD010000430.1 coordinate 5,276, forward strand.
CCGCAACAACACGCCTGAAGCCGTCAACGTCGCCACCGAATGGGATGTCGCCGAGGGGACGAACATCAAGTGGTCGATGCCGCTGGGGTCGGAAACGTACGGCAACCCGGTCATCGCCAATGGCAAGGTCTACATCGGCACGAACAATGGTGCGGGTTACCTCAAGCGATACCCCGCCAAGATCGACCTGGGCTGCCTGATCTGCTTTGAAGAGTCGACGGGCAAGTTCCTCTGGCAGGCGTCCAGTGAGAAGCTGCCGACGGGCCGTGTTCACGACTGGCCGAACCAGGGGATCTGCTGTTCGCCGCTGGTCGATGGCGACCGCCTCTGGTACGTCAGCAGCCGCGGCGAAGTCGTCTGCATGGACGTCGAAGGGTTTCACGACGGCGAGAACGACGGCCCATTCAAGACCGAGCCGAACGAAAACAAAGACGAAGGCGATGTCCTCTGGAAGCTGGACATGATGACCAAGCTGTCGGTCTCGCAGCACAACATGGCCAACTGCTCGCTCATGGCGGTGGGCGACCTGCTGTTCGTTAACACCTCGAACGGTGTCGATGAAGGGCACGTCAACCTCCCGCAGCCGACCGCGCCGAGTTTCATCTGCGTCGACAAGAACAAAGGCGAAGTCCTCTGGACCGACAGCACGCCGGGACGAAACGTGCTCCATGGGCAGTGGTCGTCGCCGGCCTATGGCGTGTTCGAGGGGCAGCCGCAGGTGCTGTTTGCCGGCGGCGACGGCTGGCTCTACAGCTTCGACCCCGCTGGCGATGGCAAGGGTGCCGCGAAACTGCTCTGGAAGTTCGACTGCAATCCGAAGGAGTCGGTCTACGTGCTGGGCGGCCGGGCGACACGGAACCACCTGATCGCGACGCCGGTGATCTACGATGGTCTGGTCTACATCGCGGTCGGAGAAGACCCCGAGCATGGCGAAGGGGTGGGGCACCTCTGGTGCATCAACCCCGTCAACAAGGGGGGCGACGTCTCGCCGACCCAGGTGTTCAACGCGAAAGACCCGAAGACGCCCGTCGCCCACAAGCGGCTCAAGGCGCTCGAAGCCGATAAGGGCGACCTCGAACGCGAGAATCCCAACTCGGCCGCGGTGTGGCATTACATCGGGAAGAACCCGAAGAAGTTCGAAGAGTCGATGCACCGGACCTGCGGGACCGTGACGATCAAGGACGACTTCCTCGTGATCGGCGACTTTTCGGGCCTGCTGCACTGCCTGAACGCCAAGACGGGCGAACCGTTTTGGACGCACGACCAGTTGGCCGACTCGTGGGGTTCGGCCCTGATCGTCGAAGACAAAATTTACGCCGCCGATGGCGATGGCGACGTGACGATCCTGAAGCTCGGCGAAGAGAAGGAAGTGATCGCCGAGATCAACATGGAAAGCGCGATCTACACCTCGCCCGTCGTGGGTAACAACGTCTTGTACGTGGCGAACCGGAACACCCTGTTCGCGATCCAGCCGGGCACCAAGAGCAAGCCCAACAAGGGCACGGCCAGTTCGGGCAGCGATTCGGATTGACCCTCAGGGTGGGCACCGGAATCAACACGATGCGGAGTTGGAACAGCAGACATTCGGCCTTCGGTCATTGAGTCATTTCCCATTCCATGTCCGCCTCGGAATTGCCCTCGTTCGACTACCAGCCCCGCACCCGAGTGGTGTTTGGGGCGGGGGTCGTGACCCGGCTGGGTGAACTGGCGAAGGACCTGGGGGGCACGCGCTCGCTGATCGTGACCGATCCGGGAATTCTGCGGGCCGGGCATGTTGAACAGGCGATCGCGTCGCTGACGGCGGCCGGGCTTGAGGCGACCGTCTTTTCAGACGTGCAACCCAACCCGACGACCGACGATGTCGATCGGTGTCTGGCCGTCGCACGAACCGCGGGCATCGACCTGCTGATCGGCCTGGGCGGCGGCAGCGCAATGGACTGCGCGAAGGGCTGCAACTTTCTGCTGACCAATGGCGGTCGGATGGAAGACTACTGGGGCGTTGGCAAGGCCACAAAGCCCATGCTGCCGATGATCGCGATCCCCACGACCTCGGGGACGGGGAGCGAGGCCCAGTCGTTCGCGCTGATCGCGAAGGCCGATTCGCACATGAAGATGGCCTGTGGCGACTCGAAGGCCGCCTGCCGCATCGCCCTGCTCGATCCGGACCTCACCCTCAGCCTGCCGGCGTCCGTCACCGCCGCGACGGGGATCGACGCGATCAGCCATGCGGTCGAATCGTTTGTCACCACGAAACGGAATCCCGTGTCGCAACTGTTCAGCCGCAAGGCGTGGCAGTTGCTGGTCCAGTCGTTTCCGCATGTGGTTGGCCCCGCACCTGTGGCGAAAGCCCGCGCGGGAATGCTGCTCGGTTCCCATCTGGCCGGAGCAGCGATCGAGAACTCGATGCTCGGCGCGACGCATGCCCTCGCGAATCCACTGTCGGCCCACTTCGGGGTAACCCACGGCGTGGCGATCGGCATCATGTTGCCGCACGTCGTCCGCTGGAACGCGCCGGTCGTGGGCGACCTCTACCGCGCCCTCGAAGAGGACGCAGGCCTCCAGCCAGTGGGGGGCGAAGCGCTTGCCGCAAAGCTAGTGGACCTCGTCACTCAGGCCGGGCTGCCCACCCGACTGCGGGACGCAGCGGTCGAGTCGGAGGCGATTGACACCATGGCGGCTGAAGCGGCCAAACAGTGGACCGGCACCTTCAACCCCCGGCCCCTCACCGCGGCCGAGTTCGGGTCACTCTACCGGGCCGCCTGGTAAACGCCTGGCCTGTCGCGACGACCGACGCGCCGATACAAACACGTCTCGCCCGAGCCGTGCCAGCGTCCTGTTCACCGCTCTCAAAGGGAACCGGAAGCGTCAGCGCCCGGAGCGTGTCACAATCTTCGCCCCAAGCGGGAACCCAGATGCCCCAGCGTGATTCGAACCAGGAGGGCACGCCCCGGCACCCCGCCCCGCCCCGCACCAGAAAACCGTCCCGGCGCTGCAATCAACTGCCGGGAAAAACGTGGCTTCGCAATTCGATCTCCGTCTGGAGCGACATCCAGAAGTCGCCCGAAGAGCGGGCCTTGAAGCATCCCGCGCTGTTTCCCGGCCAGTTGGTGGACCGACTCGTGGAAACGTTCCTCCCCGGCCCAGGAGCGCTCGTCCTCGATCCGTTCGCCGGTGTCGGCAGCACACTCGTTGCCGCGGCGCGGAGCGGGTCGCGGGCCGTGGGATGCGAGTTGTCACCCGAGTTCACGGCCGTCATCGAGCGCCGCGTCGCCGAACTGACCCCGGAAGAGCAGGCGCGAATCTCGCTGATCAATCAGTCGGCGTTTGACCTGCCGACGCTCGTCGCGCCGGGAACCGTCGATCTCTGCGTCACCTCGCCGCCGTACTGGAACATCCTCAACCAGAAGCGAACGGCCGACTACAAAAGCGTGCGCCATTACGGCAACCTCGCCGACGACCTGGGGACCATCGCCGACTACGACGAGTTCCTCGATCGGCTGGGTGATCTGTTTCGCCTGGTGTTCGCCGCGCTTCGGCCTGGGGCGTACTGCTGTGTCGTCGTGATGGATCTGCGGAAGAAGAACAAGTTCTATCCGTTCCATTCCGATCTCGCGGCCCGGCTCGAAGCGATCGGTTTCGAGTGGGACGACCTCGTGATCTGGAACCGGCAGGCCGAGTACAACAACCTGCGCCCGCTTGGCTACCCCGCCGTGTTCCGGGTCAACAAAGTGCACGAGTACGTGCTGATCTTTCAAAAGCGGACCGCGTCGGCGGGGCGGTAGGATTGTGCCCTGTCATTGCGGGACATGATTTCGTGCGGAAAACGTGTGCCACTGGCTTTGCCAGTGCGATCAGGATCACGCAACCGCCGCACTGGCGAAGCCAGTGGCACACGAAGATGAAATCCCGGCGGTGTGAATCACAACACTCGGGTTGATCGGTGCCGGGGGAAGCTTCACAGCTTCCGCTACGACTGGACGCTCACCCTAGCCCACCGCAAGGCGCGGTGTCGCGACGGAGATCTCGATCTGGTTGCGACCCGAGCGGCCCGCACGCGTCACCGCCGTCTGGGCCCGGTCGATCGCCAGTTCCGCGGCTTCTCCCGCAAACGCAGGGGACATCCCGAAGCTCGCCGTCACCAGCACTTCCGTGTTGTGGCTCTCAAGTCGAAAGTGCTGCGCCCGGACCGCGTTTCGGAACGACTTCACGCGCTGCGTCAGTTCGACCGCGGTGACCCCCGGCATCAGAATGCCCCAGGTCTCGCCCCCCAGCCGGCAGAGGCAGTCTTCATCGCGCAGATGTCGACAGAGCACCTGCGTGAACCGCCGCGCCAGCGCGTCGGCCCCGGTCGCTCCATACCGTTCCACCAGGTTGGCAAATCGGTCGATCCGGGCAAACACCAACCCCGACTCGGCCGGTCCGTTCGCCAGCATCTGCCGCGTATTCGCCTCGAAGGCCGACTTGCCCGGCAGTCCCGTCACTCCATCCGCCGGCTGCGTGGCCCATTCGATCTTCGTGCTTCCCCTGGCCTCCGCCTCGTCCGTCACTTTGGACACCAGCGCGGTCTGACGTTCCAGGAACCGGCCCAGCCTCTGCGTGAGGCCATCCCGCTTGCAACCCAGCGTCGCCACCTGCGGAGCCGCCAGCACCGCTTCGGTCACCTGTTCGAGTTGATCACAGGCATCGAGCGACGAATCGAGCGACGTGGTCAGTCGGTCGACCAGCGCCTTCATCCCCCGCGATACCGATTCGGCCGGCGTTTCCACCGGTCGCCGCGCGGTGAGATACCCGGCAATGAACCCCAGCGTGGTCGCCACGACGAGACCAAGCCCCACGACCATCGCCAGCGACTGCCCTTCAGGCAGCGTGACCACGGCAAACAGCGGCAGGTTTGACAGGCAGACGGACACAGGACCCGACCTTCGCCCCGGACAGGACAGGCGACGTTCGCCTCAGAGGACAACTCCGAGGACCCGTCGCAGGAGGACAACACGCCGAACCATAGCTTGCGGCCAAAACGAAACGCCGCGATCGCTCTGCTTCGCACGCGCTCAGACGAGCAGTCGTGGTCCGGTCCTGCCGATTCTGAGGTTCGTATGGCCGGGCCGGTGCCGCGCACGGTCGGAGTCGAACCAATGGGCCTCAGCGCGGGTTGGACTTCGACGCGCCGGCGGCTGCGGGCTGCGGACCTTTCACGGGCGAAAGCTCCAAGGTCTCGACGATCTTGAGATCGGTCGAACCGAGCGTTTCGAGATGTACCGGCTCGACTACGAAGACCAGCGCCACCTGCTCGCCCTCGGGCGAAAACACCAGGTAGTAATGCCATTCCATCGCCACGCCTTGCGCTTCACCGCCCGCAGCCACGCGGTACGCCGTGAGGCCCGCGGTCGTCTTGAACTCCGAGCTTTGCCGGATCTCTTTAAAATTTTTATCGAGCGCCCGCTTCACCTCCGCCTCGAACTGCGCCAACGGAATCGGTTTTCCGTCGGCTGGTTTCGAGAGCCGTTCGATGTTCAGTTGAGCGACGAGACTGCCCTGGTCGAGCATCCGCAGAATCGCCATCCGGGGGGTCTGGTGGAATAGCGACCAGTTGCGGTCGTGATACAGCTTGAGGCCCCACTGGCTCAGTTCCAACTGGAGCAGTTGATTGGCTTCGTTGGCCTCCACGGGCAGCGTCGCCAGTCGCTCGTCGGTGAACCGGGTCGAGGTCGAGACCGCTTTCGTCCAGGCAACCGTCGCCTCGACATCCAGACCGGGCGACACAGGCCCGATATCGCGGGTCTCCTTCTGGGTCATCGTGAACTCGCGGACCAGCTTGCTGGCGACGACATACTTCAGCCGGCCTGTCACGCCGACCTTGGCCGTGGCGCCTTGCGTCAGCCCTTCGATCTCGCCAGAGAAGGTCACTGTGGCGCCGCCCTCGACCAGCGATTCCAGTGTGCAGGCGAGAGAACTCTTCTGTGTCGCCTCGACATTCGCGAGCGTCTGAATGACCCACTCCGAAGGCTTCCACGTTTCGCGGACTTCGACGCCTCGCTCGGGCAACAGCGCCTGCGCCACGAGGGGATCGCCCGGAAGCGCCAGCAGCATCCGTTCCTGGGGCCCCAGCGGCGCCGCCGGGCTGAACGCATCGACGCCGTACGGTTCGCCCTGCGCGACGATTAACTGGACGGCCGGCCGCAGCGTGCCAAATGACAGTTGTTCGCCGCTTTGAATTTCACTGCGGGCCGTTTCGAACCAGCGCACGCTGCGAAGCGCCTTTGGGCCGCGTCCGGTGCCCGGCAGGCGGCGCTCGTCAAACACAAACCGCGCCGCAACGTCCAATTTTCGAGTCTCTTTGGCCCCGCCCGTCTTGGGGGTGAGGATCGACCCTTTGACGTTCATCTGCGCATCGACCCGCACCGTCCGGCTGTCCGTCCCCTCTTCAACAACGGCGAACGGTTCGGCCTTCAACAGCCGAGGTTCACCCACCACCGTGCAGGTGAGGCAGAGCATCAGGCCCAAGCGGACAAAATCCCCCCACGATTGGCTCGGGCAGGTGGTTTCATTCCGGTCCGTCAGACTCATGGCGATCATCCTTGAACAACTCGAATCGGCGTTTCCGAAACCTGGCGTCTCCGACTGCCACAAGAGATTACCTGATCGCCCCGGACCGACTCTACGCGAGTTTCCGCCAGCCTGAACCATCAGCCTGCCTGAACCCCGGGTGCAGTCGCCAAAGTCTGGGCGACTGTCGTGATGGGGGGGAGCCGGAAGCGTTAGCGCCCGGAGGCCTAGCGATGCCTGCGAGCAGCCCACATCGGAAACAATCAAAATCAACGCCCCCTGCCAATCGGTACCGCCGAGGTGAACAAACGATCCCTGACCACGTCCCACGCGGACCGAATCAGAGCAACTTCGCGCCGGGCAGGATTGCGGTCGACCGCCCGGCTGGGTATCACTCCCCGTCTCAGCCCACGCAAGTTGGCATGGAGGCGACGCGACCGGGTCTGGATGCCTGTGACCAACGCTCATGCCAGTAGCGCGGGACGGAGTCGCATTTCTCTGGTTGGTTTACGCAGGGGGAGGCTCACGGATGAGCTGCCTGAAGCTGTTTTCGCCGGTCGATGATGCGCCATCATCGGGGTTTCTTTCGGTGTTCCGTGGCGACGACGAGTCGCCGCCGGATTTCTTGCCGTTCCGCCATGAACCGCAGGGCTCAAGCCGGCCTCGTGCCGCGGTGACCAGCTTCGCCCCTCGGGATCGACGCTCGACAAGTTCCGTGGAATCGTCGGGCGACGTCTGCATCGTGCGGATGCTGCCGCCCTGCCCGGTCTGCCGCGAAGTCTCGCTCGATTTCTCCACCGAGTTTCCCCGGCTTCTGGCCGATGTCGAGGCCGCGCCGGTCTGTCGCTGCCGCCGCTGTGAACATGAATGGGTCACCGAAACGCCGGCCTAGCGCTTGCGAGGTCTGGTGGCCCGGCCATGGTTCAATGTCCGGTAAAAGCACAGGTCGGGTCTACCCGACACCATCACTTTTGCCTTTTGCCTTGCTCTTTTCTCACGCAACCAGACGCCAATCGACGGACGGAGCACCATTTAAGGCGGGTCCGATGGGGAACGGAAGCGGTTCGGTCTGGATCGTGATCGGGGCCATTCTGATGGTCACGTCGTGGCTATTGCGCCGCGGTCACACCCGCCGGATCGCGCTGCTGCGTCGCAATCCCCTGGCTGAGGCAAAAGCGAGTATCCGCGCCAGCGAGGCGACGCCGGAAGCAGAATGGGTCCGGCGTGAAGTCCGTTTGCACGACCTCGTGCGCGAAAACGAAGCCCGGCTGAACAGCCGCATCGCGGTCTTGCAGGAACTGATCTCCGAGGCCGACCGTGCGTCGGCCCGGATCGAGCAGTTGCTGGCAGAGACGGGTCTGCCGTCTGGGGCGGACGCGGAAGATCGACGGCCAGCCAGCGATTCGCGGCGAGGCGACCGCGAGGCGGCCTGAAGCAACGCAAAGTCGTCTCTTCGGTTGCCGCGCGTCGGAATCCAGGAGTGTTCCCCGCATCTCCGGTGGGTTTTGGCGCAGATCTCCCGCGAAAATGCCGTCGGCTGACCCCCAACGGGAAAAATGGGAAAAACCGTGACCCGGCCCATTCCCAGACGTTTTCCACTCGTGTAAACTTCGCCATCGCAATTCGATTGCAAATCTTCACGCAACTCGATGTGCAACGCCGATCCAGTGGTTACGCAAACGAATCACTGATTGAGTTGACGCTGCGGAAACGATTGCGTTTACAGTCTGCCCGACCAGAGATCGGTTCTTCCGTCGGCCTGTTCGCACGATGGCAGGAGTCCCACGACATGGCCCGCTCAGTCGAAACCACGCTCACCCCGTCCGTTCGCTCCTCGCGGGCCCGCAACTCCGGGTTCACGCTGATCGAACTCCTTGTGGTGATTGCGATTATCGCCATTCTGATCTCGCTGCTGTTGCCCGCCGTGCAGCAGGCCCGGGAAGCCGCCCGTCGCACGCAATGCCGCAACAATCTCAAGCAGATCGGCCTCGCGCTCCACAACTACCACGACCAGTTCAGTCTGCTCCCGGCAGGCTGGATCGGCGTCAATCCGCTGGGTCAGGCCGATGTGGAAGGCCTGAACGGATGGGGTTGGGAATC
>JAIXZD010000115.1 GCA_027489895.1 Planctomycetaceae bacterium
GGGGCCGGGATCGGTTCGGGCACGGTCGCGCGGGCTGAGGGGACGGCTCCTGTCGAGGGAGTGGTCGAGCTGCGGGTGTTTCCGACAGCGGTCAACCTGCTGACGAATCGCGATCGACAGTTGATCGTGGTCCAGGCGGTCTACAGTGACGGGCTGACGCGGGATGTCGCGGGGCAGTCGCAGTGGACGCTGGCGAACGCGGCCCTGGTCAAACGGGATGGCAATACGCTGTACGCGATGGCGGATGGCACGACGGAACTGAAGATTGATTTCGCGGGCAAGTCGGCCATGGTGCCGGTCAAGGTGGAGAAGGCGACGGAAGGACGGCCGATCAGCTTCAAGCTGGACGTGATGCCGGTGTTCATGAAGGCGAACTGCAATACGGGTTCGTGCCATGGCGCGGCCCGAGGGAAAGATGGCTTCCGGCTGTCGCTGTTCGGGTACGACCCGGATGGCGACCACCATCGCATCTGCCGGGAGCAACTGGGGCGACGGGTGGACCTTGCGGTTCCGGCGAGCAGCCTGATGGTCGAGAAGTCGATCGGTGCGGTCCCGCATACGGGTGGGAAGCGGTTCGAGGCGGACAGCGAACTGAACCGGGACCTGGTCGAGTGGATCGCGGCAGGTTGCCCGAATGACCCGGCGGGGATTCCGACCTGCACGAGCCTGGAGATTTATCCGCAGCAGGCGGTGCTCGATGGCGAAGGCGAAACGCAGCAGGTGACGGTCGTCGCGAAGTACTCGGACGGGACCGATCGCGATGTGACGAAGCTGGCGCTGTTTTTGTCGAACAACGACAACTCGGCCTCGATCAACCCGGATGGACTGGTGACGGCCGGGAAGCGGGGCGAAGCGTTCATCATGGCGCGGTTCGCGACGCACACGGTCGGTTCGCAGTACATCGTGCTGCCGAAGGGGCTCAAGTATGAGCCGCCGCAGGTGGTGTCGAACAACTTCGTGGATGAGCTGGTCTACGAGAAGCTGAAGAAGTTGCGGATTATCGCCTCGCCCACCTGTACCGATGAAGTGTTTGTGCGGCGAGTGTTCCTGGACCTGGTGGGTGTGCTGCCGACGCCGGAAGAGTATGCGGCGTTCATGTCGAGCAGCGATGCGAACAAACGGAACGTGCTGATTGACCAGTTGCTGGAGCGGAAAGAATTCACCGAGGTCTGGGTGGGCAAGTGGGCCGAGTGGCTGATGGTCCGGTCGAACAACGTCATCAGCTACAAGTCGATGCTGCTGTACTACACGTGGCTCAACCAGCAGGTGGGGAACAACGTTCCGGTCGACAAGATGGTGCAGGACCTGCTCGGCGCGAATGGGGGAACGTTCAAGGTTCCGCAGACGAACTACTACCAGAATGAGACGGACACGCTGAAGGTCGCGGAGAATGTGGCCCAGGTTTTCATGGGGATGCGGATTCAGTGTGCGCAGTGCCACAACCATCCGTTCGCCCGGTGGACTCAGGACGATTACTACGGGTTTGCGGCGTTCTTCTCGCAGATTGGTCGGAAGACCGGGGAAGACTATCGCGAAGTGATCGTGTTCAACTCGGGTGGCGGGGATGTCCGGCATGTGGTGGACAACCGCGTGATGAAGCCGAAGTTCCTGGGTGGGGGCGAGCCGGATGTGGCGGGCAAGGACCGCCGGATCGTGATGGCGAACTGGCTGGCGTCACCGGAGAACCCGTACTTCGCAACGAACCTGGCGAACCGGGTGTGGCAGCACTTCATGGGTGTGGGGATTATCGAACCGGTGGATGACGTGCGGATTAGTAATCCGGCCTCGAACCCGGAACTGCTCGCGGCCCTGGCGAAGAAGTTCACGGAGAGCGGATACGACTTCAAGGGGCTGGTGCGGGAGATCTGCCGGTCGCAGGCGTATCAGCGGTCGACCGATCGGAATGAGAGCAACGAGACCGATACCAAGAATTTCGCCCGGGCGCAGTTGCGACGGATCAAAGCGGAATCGCTGTTGGACTGCATCACGCAGGTGACGGGGACGAAGGACAAGTTCCGCGGGTTGCCGGTGGGTGCGCGGGCGGTGCAGATTGCGGACGGAACGACGTCGACCTACTTCCTGACGACGTTCGGGCGGGCGACGCGAGAAACCGTTTGCTCGTGTGAGGTGAAGATGGAGCCGACGCTGTCGCAAGCGCTGCATCTGCTGAACGGGGATACCGTCAACGCGAAGCTGGAGCAGGGCGGCCTCGTCACGAAGTGGATGCAGGAGGCGTTGCCGCCTGATCAGGTGGTCGAGCAGATGTATGTGCGGTGTCTGTCGCGAAAGCCGACGGCGGAGGAGATGGCGTATTTCCAGCCGCTGTTTAACCCGGCGAATGACCAGAAGAAGGTCTACGAGGATATCTTCTGGTCGCTGCTGAACAGCCGGGAGTTTTTGTTCAACCATTAGTGGCACGCAGCGTCACCCGTTGTTTGGTGGGTGATTGACAGTGCAAGGCAAAAGTCAAAAGGCAAAAGTCAAAAGTGAGGGTGTCAGGCGGTGCCTGACCGGATTCTTTCGTCCCGCGTTGACGGCGGGACGGAGCACTTTGAGCGAGCGGGTGAGGTCGAGATGACGGCGCGAGTCCTGGTTGCGGTGATGGCGGGTGTGGTTTCTGTGGGCGTGGTCTCTCCGGGATCGGGCGGCGCGGTGCGTGCGGCCGAGGGGGAGAAGGTCACGTTTGTGGATCATGTGCTGCCGATTTTCCGGGCGAAGTGCAATTCGTGTCATGATGCGGGGAGCGCCAAGGGGGGGCTCGTGCTCGACAACTATGGCGCGACGATGCAGGGCGGGGCGTCGGGCGCGGTTGTGGAAGAGGCGCTCGATGACAGTCGGCTGTGGCTGCTGATCACGCATGCCGAGCAGCCGATCATGCCCCCTTCGGGAGGCAAGCTGCCGGACAATGAACTGGCGCTGATCAAGCAGTGGTTTGACGGCGGCGTGCTGGAGACGAAGGAGAGCAAGCCGCGGATGGCGAAGGCGAAGAAGTCGTTCGCGCTGTCGACGACGGAGATCAGCACGGATAAGCCGGCCGGTCCGCCTCCGATGCCGGAGAATCTGCCTGCGGAACCGCTGACGCTGTCGACCCGGGGCAATGCGATTACGGCGCTGGCGGCGAGCCCCTGGGCGCCGCTGGTCGCGGTGGCGGGGTACCGGCAGGTGCTGCTGTATGACACGACGGATGGAACGCTGGCCGCGGTGCTGCCGTTCCCCGAGGGGACGATCAATGTGCTACGGTTCAGCCGGAATGGCTCGATGCTCTTGGCGGCGGGGGGACGGGGCGGTCAGTCGGGCAAAGCCGTGGTGTTCGACGTGAAGACCGGTCAGCGGATGTCGGAAGTGGGGAACGAACCGGATGCGATTCTGGCGGCGGATATTTCGCCCAATCATGGGATGGTGGCGGTCGGTGGTCCCAAGA
>JAIXZD010000128.1 GCA_027489895.1 Planctomycetaceae bacterium
CCATCCGGCCCGCTGAACCCACCAAACTGCCCGCCCCCCTTCAGGTGCGGCTCGAGTTCCAGGAACACACCGGGCAAGCCCAGCTTCAGCAGTTTCTTTTCGATGGTCGGCAGGTGCTGCTTCAGATCGCGAAAGATCAGTTCGTGGCCGCTGTCGCCCAGATCGCAGGGGACGAAGTTTCGCAGCCGCTCTTCGTCGACCACTCCGGTCCATTCGAGCGTTTCATCGATCGCGTAGTCCTTGATGTGCATCCAGCCGAAGTATTTTCGCATCGCGCGAAACTCATCGACGCAGCGGAGGGCATCGAGATTCTGCGACGAGATGTTCCCCGCATCATAGATGCACAACAGATTCGGGTGGTTGACCTGTTTGGCCAGCGCCGCCAGCAGCCGCCCGCTCTGGCCAATGAGATTGGCTTCGACTTCCAAACCGTAAATCACCCCGGCCGCCGCACACTTTTCGACAATCGCGGTAAGCTGCTCGGCCGCCTGCTTGACGTGAACGGCCGGGTCGGTCCCCTTGGGGTGATAGAACGAGAAGCCGCGAATCAGCTTGGTGCCCAGGGTCTTGGCCCGCTCGATCGCCGTGGCGACGTCGTTCGCCAGATACTGCTTGAACGGCACGTACCGGTTGTGGCTGCCATCGTCGATGTCGAGCAGCTTCACCTTGCCAATGGGCGAGCCGATGCTCGTCACATGCATCCCGTACGCATCATTGAGGGCGACCAGCTCTTTCAACTGCGCCTTGTCGAGCGTCATGACATGCTGCACGCTGCCCGAAAGATTCAGGAAGCGCGGGCTGTAGTACTCCAGCCCCAGGGCCGCACAGACCGCCAGTTGTTCGCGAATCGATTTGCTCTCGGCCCCTTCGTCAGCGAAGGCGCTCAGAATCACTTTCGGAGTCGGTGTGCGGGACGAGGCAGGGGAGGCAACCACGGACAGGCTCTCGGGAAGGAAAAACTAAGGAGGGACTATTCAGCCCGCGATCAAGCCGGACGGCGCATCTCAGCCGTGTCAACCACTCGCAGGACTAAAATGCATGATAGCGCCAGCGGACGGAGTCTCAAACCACACGGACGGCCGAGTTCCGGAATCTCACCAAAACCAAACCCCGCCAGCCCCTCCCCCCAAAACACCACACACGTTCTCCCTGCGGGCCTTGATCTGTCTTTCCTTTGTGCCTTGGTGGTGAGCACAAACCTCCCGCCGCCAGATCAATTGAACTGCGCAAGGCCCCGGTGGGCTGTGCGGAGTGACGCTTCGATCAGCGGGCGCTCTTCCTTCGGGGCCGATCTCAGGCAGGCTTCCAGCAGGCGAATCGCTTCTGCGGGTCGCCCCGCCTTGAGGGCGACGAACCCCAGGTCGCGGCGTTCTCCGAAGTGCGCCGGCTGCAACGCGGTCAGCCGCTGCTGGACGCGATAGGCCCGGGGCCAAGCCTCGGTCCGGGCATACAGTGCTTTGAGATTGTTGAGGATCCGAATCACGATTGCGCGATTCGTCGCCGGCGCCAGCAGCGGGAGAACTTCTCCGGGGCCGATCCCCGTCTGCTCGACCAGCCGCTCCACAAGTTCCTTGCGGGTCAGCACCTGTCCGGCGGAAAACGCATCCACAAACAACGGCTCGTCCAGCGTTTCGTAACGAGTGACAAAATGGCCCGGCGAACAGACTCCGCAGAGATCGATCCCGGCGGCCCGCGCCACCGCCATGTACAGCACCGAGACGCAAATCGGGATCCCCCGCCCCGTCTCAATCGCCCGATTGACAAAACTACCGTCAGCCGTCTCGTACGCCTCCGCCGCACCGGTGATGCCATGCTCCCCGGCGATCCGCTGGCCAAGCTGAGCCAGGCAATCGCGGTCGTCGGCACAACTGGCCATCGCCCGGGCCACCTCATGACCGCGCGCCGTCACCCAGGCCAGCGTCGGGGCGAAGTCGAGCTCGGGGTCGGCGTCACGCGCGATCTCGAGGGCGATCTGCAGCAGGTCGACCTCTTCGGACCGGCCCACCAGCCGCAGAAACTCCGGATCGGCTGAGAACGGCTTCGAGTCGTCGGGCATGCGGAGTTCCGAACCAGGATTTTCGAACAGACACCAAAAACAGACACCAAAAGTTGATCAGTGAGACAGGGGGATCATAGGGGGGAATCGGAAAACGCCTCAATCGCGAGCCGACGAACGGTTCGGGCGGCGGAGGGATGGTTTTGAAACGCCAAGGCACAAAGGCACCAAGGAAAGACAAGGGCGGCGAGCCGACCCTGTCAGGGGTCGGTGGGAACCGTGGCGCAAAGTCCGACCGGGAAGAGCAGGCAGGTCGAGGGCAACGGGGCCCCACCTCACCGACACTGTCGCTCGTCAAGATCATACTGGATCATCACTTACGGCTTTCGATACGCCGGCGACCTGGTGGCCGTTGGGCGATGCACATCGGCGAGTCTGCCTCGCCGGAAGAGTCTTCGCGACGCGACGATTCGGAGTGGCGTGCAGGTCGGGACTATCCCGAGGAGTCACCGGGAGGAAACCAAGGGAACTGCGAGACTCGCGCTGCACGATCGTCTGGCGGCAGGTACATTACGACGAGGAGTCTCTTTCACCATGGAGGCAGGCAACCAGACACCGCTTCTCGATCGCACCGCCGGCGATTGAGGGCCATGCCGCTGGTCCGGCGCGTCGATCAACCATCGACCGCGCGGGGCTGGCCCAGGAGAGTTGTGGGATGTTTTGGCATACAGCGATAAAAGTCACCGCCATTTGTGCGGTGATGGCCGCTTCGTCTGGCAGCGCTTCGGCGCAGGACCAGCACTGGGCCGAGAAGATGTTCGATAAGAGCCGGATTGAGTTCGGCACCGTTGCTCGCGGAGCCGACACTCGTGGCAAGCTGATTGTCACCAACAAGTATCTCGAAGACGTGCACATTCAGTCGGTGACGACCTCGTGCGGCTGCGCGAAAGCCAACAAGCCGGCCAAGGACCTCGTCAAGAGCCTCGACTCGACCGAGATCGAAGTCGTGATGGACACGGTTCAGCACATGAACCAGAAGGAATCGAATGTCATCGTGACGTTCGACCTCCCGTTCTACGCCCAGGTGCGCATTCCGGTCCGGGCGTTCATTCGGACCGATGTGGTCCTGCAGCCCGGTGGCGTCGAGTTTGGTTCGGTCGCGAAGGGGACGCCCGTCGAGCGGACGGTGCGGATCAGCTATGCCGGACGCGACACCTGGACGATTCGCGATGTCGAAGGCCGGAACCCCAACATTCTCCACCGGCTGACGGAAGTGTCCCGCGGTGGCGGACGGGTGCTGTACGACCTGACCGTCGCGCTGAAACCCGAGACGCCGATTGGCGATCTCCGTGAGCAGATCGTGTTGAACACCGATGATTCGGGCAACCCGAAGATTCCGGTGCTCGTTCAGGGTCGCGTCGAGCCCGAGTACGTCGTCAATCCGGATATCGTCTCGTTTGGCCTCGTGCAGGCCGGTTCGAAGAAGCCGATGAACGTCGTCGTGCGGGGTCGGAAGCCATTCCAGATTCAGGGGATTCAGAGCGAGCACACGTCGCACTTTGAGGTGCGTCTGCCGCAGGATGCCAAGACGATTCACGTCCTGCCGCTGACGTTCACCGCCCCGGCCGAGGGCGGCACGATCGAAGACACGTTCACGATCACCATCACCGGCACGGGTGAAACGGTGCAGTTCAAGGCCTATGCGAAGGTGAACGGCCCCGCGGGTGCCGCCGCCGCCATCCCCGGCAAGGCCGCGTTCTAGCCTCGTAGCGGAACGCGTGAGCGTTCCCAAGACGCCCGATCCGCACAACACTCTCCCCCCTGGCCGCTTCTCCAAGCGGCCAGGTTTTTTTATTGGTCTCGTCCATTTCCCAATGCAACTCGTCGCGAGTGGCAGGGGGAACTGTCGCACGCTAAGTTCGAAGCCCGTCCGCTCGAACGATTGGCCGTACAGAGTGGGGCTGGGTTTGGTCTCGATGTCGAGAGGGCAATGGCGATGCGCGTGGTGACACTGGGCGAAGTGATGCTTAGGCTTTGTCCCGAAGACTTCCTGAGGCTGCCACAGGTCTTGCCCGGTCGCCTGGAAGCGACGTTTGGCGGGGGCGAGGTCAACGTCGCCGTCTCGGTCGTCCAGCAGGGCGGGCAGGCCGCGTTTGCGACGGCACTTCCCGATAACCCCCTGACTGATGCGTTTCAGGCCGAGTTGCGGAAGTTTGGCGTCGATGGATCGCTCGTCCGGCGGACCAAAGGCCGCTTCGGAATCTACTTTGTCGAGACGGGGGCCAACCAGCGCGGGGGAACCGTCACCTACGACCGGTCCGGCAGTTCGATCGCCCAGGCGAAGCCAGCCGACTTCGACTGGAACGCCGTGTTCGCCGGAGCGACCTGGTTCCATATCACAGGCATTACGCCGGCACTGAGTGCTCAATCGGCCGAGTTGGCGCTCGCCGCGGTTCGCGAAGCCCGGGCACGGAAGGTGCCGATCTCGGTGGACCTCAATTTTCGCAAGAAGCTCTGGACTTGGGAACCGGGGACGACTTCGGTGCAACTGGCTCGCCGGGTGATGACGGAACTGGTCGGATTGGTCGACGTGGTCATTGCCAACGAAGAAGACGCCGACCTCACCCTGGGCATCAAGGCCGCCGAGACAGATGTCGAAGCGGGGCATTTGAACCTGGCGGGGTATGAGCAGGTCGCGCGAGAGATCGCGGCGAAGTTTCCCACGGTCTCACGGGTGGCGATCACGCTACGGGAAAGCTACTCGGCCAGCCACAACAACTGGGGCGCCCTGCTGTTTGACCGAGCCGCCGATCGCGCGGTGTTCGCTCCGCTCGATGCGGCAGGAACCTACTCCCCCTACGAAATCCGCAACATCGTGGATCGTGTCGGAGCGGGCGATTCGTTCGCCGGCGGATTGATCTTCGCACTGCAAACGCCGGAACTGTCTGCCCCCGAAACGGCTCTCGCCTATGCCGTTGCGGCCAGTTGCCTCAAGCACAGCATCAAAGGCGACTTCAACTACGCCACCCGCTCCGAAATCGAAGCTCTGGTGCAAGGTGGCGGCTCAGGCCGGGTCTCCCGGTAGGGTGGGCACTGCCCACCACTGCTCACCAACCACCAACGCCCCAACAACATTTCTTCCGGCTTCAACCGATCCCCAACCGCCTCCTCCGCTGCCGAACATCACCCGGATGCAAACGTGTTATGCGAGCAACCCCCGTGGGAGCCGGAAGCGTCAGCGCCCGGAGGCGTCACGCATCGCACCATCACCTCCGTCTGCAATCCCTCTGACACGATTGCACGCCGGGGAAGCCTCACGGCTTCCGCTACCGACTCGAACTGGCGTGCGTGCGGGAGAGCCGTCACAATCCGCCACCACGAAGCGCTGCACACGATTCCCCAAAGCCGGGCGAGAGGGCTGATATGCGAGACGCGACGACAACTGGACGATCGGGCTGGGCGGCGATGCTCGTGGGCCTCGGCCTGCTGACGACGATTTCCATGGTGACAATCGCCACCGTCGAGGTGCGGGCCGCGGACAAGGCGATTCTGGACTTCCCCAAGCTCAAGGCCGAATCGGACTGGCCCTGGTGGCGCGGTCCGTATCGCAACGGGGTCGCCGTCGGTGCCGCCCCGACCGAATTCGGCGACGACAAGAATCTCGTCTGGAAGACGCCCGTCCCCGGTCGCGGGCATTCTTCGCCCATCGTCGTGGGCGACAAGGTGTTCCTGACCACCGCCGACGAACGCCAGAAGATACACAGCGTCCTGGTGTTCGACCGGGTCACTGGCAAGCAGCTCAGCAAGGTCGAAGTGAACACCGGGGCCTTCCCGGCCCGCAATCATCCCAAAAACACGGAAGCGACTCCCACGATCGCCTGTGACGGCGACCGGATTTTTGCCGCCTTCTATCATCACGATGCCGTCGAAGCGGTCGCCCTCGATCTCACGGGAAAAGTGCTCTGGAAGCAGAAAGTCGGAGCCTACCGGCCGACCAAGTACGAGTATGGCTACGCGCCGTCGCCCATCCTCTATCGCGAAACCGTGATCATCACCGGCGAATACGATGGCCCCAGTTTCATCGTCGCGCTCGATCGCGCCACGGGTAAGCCGGTCTGGAAGACGCCCCGTCCGGACAACATCACCTTCTCCAGCCCGGTCATCGCCCATGTCGCCGGGAAAGACCAGATGCTGATCAGCGGGGCCGAGAAGATCGCCGCTTACGATCCGGCCACCGGCAAACCGCTGTGGGAGACTCCTGGAACGACATTTGCCACCTGCGGGACCATGGTCTGGGACGGCGACAACGTGTTTGCCAGCGGCGGCTACCCCAAGCCCGAGACGATCGCGGTCAAGGCCGACGGCAGCGGCAAGGTGCTCTGGAAAAACAATCAGAAATGCTACGAGCAATCGATGCTCGCCCACGCGGGATATGTCTACGGCTACACCGACAATGGCGTCCTGTTCTGCTGGCGGGGCACCGATGGCAAAGAGATGTGGAAGCAGCGGCTTTCCGGTCCCGTCTCGGCCTCGCCCGTGCTCGCGGGGGGCTTCATCTACATGTGCGACGAAATGGGCACCTTCTACGTGGTGAAACCCAACCCGGAGGCGTTTGAACTCGTCGCCAAGAACCAGGTCGGGAACGACTCGTTCGCCAGTCCCGCGGTCGCCGGGGGCAGCCTCTTTCTGCGGGTCGCCCAGCGCGGCGATCAGTCGCGGGACGAGTTCCTCTATCGATTCGAGGTCAAGAAGTAGCCACCAACCAGAGCCCCTGGAGCCGGAAGCGTAAGCGCCCGGAGGAGTCACATCTCCTCCGGGCAATCCCCCTCGGAAAAAATCAAAGACCAGCTCCCACGGGCAGATCGCTCAGCATTGTCGCCGGGAAAATGGCCCGGACTGAGGGCCAAACAGGGATACGCGTCACTTCAGGAAGGCGACACACGAGATGGCTGAAACGGCGACAGTTGCATCCGATTCCACACCACGGGTGGCCTTCATCGGGGCGGGCAAAATGGCCTCGGCTCTCGCGCTGGGGTTGATTCGCGCGGGGTTCACCTCGGCTGATCGGATCGTAGGCAGTGATGTCTCGGCCGAGTCACGCGATCATTTCGCAACGACAACCGGGGCGGCCACGACCATCTCGAACATCGACGCCGCCAAACCTGCGGATATCGTGGTACTCGCGGTCAAGCCGCATCATTTGAAGGCCGTGCTGACGGAGCTCAATCATCACCTGGGAACGCGACACCTGATTGTGTCGATCGTGGCGGGCGTCTCGATCGAGTCGATGTGTGCCATTCTCGGGCATGACCGGCGGGTCGTCCGCGTCATGCCGAACACGCCCTGCCTCGTGGGGGAATCGGCGTCAGCCTACTGCGTGGGCGGAACGGCAACCCCTGCCGATGGCGAGCTGATCGCCCGAATGCTGGCGGCCGTAGGCATCGCGCTGCCCGTGGCGGAGCAGTTGATCGACGCCGTCACGGGGCTGTCGGGGTCGGGCCCGGCCTATGTGTTTCTGATCATCGAGGCCCTCAGCGACGGCGGCGTGAAGATGGGCCTGCCGCGCGATGTCGCCACACGTCTGGCCGCGCAAACGCTCCTGGGCGCGGCCAAAATGGTCGTCGAGACAAAACAACATCCTGGCGTTCTGAAAGACGCTGTGGCCAGCCCGGGCGGAACAACGATCGCCGGTCTCCACGCCCTGGAACAGGGCGGCCTGAGGGGGACGCTCATGAACGCCGTCGAGGCCGCCACGCGGCGAGCACGTGAGTTGGGCTAGCTCATCCGATCTGCGTCGAGTGTTTCCTGGCCCTCCCATGTTGAAACCGGTCTCCGCAAGGCGTTTTGTCCTGAGGGGCTGAGAACAAGTCCGTGGGATAGGCTTCCAGCCTGTCATTTCCAAGGTGGGTGAGATGTCTTCGGACGGCCGGAAAATTCTCGATGGAAATCCGAAGCGCGAGCGAGGGACCCAGCGTGGATTCCAGAGACAACGCGAAGCCTCCGGGCGCTAACGCTTCCGGCTCCCAGTCAGGACTGGGAGGTCTGCGGTAGTCACGCGCAAACCGCGCTTGGCAGCGACGACAACGAGATGGTACACTTTTGAACAGGTAGTTCGGACGGTCCGAGACGTTTGATCTTCGCGGAGTGTCTGACGGAGTGGGAACGATGCAGCGGCCTGGCGATCAGCAACATGCCATCGGGAATCGATCCGCAACGCGGGTTCGTTTCACGCGCCGTGGTGCGGCCTCGCTCGACTATGTCCTGATTTTGGGCAGTCTGTTGCCGCTCTGTGGAATCCTGCTTTATATGGGGCGGCGGATCATTCTGCTGGCCTACGAAATGGTGGGCGTGGCTGTTTCCTCCCCGTTTTTTTGACGCAATCGGGGCGGACTGGTCTAATCTGGGAGTGGAGCGCGGGGCACAGAGCGTGGCTCGGAGGTCGGGCGCGGTTGGTCAATCAGCGGGATGAAGGACGACAGTCATGGTGCGTGACCTGAAACGGCTTCTGGGACGGGTCCATCGGGACGAGCGCGGTGCCGTCAGCCTGGAAACGATTCTCATCATCGGGGCGATCGCGCTGCCGATCCTGATTTTCGTCATCAAGTTCGGCTGGCCGAAAATCAAGCAGTACTTCAATTCGGGTCTGTCAGACCTCGAACAGCAGCGTCAGAACGTGATCAACCAGCAGTAAGGTCTGGTTGTTCTCATGGTCTGGTGCGTGGTGCTGGTCTGCGCGGTCGCCGCAGTCACCGATCTGGCCTGGCGGCGTGTGCCCAACTGGCTGACGTACCCAGGCCTGCTCGTGGGATTGGTAGGAAACTCGGCCTCGGGGTTGGTTCCCGAGGCCTGGCGGGACGGGTTGGGATTGATCGGGTGGGAGGCCAGTCTCCAGGGGCTGTTCGTCTGCGGCGGGATCATGCTCGTCTGCTTCGTGCTGTTCGAGATCGGCGGCGGAGATGTCAAGCTGCTGGCAATGATTGGTGCCTGTCTGGGTTGGGAACGCGGGTTGGAAATACTCCTCTGGACGTTCGTCCTCGGGGCGATGGCGGGGATCTCGATCCTCGTTTGGAACGTGGGGGCCTTAACGCTGTTGCGAAAGCTGGCAATCTATCTCCTGGCCAGTTTTCGGCTGGTGCAGTGGCAACCGCTGACCGAGGCGGATCGGGCCTTGTTGCGACCGTCGCTGTTCCTCGCCCCGATGGCGGGCCTCGCGGTGCTGATTGTGGTTTGGGGTTGGCTCTAGACGAGACGGGTCGGGTCTGAAGTGAATTGAGTCTGAAGCGGGATGGGACGAAGTGGTTCTGGCGGAGGCCGAGGCAGATGTCGGCTGCGATGCTTTGGGCGTGCGGGCCATGGCTGGGTTGCCTCGTCATTGGGGTGGCCGGGCTGGCGTTGACGCTCCGTCTGGCGCAGGTCGACTACCAAGGCCCAAGACTCTGGGGGCGGCTGGGGCGGTTGCATCGGTGTGACACGGGGGCGGTCCAGTCGCTCAGTCTGGTGCTCACCCTGCCCATGTTCCTGCTGTTCGTCCTGTTTATCGTGCAGGTCAGCCAGTTGATGATCGGCACGATGGTCGTCCATTATGCCGCGTGGGCCGCGGCGCGGGCCGCGATCGTCTGGATTCCCGCCGATGTCAGCGAAGTCGAACCGGCCAATGTGGTCGCGGTGAATCTGCTGCGCCCTTCCCAGGGGCAGACCTATGGGACGGGGCCCATCTCGTATACCTCGGCCATCGTGGCCACCGGCGGCAGCGATAAATGCCAGCAGGTGTATGCCGCGGCCGTGCTTGCCTGTGCGCCGATCGCTCCCTCCCGCGACCTGTGGAGCGCTGGCGACACGCAACAGATCGTCAACTCGCTGCCGATCATCGGGCGGGCCTACCCGCTGCTCGTCCGCAGCTACCCCTCGCAGACGAGCGCGGCCTCTCAAGGGGCGATCCGTCGCCGCCTGGAAAACAAACTGGCCTACAGCCTGCGGAACACAGCCATCGCCATCGAATGGCGGGAGGTCCCCACCAGCAGCCCCGATGTCGATGTGGGCCCCACGTACAACCCGCGCAATCATCGCGATGCCTATGTCATCACGCGGGATGGCCCGGTCATTACCGACCCCGCCCACATCTACAACCCGAACGAAGTCGGTTGGGAAGACACGGTCACGGTGTGGGTCTCGCACCGCTACGCCCTGCTCCCCGGACCCGGCCGGTTTCTCTCGAAGCTGATCAACCGGGCCGATGGCGGCGTCGATACGACCAGCGGGCGAATCCGGCAGCAGAACCAGAACACGCGCGAGCCGCTTTACACCACGGAACTCGTCGCCTCCTCAACGTTGACCGTGGAAGGTTTTAAGTCGGTGATTCCCGCCCCGATCCCACCTTCCAACTGATCTTCGCGCCCGTTTGAATTTTGAAACCGAGTGACTTCTCCGTTCTCTGGAATTCCACGTCGCCTGATCCCGTCATGACCCGCTCCCATCCCACACCGAAACGACAGCCTCACGCGGCAACCCGTGTCGCACAGGGTCTGATCCGGGTGTGTCTGCGTGCCAACGGCCGACTGCGGGGCCTCCATCGCGATGAAGGCGGCGCGATCACGCTGATTTCGCTGTTCACCATTCTCGGCTTCGCGATGTTGCTGGGCATGGTGATCAACGTCGGTCAGTCGGTCGATTCGAAGGTGCGTCGGCAGAATGCCGCCGATGCCGCGACGTACTCCAGTACGGTGATGCTCGCGCGGGGCATGAACTGCGTGGCGTTCAGCAATCATCTGCTGTCGGAAGTGTTCGCGCTCACCGCCTACCTGCGCGAAGGCCGGGACCGTAACGCCGAGCAACTGGTTCCCCCGATTCTGGCCGCGTGGGAACAGATGGCCCCGGTGTTTGCGAGGTCGCAGTTCCCCAAGTTCGCGCGGGTCGGTGCGGTGCTCCCCACGCGAATCCGGCAAGAGCGCGAAGCGGTGGAGGCTTTTGGAGAGCTGTCGGCGCTCAAGGCCCGCATGATGCTGCCGGTGTTCGAATACATCCTCGGCATCCCCGAATACAAAGATGGCCAGCCCTACGGGGCCGACCCGCAGCAGGCGGCTCGAACGCATCTGATCCCCGAATTTCAGCGGGCGGTGGTGCGGGTGATCCCCCAGATCGCATCGCGTGTGGCGCTCGATCTGGCGCGACGGCATCTGGGGAACGGAACTGGCACACGGACAACTCAGGCAGCGCTCTGGCGATCGCGGGTCGCCCGGGTCGGTTCCCAATCGGAGGAAGACCCGCTCGAACGGACGCTGCCAGCGGTCGACCCCGCGCCGGAAGGGTACGACGCGCAGACCAACGGCGCGGTGCTGTCGTACCTCTCCTCAGCCCGCGACGCACGGAACAGCCTCGCGCATCGGTACCTCGACGAATGGAACAACGACTCGACGTTCGACCTCGGTCCGTTCTACAGCTACGGACTGGCCGATGGCGTGCAGAGTTCGGCCATGCTGTCGCAGTTTTACTATCTGTGGCGGACGTTCACCTGCGGTCAATTGAACCGGTTGCTGGGCGAGGAGTATCCCACCACGAACATGCCGCACATGATGCGACGGTATTCCGACGGTCGGGATGCGATCGAGTCGGACCACATGTTTGTTGGGACCGTCTTTTCACCCGGTGGCAGCAGTTTTCTGCCGGGGCTGTTCGATGGCCGACGGTCGAACAACAATCCTCAAGGGGCCAGCCCGCATACCCTGACGTTCACTCAGGCGTTCCTGCTGTTGCCTCGTCCGCGGTACACGAATGGCCCCAACTGGCTCTGCCCTCGGACCGACCGGATGGGGGGAACGCAGGGGTACTACCACTGTGGCGATCCCTGGCCGACCGACTGGAACCTGTTCAGCCAGAACTGGGGCGTGAAGCTCGTCCCGGCCACCGTCCGGCGGCTGGATGAAATCCTGACAACCAGTCCCGGCGCCATGAGCGTGCAGATCCGCCCGCTCGGAAACCTGTCGACCCAAGAGATCCGAAGAATCAGTTTCCATTAGTGCTGCGTCACGCCTCGAAACAGGGGTTACGTTGGCAAAACGGCGTAGCGGAAATCGTGAGATTTCCGCCGAACGTGAACCCGCTTTGCCGGGAGTCTCACGACTTCCGCGACCCCTGTTCCTTTCGGTGCCGCACCACTCGTGGAAAACAGTCCGCAACGACATCGCCTGTGGCGAGTTGATACGAACCACAAAGTGAACCGGTGGGCGCAGTTCTCCTGGTAGATTGGTGTGCCATGCAGACGAACCGAAACCTGCCGCAAAACCTGCCTCAAAGAGGAACCGGGCGCAATCCTGAGTCGCGTCTGCCTTTACAGGCAGCGTCCGGCCATCTTGCGCGTCGCAAGCTGCGGCGTGGCCTGGCCCCGCTCGAGATGGTCCTCGTCCTGCCGCTTCTCATGTTCATCATGGCGCTGATGGTCAACTATGCCACCGCCGCCTGCTGGAAAGTCCGCACGCTCACGGCGGCGCGGCAGGGGATGTGGCGGGCACGCATGAACTACTGGCGGGGCGACGGAGATCGCCACTTGCCCGACTGGCCCACTGAAGGGCGAATCAGCCTCTCAGGCGGCGCTCCGCTTACGGACATTGCGACGCTCTGGGCGAGACCCGAAATCGACAAGGCATTTCTGCGCGGGCCGACGATCGTCAACGAAGGCCCCTATCCCGATCCCGGCCAGTCGCAGGGGGCATCAATCGGCGTGCGGGCGCGGGACAACATGAGCATCACCGCAGGCGTGGCCGGGGGACAGTCGCGTCTGGCTCGCAGCCTGCCTCTGTTGAAAAACATGCGGATGACGCGGGAAGAAGCGAGCCGCGTCACAGGCGCCACCGCGCGCGACATGGGGCAGTTCTCGTACAACCTGCGGCATGCGCTGGTCGACAATCGCTGGCAGTTCGCGAACATGGGGTACGGCTGGAACTGGGACCGTCGTTCCAACGGCTGGTACGAAATCCGTAACGCCGGTGCCTGGGCGCAGCAGCAGGGCAGGCTGCAACAGGCCGACCAGAACCTCCGGTCATTTCCTTCGCGGGATGCGCTCCGGGTGCTCGACCGCGACGAAGAGCTGATGCAATTCTTCAATAGCGTGCCCGAATACTGCTTTCGCAGGCCGATTGGCTGCTCGACCGATGTCACCACCGTGCGGCTGTCGATCGTCAACTCGGTGGTGGCAAGCATTCAGGGCAGCCGGGGCGGGGGGCGGGACGGGTTTCCCGATTGCCTCGCCAGGCGGTTCCTGTCGATGTACACCCAGCAACTGCAGACGGCCCAGAATCAGATGCCCCAGGACGTGGCCACCATCGCCCGGGTCACACCGCTGATCCAGCAGTTACAACAGTTCATCGGCTCGTTGCAGTAACGGCGGTCCCTCTCGGGAGACGCGGCGCCTTTGCCGCGACGGTCTGGCTTCATGAGCAGTCTTCTGCCCCCACACCCCACGCCCACGCCGGCGCCGCCACCACCACCGTCTCTGGGTGATCTGGCCCGGCGGATGCGACGCCGAACGCTCGATCTGATCGTGATCGGTGTGGTGTTGATCGCCGGGGGAGTTGTTGGACGACTGCTCGTCGAGGCGTATCGACGGCCGATGGACGGTCCGCCCGACCCCTCGGCGAATGCGTCGCCTGGATTCGCGGAGGAGTTGCCGGTCGATCTCGATTTCGGCGAGGCCGAGTTCGCGCTGGCCCGGCAGATTGTCGAAGGGTCCACCGAGGACGCGGCGACAAAACTGGCCGAACTGCTCCGCTCGAAAATCGAGACCGCCCTCCCGCCGGCCGAGGCCCCCAACGAGACCGAGCGCCAGGTGATCGCCGCGGCGCGTAAGCGACCTGCCTTTCTCGAACAAAGCGGTGAATGGTCACTCCATGCGCTGGATGAGCGGTTCGGGATGCAGGTCGGCCTGCGAAACGTCTCGAACGCAGAGGGTGACACGTCGCAACAAAACTGGCGGGTGACGGTCTGGGGGCTGTCACTCCCCACGGGGGAGAACCGCTGGTCACTCTATGCGGTCACACCGGGCGGCCGAACGCAATCGCCGGCGGCCGACCAAACATCAGGACTTCTCCCCGAGCTGCCACCCGGCGCGCTGCGGACGCTGCGGATCGAAGATGCCCGGGGCGAGTTCGTCCTCGGGTTCAGCGGGGCGGGGCCTGTGGAGTCGTGGCGAACGTTCTTCGAGAAACGATTCGCACGCGAGGGACTCGTCGGAACAGGTTGGGTTCTGGGGCCTGACCGCGTCTCGGCGCGATTCATCGCACCAACCGATGGACCGAGTCCAGGCTCCGTCGTCTCCCTCGAATTGACGCGCGACGCCGAGGGCCAGTGGCGCGGCCTGCTGATCGGCTCAGTTGATCGGCACCGTGACATGAGACCGGATTGAACCCTCTGGCGAGCCGACCCTGTCAGGGGTCGGTGGTAAACGCTGCGTGCGCGGCATCGCCCAACGCCCCAGCAGTCTCTGCGAAAATCTCCCCCGTTTCCGACACGCCCCACCTCGCCACCGACCCCGGACGGGGTCGGCGCGCCACGCCATGCATAGCGCTGCCCCCGGTGCGCGCACCTCGACGGAGGTTTGACGTACAGACGAGACCGTGGAAACAATACGAGAGGTTCATAGCATGACGGGTTAAGGCAGCAGCTGCTTCCCCGTCGCGTGAATCGTTCCTCGATAGGGACGACGACAACAGAAACAATCTCCAGGAGATGGCAGCATGTGGCGACAGACGACTTTCGCGTTGGCAACGTTTGGATTGGGACTGGCTCTGATGGCGGGTATCGCAGGCGCGGCGGAAACGGTCGACCTCAAGGTGGGTGACACGGCACCGGCCTTCGAAGCTCTCGACGACACCGGCAAGACCTGGAAGTCGAGCGACTATCTCGGCAAGAAGTTCATCGTTGTTTACTTCTATCCGGCCGACTGCACCGGCGGCTGCACGAAGCAGGCCCAGGGGTTCCGGGACGACATGGCGAAGCTCGCCAAGGACGATGTCGTGGTCGTCGGCGTGAGCGGCGACACGGTTGAAAGCCATGTCTTCTTCAAGAAGAAAGAGTCGCTCAACTTCAACCTGCTCGCCGATGTGGATGGCAAGGTCGCCACGGCGCTGGGCGTCCCGTTCACCACGGGCGAGAAGGAAGTCAAAGCGTCGTTCAACGGCGAAGACAAACTGCTCAAGCGGAACGTGACCACCAAGCGCTGGACCTTCGTCATCGGCAAGGACGGCAAGATCCTGGCGAAGAACACCGAAGTAAAGGCCGCGGAAGACAGCAAGGCCGTGGCTGAAGTGATCGCCAAGGCCAAGGCGTAAGGGGCACTCGCTCCGCCTGGCCGCGGTAACGCGGACCCCACCGAAAAACGCAAACCGCCGCGTGAATCACCCGTTGTGATTCACGCGGCGGTTGTTGTTTGGTCACCACGTTCAAAACGAGCGGGAGCCGGAAGTGTAAGCGACCGGAGGCTAGTGAGTCCCGATGCGGCGTCTTCACCGTTGGGCTCATTCACCAGCAAGCCACCAAGGGCACCGTGTCACCCACCCCAAGGTCAGGTTAGCTTTCCGACGAGACCGGGCCGCAGGAGATGTCGCACTGGCTGTCGCAGTCGTCGCTGAAGTCTTCGAAATAGGTGCCCGAGGCCGAGGCCCCGCAACCGGCCTGGCCCTGAACGTTGAACGACTGGTTCAGGCTGCCGAACGCCGCGCCCACATCTTCCAGTTCCTGGTTCACGGCCGAGCTGACTTCGGCGAGGCCCACGACCAGTCCCAGGACCGCGATCGTCGAGACGAGCACCAGTTCGGCCGAGATGATGAAGCCCGCGTCGTCGGCGGCGAATTGGACGGCGAGGGTGCGAAGAGCGTTCGGCATGGTGTTCTCTCGTGGTGTGGGTCGCGTGTTGGGTTGGTTCTGTGTTCGATGAAAAGTTGTAAAGCAGACGGAATGCCAAACTCTCTTGGCGCGCCAAGTTTTCGTGACACCGACTCCAACGATATGTCGTAACCAATTGACACCAAGAGTCTTATGGCCGCACGCAATGGCCTCGGGCGAATTCCGACGACAGCGGCTGGGCAGAAGTCGACGGGTGACTTTTCGCCACATGCTCCGGCCCGATCCCGACCATTCGAGACCTTAAGCGAAACGCGTCAACAGGTTAGGGCGCTCCGACACAAGCCGGTCGCGATGTGGCCAAATCGCCACGTCCGCTGGTGACATCGGGTCGGAACGCCCGGTCGGCGTCGACAGGATTCGTTTTCCGTGCTGCCCGGCGCAAAAAACTCCCCCTATACTGAAGGGGCACTGAAACAGCAGGCCACTTCCGTCGAAATGATCGTAAGGGTTTGGCCGGAACAACGTTGTTGTTGGTGTCGCTGCGGGGATGAGTGGATGAGCGTTCGGGGTGGCGGGAGGCGGTTCGGGGGCCGATCCTGGCGGGAAGGTGTGCGGCCTGCGCTGCATGGTTTCCGCAAGGCAGGAGCCGGGAACGGCCAACACCAGGCACAAATGGGGAGCGTGGCGCATGTCCGCTGAACAGACCGAACAACTGTCGACCGGTCGGCAGTACGTCAATTTCGAAGAGTTCATCGACTTTCATCTGCAGAAGACGCGGACGCAGGTCAAGGCGACCGATGTCGCCACAGCGGTCGTGCTGTGCGCTCTTGGTCTGCTCAGCTACGTCCTCCTGTTTGTCGTGGCCGACCATTGGCTGATTCCTGGTGGTTGGCCAGGCCTTGCGCGATGGGGAATGCTCACGGTCGTATTGGGCATCATCACGTCGCTCGTTGTGCGTCGGGTGATCTACCCACTCTCGCGAAGTGTCAACTCGCTCTACGCGGCCCGCGAGATCGAGCGAACCGATCCGAGCCTCAAGGGGACGCTGCTGACGTTCGTCGATTTGAAGGAGTCGGGCCGGGAACAGGCGGGTGACGGAGCGGTCGCCCGCGCCGTGGAAAAGAAAGCGGCCGTCGGACTGTCGAAAGTCGATGTCGACCACGCGATCGATCGCCTGCCGCTGTTACGGCTGTCGTATGCGCTGCTGGCGGTGGTGGCGGTTTCCTGCCTGTATGTGGTGCTTTCGCCCAAAGACCCGTTCCCCTCGGTCCGCCGTGCACTGTTGCCCGCGAGCGAGGTCTCGGTCGCGACCCGAACGACGATCAGTGACCTCAGCCCCGGCGACATGACCCTTCCGGCCCGGTCGCAACTGACGGTCGAAGCCGATGTTCGCGGCCAGTTCGTCGGACCGGTGCAACTGCTCTACACGACGGCCGATCGCTCGTTTGTCGACCAGCCTCTGGAGATGCGGCGAATTGACGAAGGGCTGCCGCGCTTTCGCGGGTTGATCGCCGGCCCCAACGGGAAAGGCCTGCTGCAGGACCTGACGTACCGGATTGAGGCGGGCGACGCGCGGACGGTCGACTATGCCGTGCGCGTCGTGCAGCCGCCGTCGGCCCGGGTCGATGAAATCCGGCTCGTCCATCCGAACTACATGCAGATTTCGCCCAAGACGTCGCCCGGCGGAGCGATTGATGGCTGGGAAGGCGCCCAGGTGACCCTCAAGGCGACGGCCAACATGCCGGTGAAATCGGCGCTGGTCCTGCTGTTCGATTCGGAAGATGCGTTTGCCCGGAACGAGAAGGGCGAGCAGATCTCGTCGGTGCGGATCGATAAGGGAACCGATCTCACGGCGACCTGGAATCTGTCGCTGCGGTCGGATGGGACCTTTGCGCGGTACTACCGGCTGCAGGTGGAAACCGCGAACGGAGCACGCGACCCGGAACCGACGCAGTACCCGATCAAGATTCGTCCCGACCAGCCGCCCGAAATCGCGCTGCTCCATCCGACGAGCGACCTCGAGCGCCCTGCCAACATCACCTTGCCACTGGCGATCCAGGCCTCCGACGCTGACTTCGGCCTGCGAACGATCGCCCTCCGCATGGAGAAGAACGGTGAGGGGCTGCCCGATGTCCGCCTGTTTGAAGACCAGGAGTTGGGGCAGTCGATCCGCGGTCGCTACGACTGGGACCTGGCGCGAATGGGGCTCAAAGCGGGCGATGTCGTGCAGTTCTGGTTGGAAGCCCGCGACACGAAGCAGCCCAACGCGAACAAACGCGTGACGAACCGGCTCAATCTGAAGATCGTGCCGCCGGTCTCGCCGCAAGAAGCCAAGCAACAACTCGCCGAGGACAAACAGGCGCAGCAGGATCAACTGGCTCAGGCCGATCCGGAACGCGATCAGCCCCCGGAAGCACCCGCGGAAGCCAAGCCTGAAGAGGGCGAGGCTCCCCAGCCAGCCGGTGCACCGGCACGCCCCGAAGCGCCGCGGCCAAAGGGCGACAACAAGAACGATGCCGCGGAGAACGATCCCCCCGCAGCCGAAAAGGCCGACCAGCCCGAGGCCAAAAAGCCCGACGCGCCGGCTGCGGAAGAGAAGCAGCCTGCGGACGATTCGAAGGCGCTGGAGCGATTCATTCGCGAGCTGGAACAGGAGCAACAGCGCCAGGGGAACCCGGACCAGCCAGCAGAGAAACCAGAGGGTGAACCCGGCGCCGAGGGTGAAAACCAGCCCGGTCAGCCCGAAGTTGATCGACCGGCGGCGGACCGTCCCAACCAACAGCCGCCCGGAGAGTCACCCCCTGGCAAATCGCAACCTGAACAGAACAACCCCGGGAAAAAGCAGCCAGGCGTGAAGCAACCGCAGCAGGGTGAAGGGGCCGCTCCGCAGCCGGGTCAGGCCGAAAATGGCGGGCAGCCCAAAGGTGAACCGCCTGCGAACCAACCGGGTCGTAAGACGGGCGGCGAGAACAAACCCTCAAAGCAGCCGAATCCGAATGACAGCTCGGACACCGAACCGGCCGAGCCGGGCAAAGCGCCGTCGCAAACCCGTGAGCGTCCGGGAACCGACGAGGCGACGGGCGCGAACAGCCCGACTCCCTCGAACACCGGCAAGCCCTCACCGAATCGTTCCACGAACCCCAAGGGGCCTCCTGAAAAAGGCGGAAAGCCGGGGGAAGCGACCGAACCAGCCACGCAGGAGCCCGGTACCGGGAAACCTGGTGACAAGAGGCCGGGCGACAAAAAGCCAGGCGAAAAGACGCCGGGTAACGATGAGGCGGGAGACGACAAGGCGGGGGAAAAGCAGGCCGGTGATAAGCCGGGGCGGTCGCAGAAACCGGGGATGAACGACAAAACCGGGACGGCGGCGGAGCCATCGGAGTCCGACCCATCGAAGCCGGGGACTAAGCCGGTTGGTGAACCAAAAGAAACCGGCAAACCGGGAGAGCCGGGAGAGGGCCAGTCCGACGAGAAAGGCCCGCAGCCTGGTTCGAAACCGGGCGACAAGGCGGGGCAGCCTCGGGCGAAGCCGGGGGAGACACCGTCCGGAAAGGGGCCTGGTCCGAAACCAGCAGAGGAACCTGGAGAGGAACCGGGCGCGAACGAGCCGCGTCCGGAAGGCGACGCGTCCGCTCCGCGTGAGCAGCCTGCGGCGAATGAGTCGGGTCAGGGATCCGAAAAGCCGTCCAAGAAGCCTGGCGATGGGAAGCGTGACCGAGGCGATGGCGTCGAAAAGCCGAAGTCGAAGCCAGGGCAGAATGACGAGCCGATGCCCGAGGGGGTCAAGCCGGACGAAGGGGGCGACGCGGCCGGGGAGGCGGGCGGCAAACCGGAACAGGGAGCGAAACCGAAGCCGGGCGAGGCTCCGAAACCCGGCGCCGGGAAACCGGAACCAGGTCAACCTGGTGCCCCGAAGCCAACCGAGAAGCCCAGTCGTCCGGATGGGAAGCCTGCGGTTGAGGGAGAAAAACCGAACGCAGGGGACGGCGACCCGCAGGCTGGCGATCCGGCGGACAAGCCCGGGAACAAGCCAGAAAAGGCGCCTGGGAAACCTGGCTCACCGAAGGAGGGTGCTGGCGA
>JAIXZD010000308.1 GCA_027489895.1 Planctomycetaceae bacterium
AGGCCCCTCAAACGAAAGTTGCTCAAGGTGGGGCATGGTCCGGACGATGCGAAGAAACTCCGGGCCGATGGACTGCATTTGGACAGAGAGTTCCACCAGTGGCACGCCTTCCAGCGCACGCCACCTCGCAGGTGTAATACTCGATTCAGCAATCTCCAAACGTCCAAGTCGATACCTCGTGGTGAGCTCCGCGAGTTCTTTGTCCGTCCACTGCGGCCCCGCGAGCATGATCATCTCGATCGACCTCAACCCATCCAGATGATGCAGAGCCTCTGGTGGGGTTTTGGGCGTCGTTAAGACCGAGATCGGCTCCGGCAACCAGGTCCCATCGCCAGTCAATTGGGCGATGGCCTGATCCCAAAGTGGCGGTGGAAATTGGGGAAAGCTCGGATCTGGTTTGATTCTGAAAACCGTTGCGTCCGGATAGCTGTTCAACCGCTGAATCGCCCGCGTTTCGCGAATGATCGGGCTGAGCAGGCCCCAGGCCGTCGCGGCGAGGAGCAGGACGAACGCGAGGAGAACGACGGCCCACTGGGGCAACCACGCGATGGCGGTCCACAGACGGAGACGCCAGGTCGATGGTGTCGCAGGCAGTGTTTCGGTCATGGCCCAGGTTCTCTACGGCCGCGGGTCTAGTCTCCGCACAGTTTACGGACGGCCGTCGTCAACAAGCGAGACCGGAATCAGCCCGCGCTGACCCGATTCCCGCAGCGGAAACGACTTCGGGAGGCTGGGGGGAACCACCAAGGCACGAAGGCAACAAGGTGGCGCCGGGGTGGGCGGGTGAGTCCCGGCCCGTGTACGAGCGAGAGAGTGCCTTGCTGAACCTGGGGACAAGGGCGTGGTTTCGTGGTGTCGTGCTTGCACCACTAGATGTCTTCGCGGGGGCGGCGCGCCTTGTCGCCGGAGAACCACGGCGGGTCGCAACATGATGCCTTACCACCTCAAATGAGGTGCGCGCGGGTGGCGCGCCGCGTAACCTCTTGCAGGGTAACAGTCTGTGGCGAGCGCGCTGCGAGAATTCGTCACCACGTGTGGCGTTCTGTCCCCGCGCCCTACAACCGGACCACCCCCTTCGCAGGGTTTTTTTCGCTCGATGGTCCGATCGCAACCTTCTGTAAATCAACGGGTTATGTCTGACGAAAAGCTACGCGCTCAAAAATCTTGGCGCGCTAAGCGAGTTTGGCATTCAGTCTGCTTTACACCTTCTCATCGAACGCGACACACGACAACGCGACGGTCGACGCGATCGAAAACACCACACACGACGCCACGCGACACTCACCGGGAGACACCAAGTTGACCAACCACCTTCGCACCCTCGCCGCCCAGTTCGCCGCCGACGACGCCGGCTTCATCATCTCGGCCGAACTCGTCCTTGTCTCGACGATCGCCGTCCTGGCCCTGGTCGTCGGCCTGGCTGAAGTCAGCTCGTCCATCAACAACGAACTGGAAGACGTCGGCTCGGCCTTCGGCAGCCTGAACCAGTCGTTCAACGTGCGGGGCCAGGCGGGCTGCGGAGCCTCGGCCACCGGCACCTACTTCGAAGACTTCAGCGATGACTGCGACAGCCAGTGCGATATCTCGTGCGGCCCGGTCTCGGCGGAAAGCTAAGCCAGCAACATCAAATACCGAATCACGAATCACGAATACCGAATGATTTCTGACTGATCACTGGCCGTCGAACGGTGGCCACTCTCTGCTTATCCCACGCACGTTTATCTTCAAGGACCTTTGCCATGACGAATCTGCTCAAGAGCTTCTGGAACGACAACGCCGGCTTCATCGTCTCGACCGAATTGATCCTCGTCTCGACGATCGCCGTCCTCGGCCTGATGGTCGGCCTCACGGAAGTCTCCTCGGGTGTCAACCAGGAACTGGAAGACGTCGCCTCGGCCGTGGGCAGCATGAACCAGAGCTTCACCTACTGGGGCTTCTCGGGCTGCAAGGGAACGACGTCTGGCAGTGGCTTCGCTGACGTCACCGACGTCTGCGATGGCCAGGGCGACATCATCTGCAACGTCCCGGCCCTGAGCGAAGCTCGCCCGGTGCTGTAAGGCTCCAGACATCGACTGGTGGCAGTCTGCGTCCTCACGGTGCAAGTCAAAAGTCAAAAGTGAGGGTTTCAGGCGAGCCTGACCTGATTTTTTCCTGACAACGATTTGTCGCCGGACCTGTCGGGTGGGCAGTGCCCACCCGACAGGTTGCCCGCCTGTGATCGACCCATACGGTTTCCACCGACCCCTGACAGGGTTGGCTCGCCTGACAGTCGACACGACGGTGACGATTCCAAATTGAAGGACGGAAGCAACGAACTCGCCGCACTTAGTCGCGTGAGTGCTCTTCCAAGAACGCCCCGTTCGCCATCTCTCCCGGCGAACGGGGCGTCGGCGTTCTTTGTGGGAAGAACGTTTCCCGGAGCAGTCGTGCCAGCGCTCGCAACCGAGACAACAGCCCCTGCCCATGTTCGAGTTCGAGCAGGGCGGCGAGCTGGCATTCGTTGGGCTGGGCGAGGTTGGCGAGGTGCGGGCGGAACGGGAGGGTTTGCGTCAACTGGGCCTGGGGGCGGGTCAGCGCGAGCAGGCCGAGCGGTCCGCGGGTGGGGCCGAATCCGCTGGCACCGGCCCCGCCAAAGGAGAGCCGGGGATCGGCGGTGGGAGCGATCAGGTCGTTGATCACAATGCAGCCCGCGCGCAGTTGCGATGCCAGCCGCTGGGCGGGTCTCTGGTCTCCGAAGATGGAAATGCCCAGCGCGTAGGGGCAGGCGGATTCGAGTGCGGGGATCGCGTCGTCCGAGTCGACGGGGATGACGAGCGCGACGGGGGCGAACAGATCGCTCTGGGCCAGTCGCATTTCGACGCGACCGCTGGTGAGCACGAGGGGCCGAACGCTGGTTGCGTCGGCTGGCTGTTGTTGCCAATTGTTCGCACGGCTGGACAAGCCAGCAGTGGCACTCCCGAGGCCGGTTGGGACGAAGCTCTCGTCGTGATGGGTGAGCCGTGTCGCGCCGTCCGCCAGGGCTTCGGCGACGAGTTCGCGTGCGAGCGCCATGGCACGCGCGTCGACCGGTTTTGCGGTCAGGGTGGCCAGCTCGGCCACGAGCGCTGCTTCGAACTCGGCTCGTCGTCTGTGCGTGACGAACAGGCGGCGGGGGGCGACGCAGGTTGCGCTCGCGTTCCAGTTGAGGCCAAACGCGACCGCCCGCGCCGCGAGGCGCACATCGGCCGAATCGAGGACGCAGACCGCATCGCAGCCGGAGAGTTCCACGAGGGCGGGCGTCACGCGCGAGGCTGCGCGGGACAGGACGGCTCGGCCGCTTGCGGTGGAACCGGTGAGGAGAATCAGGTCGACGCCCTGGTCGATGGCGGTCTCCGCGTCGGCCGCGTCTTCCGAGAGCAGGCCGACGAGTCTCGCGTCGCCACCGGCCTCAACCCACAGTTGCTGAAACAATTGAGCGACCGCCAAGCCGCCCTGCCCCGGCTTCCAGACGACCGCATTGCCTGCCGCTAACGCCTGCAGAGTCTGGATGCCGGGGAGAAACAGCGGGTAGTTGCCAGGCCCGATCACCAGGACCACGCCCCAGGGCAACCGCCGATGGACGACGCGATGTCCCCAGCACCAACTGGGACGGCCGGCCGTGGATTCCGTGGTCGGGCGAAGCAGTCGCGCGGCGACGCGCTCGAGGTAGCGGCAACCATCGGCGAGCGGCAGCACCTCCGCGACGAGCGACTCGGCCCGCAGGCGACCGGGGCGGGCGAGTCGATCCAGCCAGTCCTCGCGGTGCGATACCAGCAGGCGACGAAACCGCGTCAACACGTTCAGCCGCTCGCGAAGCGGACGAGCCGCCCAATCGGGCTGGGCCGCCCGGCTGTCGCGAAGTCGTTCGACGCAGAGATCTGGGGAGGGCATCGGCGGATCAACAGCCGGAGGGCAGCGCATCGGTTGGGTTCGCCACCGGGGTTGGCGATGAGCGATGCGCTGCGCCGTTGGTGCGCGGCGAGCGGCGGGCATCGGCCAGCATCAGCTTCGAGGTGATCCGGGCCGACTCGTAGATCACCGGCAGACCGCTTCCCGGGTGCGTGCCGCCCCCCACCAGATAGACGCCGTCGAGGTCTTCGAACCGGTTCTGGGGTCGCAGGTGCAGCATCTGGGTCAGATTGTGGGCGAGGTTGAACGTGGCCCCGAGATGGATCTGTTGACCGGCATCCCAATCGGCCGGAGTGCAGACGCGCTCGAACCGGATCCGCTGCCGGATATCGGTCAGCCCCAGTTTTTCCAGTTGGTTCAACACCACCTCGCGGAACGGCCCGCCGGCTTTGGTCCAGTCGACATTTGGGTGCTGGTGCGTCACCGGTGCCAACACGTAGAGCGTGCTTTGGCCGGGCGGGGCGAGGGTGGCATCGGTGATGCAGGCATTTTGGACGTAGACCGAAGGCTCGGCTGACAGCACATGCTGGTTCTCGATCTCGTCGAGGTTTTTGGTGTAGTCGGTCGCGATCCGAATCGTGTGGTGGGCGAGGTCGTCGTACCGGCCGTCGATCCCGAGGTAAAGCATGTAGGTCGAGCAGGAAAACCGCTTTGTCGCGAGTTTGCGGTTTGTCCAGCGGCGGCGAAGCCCATCGGGAACGAGGCGGGTCATCGCGCGGGCAAAGTCGGCATTGATGACCAGTTGCCGGCAGCGGTATTCGTCGGCATTGGTCTTCACCCCGACGACCCGTTTCCCCTCGAACAGCAGCGCTTCGACCTCTTCCTCGTACCCGAATTCGACGCCCAGCTCTCCGGCGACCCGGGCCATATGCTCGCTGACGGCGCTGCAGCCGCCGGTGGGATGCCAGACGCCGTATTCGTATTCGAGGAACGAGAGAATCGAAAACAGGCTGGGGCAGCGGAAGGGACTCATCCCCAGGTATTTCGACTGGAACGAGAAGGCCAACCGGATACGGGGATCTGTGAAGTGCCGCCCGAGGTCGGCATCGAGCGAGAGGTGCGGACGAACGAGCGTCGCCGCCCGCAAGAGACTGGGCGTGAAGAAATCGGTGAGGCCGGTCCAGGGCGATTCGAGAATCGGGCGAAACGAGGCCAGCTTCCGGCGATTGTCCAGCATGAACTTCTGGAATCGACCGGCATCCTGGGGGGAGATCGCGGCGATTTCGCGTTCCATGCGGTCGACATCGGGAGTGGCATCGATCTGGCCGCCCGCGCCGAAAATCAGGCGGTACTGCGGGTCGAGCCGGGTCATGGGGACTTCGGCGAACAGATCGTGGCCGCAGTCGCGGTAGATGTCTTCGAGGACGCGCGGGTAGAGGAAAAAGGTGGGGCCAATGTCGAACCGGAAGCCCTGTTCGGAGAACGCGGCACAGCGGCCTCCCGGACGATCCTTGCGTTCGAGCACCTTGACCCGCATTCCCGCGTGCCCGAGCAACATCGCCGCAGCCAACCCGCCCGGCCCCGCCCCGATAATCAGGGCATCATACACTGGCATTCCGAAGCTCCCACCGCGCTGGCCCGTTGCAGTTCATCCCACCGGCGAACATCGTCTGGACGAGCCGCGTCGCAGCACTCCACTCAACCACCCCGATAGCGCATCGTCTCACAGTCCGCCAACAATGGCGAGTGACCGTGAACGGAAGTCGGGCACCGTCAAGAAGATAACGACGACACGGCGGCCTCTCGCGACGTCGCAACTCCGCTGGAACCTGCTCACCTCATATCATGTCTAACCGTCAAGGCCCCACAACGCCCAACGCGGCCGGGGAGTGTCGCCGATGTTTGGGCGACTTCGCGGTCATAACGAGCCGGAAGCGTTGGCGCCCGGGGGATGAGCGATTCCCACTGGTTGCCAACCCGGGAACCAATCAAAACAACGGAAAATGACCCCGCTGCTACCCCCTCGCGACGATTTGGAGCGGGCGACCTGCCCGCGGCGCCAGTTGCCATTCCCCGGGCAATTGCCTACGCTCCCCAGGGTTTGTTCCGGTCGGTGGTTGCGGTTTTAAAATCGTTGTCCGTGGAGACCGGTGCGGATGGGGCGTGGCTGGCTTCGGGCTGGGCGCCGCGTTCGCAGGTCCGGGCGCTGTGTTGGCGCTCGGGCAGGTTTCCCCACGAAAGAACTTCAGAAGGCAGATCCCAATGGCCACGGTGTTGGAAGCACCCGTCAAGAAGCTCCCGTTCAAGGTCAAGGATATTTCGCTCGCCGAACTCGGCCGCCGGGAAATCGAACTGGCCGAAGTCGAAATGCCGGGCCTCATGGCCCTGCGCGAGAAATACGGCAAATCGAAGCCGCTCAAGGGCGCACGCATCGCCGGTTGCCTGCATATGACGGTGCAGACGGCCGTGCTGATCGAGACGCTGACCGCGCTGGGCGCGGAAGTCCAATGGTCGAGCTGTAACATCTTCTCGACGCAGGACACCGCGGCCGCCGCGATCGCCGTGACGGGCGTTCCGGTGTATGCCTGGAAAGGCATGAACAACGAAGAATTCGACTGGTGCATCGAGCAGACGCTGTTCTTCGCCGATGGCCAGCCGCTCAATCTGATCCTCGACGACGGTGGTGACCTGACGTCGATGGTCCACAACAAATACCCTGAGCTTCTCAAGGGCATCAAGGGCCTGTCGGAAGAGACGACGACGGGTGTGCACCGTCTGGTCCAGATGCATGCCGAAGGGAAGCTGGGCGTCCCGGCGATCAACATCAACGACAGTTGCACCAAGAGCAAGTTCGACAACCTGTACGGCTGCCGCGAGTCGCTGGCTGACGGGATCAAGCGGGCGACCGACGTCATGGTCGCCGGCAAGGTCGTGGTTGTCTGTGGTTATGGCGACGTGGGTAAGGGTTCGGCGGCGTCGATGAAGGGCCTGGGCGCCCGCGTCATCGTGACCGAGATCGACCCGATCTGCGCCCTGCAGGCGACGATGGAAGGCTACCAGGTCACGACGATGGAAGAAGCCGCCCCGATCGGCGATATCTTCGTCACGGCGACCGGCTGCTGCGACATCATCCGGGGTGAGCACCTCGACCAGATGAAGCACCACGCGATCGTCTGCAACATTGGTCACTTCGACCTTGAAATCGACATCGCCTACCTGAAGAACCGCAAGGACGTGAAAGAAATCCGCGTCAAGGCCGATAGCGACGAAGGCGGCCCGGTCGACAAGTTCGTCTACCCGAATGGCAAGGCGATCATCGTTCTGGCCGAAGGTCGGCTGGTGAACCTCGGCTGTGCTAACGGGCATCCGTCGTTCGTCATGTCGAACAGCTTCACCAACCAGGTGATGGCGCAACTCGCGCTGTGGCAGGAAACCGACAAGTTCGAGCTGGGCGTGCACCTGCTGCCCAAGGAACTCGACGAGGAAGTCGCGCGGCTGCACCTGGGCAAGCTCGGCGTGAAGCTGACGACGCTGTCGAAGAAGCAGGCGGACTACCTGGGCATCAGCCCGGCTGGCCCGTTCAAGCCGGAACACTACCGGTACTAAGGCTGGGGAGCTGTTTACGGAAAGCTTACGCCCGTTCGATTCCGGTGGAATCGAACGGGCGTTTTTGTTTTTGTGGGCTGGGGGAATGTGCGGGCGCTTAGGAAGCCTCACGGCCTCCGCTAAAAACCCGGGGGAAGCTTATGGCTTCTGCTACCAGATTTTTGCTTTGAGCAGCTTGACGATGACGCTGCGGTTCTCGAAATCGAGGAAGGTGGGCAGGCGGTGCTCGTCTTCTTCGACGCGGCGCATGAGGGCCGAGATGCGGGAGACGGGGTAGACGACGGCGATCTCCTCGTAAGGAACCGCAGTCAGCGGGATGCTCTTGCCGAGGAGGCCCGTGGAATCGAGTTCGGCCTCTTCGCTGGCGTCGTCCTGCTGGACGAGCCGCGTCGAGATTTCCTGCAGAAAATCGCCAAAGTCGTGAATGCCGCGGCGTTCATCGGTTTTGTGCTGCAGGTCGATCAGCCGGGCGTTGACGAGCAGGCAGGTCTGGGCAAACTCTTCGTTGACCGGCGTGTTGTAGTAGCCTGCGACACCGTAGCCATTGCGGAGCAGGACGGCGACTGGAATGTAGTCGCTCGTTCCAGGTTGGGAACCGATCAGCTTGAGGAAGTCGGAACGCAGCATGTGGGCACGGCTCGCAAATGCGGAGAGAGACGAGGCCAGCGTACCGTCGCATGCTCTCCGTCACGCAGCGGCGTGCGAACGGTAGACGCTCTTCAAGAAGGACGTGTCAGCGAATGGTGAAATTCCCGTGTGGGGAGTCTTCCCTACACCGAGTCGGCCGGGCCGGGTTGCAGGTCGGCCTTGCTGAGGAGCAGCAGCGCGTAGTCCGCGGCGGCAACGGTTCCCGGTCGCGTGGGTAGTCCCGGCGCGATCGCAAGCTGGGTGAGGTGGTGCTCGGCCAGTTCGTAGGAGCAGAAGCGCTGCAGTTGCACGAGAAACGGCTGAAAGTCGGCGTTGTCGAGCGCCTCTTCGAGGGTGACATGCCCCTTGATGAGATGATGCGGATTGTGGGCCAGCACCAGGTCGCGACAGCGGGCCGAGACCGTCCGGAACCCGGCCCGGGCGGCGGCGATCCCCGCCAGCAGCAGAAACTTGTCCCGCTGGGGGAACTGCCCTTTGCTCTGAGCGACCCCGGCCAGTTTGACAAATGCGACCAAGGCCGCCGCGTGATCGAACATCCCCACTCCCAAACGTCTCGATACATCGTCCCGTCAGGTCAGCCCGCCTGGACGAAAGTCTAATTCAGGAACGACTGCGCTCGCAGCCAGGGGAGGCCAATGTTGAGCACGGCCCATCCCACGCCCCCGAGAATCGCCACAATGACCGCCAGCCAGATCACCAGCCCCACCGCCCCCATCCCCGAGGAGAAGATCCCGCCAAAGTAGCGCTTCCACTTGTGCCACTTCTGGTCGCGGTCGATCTTGGCATACAGCCCCTTGAACGCTTCGCCTTTTTTGTCGGCTTCCTGCTTCACCAGGCGGGACCGGACGACCGCTTCAAACTCGGTGTACTGGGCGAGCGGCAGATAGTCGCCTCCCCGCACTTTCGACGCTTTGGCCCGCAGATCGAGCTGGCCCGACTTGATGATCTGCAACACCTGCGGCGTGGAAAGCTTGGCCTCTTTCAGCTTGCCCGTCTCGTCCGGATACCGAACATACCAGACCGGTTCGCCCGACGCGCCCGCCGACGACATTCCCGCGGTCGAGGCTCCTGTTCGGGTCTGTCCTGCCGCCCCGCCGCCGACTCCTGGTGCAGTCGCTCCGGCTGAGGGGCGCGCGCCGGAGGCCGGTGCCCGCGCTGGGGCCGCGGCGGCGGACGATGCGGCACCGACTCTTCCACCGGAAGCCAACTGGGCGGCCGGGTTCGTTTCGGCCGCGGGAATGAAACTGAGGGTTCGCGAGGCCAGTCCCACGGATTCCAGTTCCCGGATCAACTCCGTCATCGACTGCTGCCGGGTCTTGGGATCTTTGGCGAGCGACCGGTCGATGATCAGACTGAGGCGTTCCGGCACACTTTTGTTGAGCTGGGAGGCCGGTTTGAACTTGCCCTTCTCCTTGGAGAGGATCAGTTCGAGGGTCGATTCCCCCGTGAACGGATACTGCCCCGTCAGAAAGTGATAGAGCGTGCTCCCCAGGGCGTAGATGTCGCTGCGATGGTCGACATGCTTCGCGTTGCGGGCCTGTTCGGGCGGCATGTAGTAGGGTGTTCCCAGGCCCGTTCCCGACTGAGTCATTGAGTTGTCTTCATCGACCTGCTTGGCCAGCCCGAGGTCGGACACCTTCAGCACGCCCTTGCTGGTGACGAGCATATTGTCGGGCTTGATGTCGCGATGAATCATGCTCATGTCGTGGGCATGCTGGAGCGCGTCCGCCGCCTTGATCGTCACGTGCAGCGCATCGCCCACGCTGAGCACCTTGAGTTCGTTCAGCCAGTCCTGCATGCTCTTGCCATCGATCAGTTCCATGGCGACGTAGTGCTGGCCGTTGTCTTCGCCGACATCGAACCCGCGGACCACGTTGGGGTGATCGAGCTTCGCCATCGACCGGGCCTCGCGGTAGAACCGCTCGACGAACCCCGGCCGCGAGGCGACCTGCGGGGCCATCACCTTGAGAGCGACCTTGCGGTCGAGGTTCTCCTGGTGCGCGAGATAGACCGCGCCCATGCCCCCCTGCCCGAGCTTTTTGAGAATCTTGAAATTGCCCAGTCGCTCGGGAATGCTCTCCTCGGTGGGTTTGGAGGCCCCTGACTTTGCCGCCCCTGACTTTGCCGATGCCGGGGCCGATCCCGAGGGAGAGCCTGAGGCGGCCGCAGGTTTGTTGACCGATTCGGAGGGGACAACCGTTGCCCCCAGTTCGTCGCTGACCTGGGTGGCCGCTGGGTCGGAAGATCGCGAGGAGGGTGCTTTGCCAGGCCGTTGCGGTTCCATCTCACTCACCTCCAGGGCGGCCGGGAACGAACTCGATCACCGAGTTGGGGAAGCCGCTCCCAACGCAGTCGACAGGAAAGAGGCACCCCGCCCTGCAAAGGATTTGAACCTGGAGAAAACGACGGGGCTTGGATTATGCCGCCCCCGCGGGGGGAACCGCAATCAGGCAACGAGGAAGGCGACCTCGAATCCCCGCACCGCAGGGTGAACCGTGTGAACATTCCGTGTGGGGCGAGAGCGGTGGCCGTCTCACGCTCGCACCGGAGAACGATCAAGTGTGATCGGAGTTCCGCCGTGTGCCACTGGCTCTGCCAGTGCCTGGACGGGCATGCCTCTGGTGACTTGCTTCCGACAGAGCCACCCGCCGTTTGCCAAAACCACCTCGGGGCACTACCGCTTCTTCCCTCCGACTCCCGGCACTGCGGCGACTTGCTTCATCCACTTGGCGATCTGGCGTTCGTCGAGGTCGTCCACCGAGACAAGCTCCACGCCTCGCGTCGATTTGCCCATCGCCACTGGTGTCACAGGCGGGACAGGCACGAGGGCCGCTCCGTTCACGAACATCAGCTTGACGTGACCCGCAAACCCTCCACAACAGAAGCACCAACCATCGCCCACGCCATAGTACGACAGGCCCCATTTGACGGCCCGCTGCAGGCCGGGAAGCGTCTTTGCGGCGAGGGCATCGACG
>JAIXZD010000057.1 GCA_027489895.1 Planctomycetaceae bacterium
CTTTGGTGACTGGCTGCCCCCGCTCCAGAACCGTCGCGAAACAGGACAGCGGGTCGCCCCCCGCCAGCGTCCGCATGATGCCCAGCACATGCGACCCCAGCACCCACAGGTCTTCGCCGCCCCCCCGGCGATCCTCTTTCCCACGTGCCCGCAGTTCGAGAATCTCGCCGATCTCGCCATTTTGAATCAGCGATTTCACCCTCGTCAGAATGGGCGAATACTGCGAGATATGCGCGATCCCCAGCTTGAGATGCCGCATCTCCAGCTCGCGACAGACATCGTCGCATTCCGCCAGAGTCGGGCAGAACGGCTTCTCCATATAGACATGGCAACCCGCCTCGGCCGCCGCCAGCAGCATGTCGCGGTGCTGGTCGATCCACCGGGGGCAGATCGCCACGACATCCGGCTTCTCCGTCGCCAGCATCTGCCGGAAATCCGCGTAGGCCGTTTTCGCGCCGACCCGCTTCTGCGCCGCGAGTCGTCCCCCTTCATGTTCGTCCGCGACCGCCACGATCTCGACATTGGGAACCTTCGTGAACGCGACATCGACCGCGTGCCCGTAGTCTCCCTTGCCCGTTCGTCCGATGATCCCGACCCGCCAGGTTTTCGCCATGAGGTTGCTCCTCGCCAGAATGGGGGCCACATTTTCCCAGGGCGACTCACCCCGGCCTGTCC
This sequence comes from Planctomycetaceae bacterium, assembly GCA_027489895.1. Classification (GTDB taxonomy): domain Bacteria; phylum Planctomycetota; class Planctomycetia; order Planctomycetales; family Planctomycetaceae; genus JAIXZD01. The sequence goes on from JAIXZD010000057.1 coordinate 676, forward strand.
GCTACGTCAGCCTTTGCGAATCGCGCCGAAAGAGTCGGCCAGCGCCTCTTTGAGTAGCGCCGAATCGTTCGAATAAACCACCAGCCGGGCACCCTGTCGAATCGTGCGGAGCGCCTGCTCCCGCTTTCCAAACCAGCATCCCGCAGCGACGTGGTGTCGATCGGCCGTATCGATGACCCGCTGCAACAGCGCCACAAACTCCGGGTGGTCGTACTCGTTCGGAATGCCCATGTTGACGGTCATGTCGTTCGGGCCAACAAACACCGCATGCACGCCCGGTATCGAGCAGATCTCATCGAGATGCTCGACCCCTTCGACCGACTCGATCATCGGAATGAACACCGTCTGGACACATCGTTCATTGCGGATGTAGGCCGCCGTTTTCTCACTCGGCCAAGGCTTCCCCGCGAGAACCCGGTCCAGCGCCGCCCCCTTCAATGGGCGATACACGGCGGCCGCTGCCAGCTTTTTGCAATGCTCGACATCCTCGACGTAAGGCACGACAACACCATCGAACGCATCGCACACTTTCGAGACATCATCCGGGTCCCGGCTGTGTGTCCGCGCCAGGCACGCGATCCCCTTCGCCGCCAGGGCATACCGCAGCGGAAGAAAATCGGCGATGTCGAGCGCGTTGTGCTCGGCCGACACGATCACAAAGTCGAGTGCGCCTTCGGGCAGAAAATCGACCAGAGCCGGCGTCACCCCATGCTGAAAGAACGTGCCGTAAACCCGTTCCCCGGTGATCAGCTTCTCCTTGAGCGACTTGGTCGGCATTCGCGATCTCCGTCAGGCTCGGCCACCGGCATCAACTTGCAGACTACATCCGCAACATTTTCTGCGGCCCCGCCTTGACGGGATCGAACTTCTGGCCCAACTCCGCTTCCCATTCCTCCAGCAGCGGCCAGTCAATCGCACAGGTCCCGAAGTCGGCCATGTGCTGGTACGCGACCAACCGGTCGATCGTCGACTGAATCGCCTTGGCATCCTTGCGAAACGCGGGGCCATGGCTCGGCAGCAGCCATTCCACCTGCGAATCGCGTATACGCGTCAAGCTCTCGATGAACGCCGGAATGTCCGAACCATGGTGGGCATCGATGTTTCCGACGCAGCCATCACGGAACAGGTTATCGCCCGAGAACAGCAGGTTCCCGACCTGAAATGCCAACTGGCTCTCCGTGTGCCCGGGCGTGTGCCACGTTACCAGTTCCAGTTCCCCCACCTTGACCCGGTCTCCCTCGCCAATCTGCCCATCGAGCTTCATGGGCGGCAGGTGGATCGAAATCCCCTGCGCCGGAATCTCGGCATAGGTGAGGATCCGGTCATTCCCGGCCAGCGCCTCCGCAGCCAGTTTATGCCCGAGCGACCGTGCCGCCGGAAGAATCGTCTTGAGCTTCGGAAGCCCCTGGACATGATCGGCATCCGCATGGCTGACGAGAATCGCCTTGCACGCGGAGAGCGGAAAATCCATCCGGCGGATCAGATCGATGATCTCATCGACCGTATCCTCGTAGCCAATATCGATCAGTGCCCATTCCCCCGCGCTGTGAACCAGATACACGCAGCAGCCCAGACGCCTCCGCGCCTGGTAGTTCATCTCGATCACACCGGGAAACAGTTCACGTCGTTCAAGCATTCGAGGAGTTCCGCAAGCGATGAAAGCGGGCGGCCAGCGTCGTTGACAAACGCGCTGTCCGACCTGGACGTTGGTGGCGAACCAACACCGGTTCATACTACCCGACTGACCAGCTCACAGAAACCGGGCCGGTCGATTGCCGTTGGAGCTGCAGGAACAGGAGTTCATGCTGCTTGTGAACATTCGCCGAGAGCCGGAGGCGTTAGCGCCCAGAGAACGCGTGCCGACGATCATGACCTGGCTTCGGCACACGCTCTCAACCAGGTGAGATCATCTGGTGAAATCTCTCCACCAGGCGTTTTCGAGTAGTCCACCTGTCGCGCAAAGCCACCTTCGTCATAGGTCTGGTCAAACACTTCCTGAAGGTCGAGCCGCGCATCGTTCTCTCCCACTTTGAGCGGAACACCGATCCTTGGGAGCCGGGATCGCAGCGACACCGGAAAGAACTCGTACTCGTCGGCCCCTCGCCGGACGATGTTCACGAGATAACTGGCCTTGGGCACGCCTGACAAGACGGCCCCAGGCAAATCGACAATCCGCGGCCCCGATCTCAACAAATCGATCTCGACAAGATGAACGCCCGCATCCCGTGTGTCGCGCTGCTTCCGCGAATACAACTCCCGTCCCGTCGGATCACGCTTGTTGGAAGGGCTGATCAACTCGATACAGGTGACCAGTCGGCGATCGGATTGCCCCACGATCTCGACATAGACCTCGCGATGCTCTTCCACCTGTTTACGCACCCGGACCGGGATATCGAGAAGGGCCGAACTGGCTGATCCAGTTCCCGTCGGCGGTTCCCGTTGAGGCTCGAACAGACCGACATCCGGATAGATCGCCCGCTCGGCCTCGCCCAACCACACGCGTGACCCGGGAACCGCAAAATAGCCCCGGCTATTGAGAATCGGCTGCAGGTAACGGACGGTCTCCGCCATCAACATCAAATGGAAGCCCGGCCAAACGGCCGGGTCTTCCAAAAACGGATCCATACCAGGAAACGGACTGGGCATGTCAACTCTCCCCGGCCGCCCCCGCGGTCATGCGTTCCAGCCATGCTGGTCCCGCACGGCGACCATCGCCGCCAGAATATCGTTCCAGGTCTTGGCGCTCGACATGACATCGTTCGGGAACATGCAGCCGTCCCAGCAGATGTGCTGGAACTTCTTCGTCGCGTTCCCGTAACTGTCCCGCAGCCAGAACCCGGCGTGATGGGCAATATCCAGTTTGCCGTTCGGATCCGTCGCCAGGCAATGCCGACCCGTCTTGTCGTGCGAGCCCGACCCCTTCACCGTCGCATCATTCTGCGCGACGTGGAAGTCGATCGTCCACGGACGCAGCGCTGCGGTCAGCTTCGCAAGCGCCGCATCGAGAACCTTGACGTCCTTCCAGTCGTAATCTTCCGGCAGCAGGCGATCTTCCGGCGCGTTGTAGCCCAACGTGTAGAGCAGCGTATGGGCCATGTCGGCCTGAAAGCCCACCGTCCCCGGCCGATCCGTCAGTTCCAGCAATTGGACCATCCGCTTCCACGAGTGCATCCCGCCCCAGCAGATTTCCCCTTCCGCCGCGAGCCGTTCACCATGGTCGTCGGCGATATCCGCCGCCATCCGGAACGTCTCGGCGATCTTGAGTTGGTTCCCTTCCGGGTCCGACATCCAGTCGGCCGGGCCGCAGGCCGTGTCGATCCGCACGACTCCGTACGAGCGAACCCCCAGCTCTTTCAACCGCTTGGCGATGCGGCAGCCCTTCGTCACCTGCGTGAGAAAGTGCGTCCGTCCCTCCCCCACATCCATCGCCGAACCACCACCCGTCGGCGGCCAGACCGGCGCGACAACCGAACCCACCACCAGGCCCCGTTTCGCCACCCGATCCGCAAGCTTTTTCAAATCGTCGTCCGTCGAGTCGATCGACACATGCGGATCGAACAGAAACAGATCGACCCCATCAAACTTCTGCCCATTCACCTCGGCCCGCGCCGTGTGATCCAGCATCGTATCCAGATCAATAAACGGCTCGCCCTCAGGCGACCCCTTGCCCACCACCCCGGGCCACGCAGCGTTATGAAGTTTGGGAAACGAATTCGGCATGTTGAGGTGTCCTGAAATTTATGATGAGCGGGGAAACTCGTGTTAAAACGGATTGCGAGAATACCGAATACCGAATACCGAATCACGAACAAATGAAGCGACGCGAATCACCCGGTCGGTGGTTGTCGCCGAAAGATCGCCGAAAAGATCAAATGCAGTTCGTGAGCTTCCTTCCAGAGCGGGCGAAGCTCGTCTTTCAACGTCGGTTCGGCCTTGGCAAGCATACGCAGCCAATGCGTCGACTCGCGAGCTTCGCGACGACAGATGCCAATCCGATGACAAAATTCCTTTCGCGTTGAAGAATCATCCGCTTCGCAGTAATTCGCACCGACACTGGTCGAGGATCGAACAAGCTGGTCGACCAGCGAGCGAGTCACATGGTCGACCTTGATCTTTCGGCCCAACGTGATCGCGGCCTCGCCGAACAACGCGGTTCGTTCAGCAAGATCGAACGGATGTTCGCCCCGCGACTCGGCCATAAAATGGTCTTCCCTGTCGGGCACGGCCGAATGACGAACAACCTTCGTTATTCGTCATTCGGTATTCGTGATTCCGCCTGTCAACTCATTTCTTCTTATACGCCCCCACCTCCGGCGCATCCGGGCAAGCATCCGGACCAAAATACCGCAACCCCACCAGCGGCTCGCTGCCAGTGTTGACGAACGTCACCCCTTCCTTCGCGGCCTTCTCGGTGACGAACACTTCGTCCTCGGTCATCGCGCCAAACCGGATCATCGCCGGCGTCTGCAACCGCAGCTTGCCCACGGTCCCTTCGCCCTGCACGGTGATCCAGCCGTACGCGCCGCCATCCTCGATGACGCACTTCGCGCCCGGGTTGACCGTCAGTTCCTTCGCGGTGAACAACTGTTTGCCGCCGATCCGACCGTACACGATCCAGCGGTCGACATACCCTTCCTTCTCCGTGTTGGCCACGGGGATCGGTTCGAGGTAATGGCTGTCCTTGAAATTCGGGTTGACGTTCCCTTCCCAGTCGAGCGCTTCCACCAGGTACTTGTTGTCGTTGTGCTTCGCTTCGGGGAAGTCCTTGGTCAGCAGCGACCGCGGCACCGCTCGGCCTTCGACCATCGACTGGTACATCCCGAAGACGTCACTGCCCCATTGCGGCTCGTACGTCACCAGGCTACCCGGCGCATGCAGCACGCACGGCGGAATCAGCCAGCCAGTCCCCGGCTTCAGCCGATACGCCTTGGAATAGTCGAGAATGCCGTTGTCGCCTTCGTTCCAGCGATCCAGGCAGCGGATGATGTCCTGCTTCGTCGTGCCCGGTTCCAGACCCATGAACGTGTACGGGAAGTTATTCCCGATGGCGTTCATCTGCGGCGGGAAGTAATACGACTCGGGCTTCCCTTCCTGACCGACCAGCTTCGCCTGCTTGTCGTTCTGATGCATGTGGTGCGGGATCGGCCCCATGTTGTCGAAGAACTTGGAGTAGACCGGCCAGCGCTGGTACTTCTTCCAGATCCGCGGACCAATCAGGTCCGCCCCCAGCTCCTCGACGGCGTCCTTCAAAGTCACCTTGTCCTTGCCGAACACCACGTACGACAGCCCTTCGTCGTGGGCCGCGTTTTCGTTCTTGGCGACCGTCGTCGAGGCAAACCACCGCTCGTCGATTCCCCCGCGATGCGTCCCCAGCGCGTAGTAATCATTCGGGTGCAGCTTCAGCCGCTTGCCCGGCTGCAGAAACGAGCGCGGAACCCAGGTCGGGGCCAGACGCAAAATCCCCTGGCCTTCATTCAGGGCATCGACAACAACGCGGGCAACATTCGGCATGAGCGACGGACTCTTCAACAAAAACTCAAATCCCTGCCCTGTGGACAGGCAGGTGGACGGGCGGACGGTCCAGACGAATCACACCTGGACAAGGACTGCGTATTACCGCGAGCCGACTTTCGAAAGCCTTCAGCCGCACGAAGCGCAGGAGCGTACACCATCACCCCGGCACCTCTCAATGGATCGGGCCGAACATCGCAGAATCGGGAGTAGTCGCCGATTTCTGGGCATCTTCCCTCATCGAGGAGCCGGAAGCGCTAGCGCCCGGAGGCGAAGCGACTCCCGCTCGAGTAAAGACCCCAACCGTTCACCCCACCTTTCCCTTGTGCGTAGGTGCCGTTCTGCGACACAAGTCGTACCGCTGCGGACAAACCCCGTCTCGCACCCGATCGATCCCACCGGACGCGACACTTCTTGACTCGGCTTTCCCCTTCCCCTACCGTGCCCGTTCGCTCACCGTTTCCCGAGAAACACCGGTCCTCGCCATGCTGGGACAGGTTTGCATTTCCAAGGCGTTTCAGACCGTCAGACGGACGTGTCCCTGGGCAGCCAAAAGAACGAATCCCGACGGTGAGTCCCAGACAGTTTGCTTCCAGTAAGTGATTCCAGAAAAGTGTGTTGTCGACCAGTTCTCGCGACCACCGGGGTCGTGGGCCGGGTCGATGGATGTTTATCGAAAGCTGATGTTTCATGCCTGAATTGATCAAGCCCCATGGCGGCGTCGCCGCCCCCGTCAATCGGACGGTTCCCGCCAGCGAGGTGGCCGCCTTCACCGCCGCCGCCGCCACGCTGACCAAGGTCCCCGTCTCCGCGGCCGACCTCTCCACCGTCTACCGTCTCGCCGATGGCACGCTCAGCCCGCTCGTCGGGCCGATGTGCGGGGCCGAATATCAGCAGGTTCTCGAACACAGCTTCATCGTTCGTGGCGGCAAGAAGTACGCCTGGACCATCCCGCTCGCCTTCCCCGTCACGAGCGAACTCGCCGGCCAACTGGCGATCGGCCAGACGGTCGCCCTGACCAACCCCGCCGGTGAAGTCGTCGCCACGCTCGAAATTGGCGACATCTTCCCGTGGGACAAGCCCTACTACATCAAGCAGGTCTACCTCACCGATCGGACCGACCACGCCGGGGCCGACATGGTCCTCGTCAACGATGCCGACAAAACGCATCTGCTGGGCGGTACGATTCGCGCCCTGCCGCAGCCCAAGAACGCCAAGTTCGGCAAGTATGTCCTCTCGCCCGCCGAAGTCCGCGCGCTGCTGGCGACCAAGGGCTGGAACCGCTGCGTCGCCTTCCAGACCCGCAACCCCCTCCACCGCGCCCACGAGTACGCCCTCGTCTACGGCCTGGAAAAGCTGCTCAAGGACGGCCACAACGCCGGCGCCTGTCTCAATCCCCTCATCGGGGAAACGAAGGGCGACGACGTCAACGCGGAAATCCGCATGCACACCTACGAAGCCCTGATCACCGACCGTGGTCTGGGTGATGGCGACAGCGACCAGGCTCTCTGGGGCCCCCGCAAGGAAAGTGTCCCGGACCGCGTCATCCTCCTCGGTCTCGACATCAAGATGTTCTACGGCGGGCCGAAGGAAGCCGTCATGCACGGCATCTACCGTCAGAACAACGGCTTCACCGATATCGTCATCGGTCGTAAGCATGCCGACGTCCCGTACAAAGACGGCACGGCGATCTGGGGCGACTTCGACGCCCAGGAAATCTTCACCAAGCTCGGCGGCGAACTGCTGATTCAGCCGGTGAAGGTCGGCTTTGCCGCGTTCTACGAATCGATCGGCCGGGTTGACCTCACGGAAAACCACAAGGACGAAAAGCCGATCTCGATCTCGGGCAAGCAGGTCCGCGAAACGCTGGTGTCGGGTCAGATGGTCGACCCCCGCATCATGCGCCCCAGCACCTCCCGCATCCTCGCAGAAGCCATGAAGGCCAAAAGCTAACCCC
>JAIXZD010000561.1 GCA_027489895.1 Planctomycetaceae bacterium
CCGCCCGTTCGATCATCGCGCCGTGTGCCACTGCTGGCTTGCCGAGCAGTGGCACACGGCGATGACACGTCCCGTGCCGTGGGAATCAGTGATCCGACGGATGTGGTTCGACGTTGAACAGGGCGAACTGATTGGAAAGTGTGGTGCGCGTGACTTGAGGGCCCGATGTTTAGGCTTTTACGGAATCGTGGTGCCTGGGGGCATCTCCTTGAGTGGCGCGATCGAGCGGACAAGCTCGTCGCGGCCCGTGAGATCGTGGAAACGCGGACGTGGTCGCAGGAGAATACGCTGATCTGGTGGGGGTTCTCGGGCTGCGTCTGCCGAATCGACTGGAAGACGGACTCGGCCCTGAATGCGGGGACATCAATTCGGATCGGATCGCGGTTCCTGGCATCACAACGATGGGAGTTCCCCTTCTGGCCGACGCGAGTCCATAACGATGCGTGGTGTGTGCACGGCCGACGCACCAACTTCGAGGTGACGAAGCGAACGGTGGTCTGCCTGGCACCGCAAGTGTCTTACAGGTCGCAATCGCGGCTACTGGCCGCGAGTGTGTGGACCTCGTCAGGTTCGCGGTTTGTCGTTGCTCGTCGACTCTCGCTCAAGCGGGTCGACCTGATCTGTGCTATCATCATCGTGCAAAGTCTTCCAGACCGTATGTATTCCGACAATTAGGTTCGCCCCACGGCGGACGTGTGGTTCCGTGGCAAAAGGGAGGCGTCCCGTCGCCGGGTTACATTGGTTGTTGTTATCGGCTTCCAATCTCATGCGATTGAACCAGCAAGCATTTGCCACCGCTTTACGCGAAACGATCGTATGGTCCACGCCGCGAATTGCCCCAGACAATCCTCGCTGGTGCTTGCGCTCCGAGGAGCTTCGTCCTCCCCACGATTATTGGAAAGAGAGCAACCCGGGTTTGCTAAATTGCCGGGAGTACATCCGACACGTCACCACAGCACGCTCACGCCTTGTCGCTAACGAGGCTCCGGATGCGTCGGCTTCCAATCGCGCGGGACGACTCCTTCTCGTCGATTACAACATCTCAAACCACAACGAAGCGACGGAGTTAGAGTCCAATGGGTTCTTCGACTGGGCAGATAACCCACCGTGGGATTTGTGGGTCTGCGAAATCGGCGATACCCTCATCTGTTGGATACCGCTCGTCTTCATTGACGTCGTTCGTCGCTCGATGGAAGTCGAGTGCATGGGCATGCTCGACTGGGTGACCGCCGACCTTGTACAACGTGGCTATCCAGATTGGTTACCTACCTACAAAGACGGCGGATAAAGGAGCGGTGACCTGGGTGCCACTGCTGGCTTGCCCAGCAGTGCTTTTCGGCGTTCGATTTCGAGGTGAACCACGTCTGATGGTACGAGCCGTCCTGACCGAATGCAGGTCCGCCGGCCACTCCGTGACACGTCCTGCCGAAACCTTTATGGGTTCCGGAGCTGTCGCGGCTCACTCCGGATCCAGCTTTGCCTGTTGTTGTCAATCGAACACCACTGCTGGACAAGCCAGCAGTGGCACCCGGTACCCGGCGGATGTCCTTCTCCTCAGGGCAGACCGTCTGTCGACTCCTGTTCGCCCGTTGGCTCGTTCAATAACATGCCTTGCAAACAGGGGCCTGTCGGCAAGCGAGCGGAACAGCATGCGGAAATCCAATAGAACGACCTGCGGAATTGTCGTCGCGTTCATCATCGGCTGTATGGCCACGATGATTGGACCAGTTCGAGCACAGACTGCGAGAGAGAGTCAGGCCGCCAAAACACCCAAGGGACTGCGAGTGTTCTACGCTTCGCACAGCCTCATGTGGTACGTCCCGAAACCTCTGGGCGAGATGGCCGAAGCCGCAGGGATCAAGGGCCATCAGCTTGTCGGGCTTCAGTCTCTTGGTGGTTCCAAGACAAGCCAGCACTGGAACCTTTCCGACGACAAGAACGACGCCAAAAAGGCACTGAAGACAGGCGAGGTGGATGTTTTCGTGATGTCGCCGATTTCGTTCCCCGACGACGGCATCGAGAATTTCGTCAAGCTCGGCTTGGAGCATAATCCCAACATGCGGTTCATCGTGCAGCTGTCGTGGGGCGGTGGCGACATCGACAACCAGGATTTCCCCACGGGGGCCTTCGACAACGTGGACAAAGAGAAAACCCCAGAGCAACTCAAGACATACAACCAGAGAAACATCAAAGCGGGAGAGGCTCAGGCCGACGACATCAACACGAGGTATGGCAACGGCAAGAAGATCCTTGCCCTTGTGCCGAGTGTTCAGGCGATGGTGACGCTACGGACCAGGATCGCACGGAAGGAATGGCCCGGCCTGACCCGGCAAGGCGAACTGTTCGTGGATGCCGTTCACCCCTCCGCCCCGCTGGAAGCCCTCAATGCTTACATGCACTTCGCTGTCCTTTATGGAACGAGCCCCGTGGGATTGCCGATGCCCGCCCTGTTGAAGAACTCCAACCGGGAAGCGTGGAACGAGCCGTTCAATCGTTCATTGCAAGAACTGGCTTGGGAAACCGTTACCAAATACCCTGACAGTCTCGTCACGGCAGCCGGGAAGTGAAATCGACCAGGATCCGTACCCGATCATCCTCGTGACGTTCGGATTCGTCTTCGTGCCGATGTTTCGTGGCAGGATTGGCTGAAAGATCGCCGGGAAACGGCCTCCACACTCCGCGGGCGCTCACCCTCCTGTAGACGATTTGACAGGCTGGAAGCCTATCCCACGAAAGGAACTGAGTCCCGACGTCGCGCTGAATCATGCCGGTCATCTTTTCTTCGCCGCCGACAACGGATAGATTATCTCCGATGGGTCGCCGCGTTTGTGGGAGCCGCCAAGTCGTGATTCGGCTCCAGTAAAACCCTCTGGTCAACGGTCACCCGTTTGCAACAGGACTCTCCGTGAACGAGTTGGGGCGATGCGTGACGCAGGCACTCCGGCGGGGCTGGTTTCCGCTGGTGCTTTGTTGCGTCTGGCAGAACGTCGCTGCGGCTCAATACACGGTCAGCCCGACGGCCATCTCGCTGGATCGCCCCGAAGCGGCTCAGCAGGTTTTCGTCTCCGAAACGACGGGAACGGCCCAGGTCGACCGCACTCGTCAGGTCGAATACATCTCGGGCGATCCGTCGGTGTTCAGCGTGGATGCGACCGGACTGGTGCATCCCATCCACGACGGCGCGGCCACGCTGACCGTGCGATACCGGGACACGGTCCAGACGATCCCCGTGACGGTGACCGGTCTGACCGCGCCTGTTCCGGTTTCGTTTCGGTACGAGGTTCAGCCGTTACTGACGAAGTCCCGCTGTAATGCCGGTGGCTGTCACGGGAAGGCAGAGGGGCAGAATGGATTTAAGCTGAGCCTGTTCGGTTTCGATGACGAGGCCGACTACGACGCGATCGTGAACGAAGGACGCGGGCGGCGCCTGGATCGGGCGAGTCCCGGCGAGAGCCTGCTGTTTGTGAAGGGGGCCGCCCTCCTGCCGCACGGGGGCGGGTCGAAGATCGAGCGGACCGGACCGCAGGCAGCGCTGCTGTTGCGGTGGCTGCACGAGGGCTCTCCGTACGAGTCGCCCGCCGATCAACCCGTGGTCAGAATCGAAGTCGAGCCGGCCGACTTGGTTCTGCTCCCGTTGGCCACACAGCAGTTGCGTGTCACGGCGATCGATGCGACCGGTCGCCGCCACTGCGTCACGAGGGAGGCCGAGTACGTCTCGAACGCTCCCTCGATCATCGCCACCACGCCGAGGGGCTTGCTGGAAGCGACCGAGGTGCCCGGTGAAGCGGCGATCCTGGTGCGGTACCTCGATCAGGTCACGACCTGTCGCGTCGCGCGGCCCCGGCCAGAATCAATTGGCACGCGCCCGGCCGTTCACAACTTCATCGATCAGCATGTCGGAGACAAACTCGTCCGGCTCGGTATCCCGGTGAGCGAGCCGATCGATGACTCCGTATTCCTGCGCCGCGTGTCACTCGACACGATCGGGACGCTTCCGACCGCCGAGGAAGCCCGGAGGTTTCTCGCGGACACCGCCCCCGACAAACGCGCCCGATTGGTCGAGTCACTGCTCAACCGTCCCGAGTACGCCGATTACTGGGCGATGAAGTGGGCCGACATTCTGCGTGCGGACAAGATCCGGATCACAACGCAGGGGGCGGTCGGCATGACGCGCTGGCTGCGCACGCAGTTCGCCGCGAACCGTCCCTACGACGAGTTCGCCCGGGAGATTCTCACCGCTCAGGGATCGATTCAGGCGGAAAGCCCGGCAGGCTTCTTCAAGGCGCTGGAAACTCCTGAAGCGACGGCCCGCTCGGTCAGCCAGTTATTCCTGGGCGCGCGGATCGAGTGCGCTCAGTGCCATCATCATCCGAGTGAACGCTGGAGTCAGGACGACTACGCCGGCCTCGTCGGCTTCTTCACGGGGACGGCCTTCAAGCCGCTTCCCAACGGTACCGAAGCCCTGGCAGTGAAAGCGGGGACCGACCACAAGCATCCGCGAACGGGGCTCCCCGTTCCGGCGCGAGCACTCGGCGCGACCGACGCCAGTTTCGAAATCGTCCACGATCGACGCCAGGTCTTCGCCGCGTGGATGACGGCTCCCGACAATCCCTACTTCGCGAAAGCGATCGTCAATCGCTTGTGGGCGCATTACTTCGGACGCGGCCTCGTCGAGCCGATTGATGATCTTCGAGCGACCAATCCCGCCACAAACGAACCGCTGTTCGAGGCGCTGGCCGCGCATCTGCGGGAGGTCCGTTACGATCTGAAAGCGTTCACGCGGACGTTGCTCACGTCCCAGACGTATCAATTGAGTTCCGCGGCAAACGACGGCAATGTCGACGACATGCAAAACTTCTCGCACGCCCGCCCGAAGGCGATGCCGGCGGAGGTCCTGCTGGACGGACTCTGCCAGGTGACCGAGGTCGCCGAGAAGTTCAACGGTTGGCCCGAGGGGTACCGATCAATCCAGGTCTGGGACAACCGGATGCCCTCGTACTTCTTCCGGATCTTCGGCCGCCCGGTGCGGGCTAGCGTCTGCGAGTGCGAGCGCAGCAACGAGCCCAGCATCACGCAGGCCCTGCATCTGTTGAATTCGCCCGAGATCAACGAAAAGCTGAGTCACAAGCGTGGGTTGGCGCGGCGCTTGGCGGCGTCCAACAAATCGACCGATGAGGTTCTCGACGAACTCTACCTGACAACGTTGTCGCGACTGCCGACTTCCGAAGAACGGGTGTTACTCCGCGAAGCGTTTCCCCCCGCCGGGCAGGATCGTCGCGCGGCTGTGGAAGACGTGCTGTGGTCGGTGCTCAACACGAAAGAGTTTTTGTTTATTCAATGATTTCCCAGTCCCACGCGTGGCCGCGACTGTCTTCGCGATCGGGGCCTCGCGATCTGGGTGATATGTAAGACGAGGCTCTTGACGATGCTCAACATCCCGTTCGGACGTCCCGCCCGGACCACCTGCGATGGTCGGTCGCGCCGGCAAATGCTGCGGCTCGGTTCCACCGGTCTCTTTGGCGGTCTGACGCTGCCGGGCTTGCTCGCCGCCGAGAACGCCTCCCCCGCGGCACGCCCGGCGAAGGCCAAGAGCTGCATCTTTATCTTCCTCGAAGGGGGCCCACCCCAACAGGATATGTGGGACCCCAAACCCGAGGCCCCGCTGGAGATTCGTGGTCCGTTCGCCCCGATCGCCACGAAGACCCCCGGCGTGATCTTCTCCGAGCATTGTCGGAATTGTGCCACGATCACCGACAAATTCACGGTCGTCCGCAGCCACTCGCACACCGACAACGGCCACAGCACGGGCTATTACTACGTCATGACGGGCCATCGCCCGACGTTCCCGGATGGCGAACACCCGATCCCGACGAACACGGTCTTTCCGTCACTCGGCTCGTATGTCGGCCGCGAACTCGGCTCGAACGGCAAGGTGCCAGCCTACATTAATATGCCCCACCCGATGTCGGCGGGGGGCCCGGGGTTTCTCGGGGCCGAGTACGCCCCGTTCGTCATCGAAGCCGATCCGAGTCAACCCGACTTCGAGGTGAAGGACCTGGGCCGTGTGGAAGGGTTGACGGAGCACCGCGCGTCGCTGCGTCAACGGTTGCTCGCCGGGTTGGAACGCGAACGCCCGCGACTCGGCCGCGCTGCGTCGATGTCGACGTACTACGCCAAGGCGTACGATCTGATCAATTCGCCCGCCGCTCGCAAGGCCTTCAACATTCAGGCGGAACCCGCCCCGATCCGCGCGCGGTACGGCATGACGCAGATCGGTCAGTGTGCCCTCCTCGGTCGGCGATTGGTCGAAGCAGGCTGCCGGTTCGTCGGCATCGACGCCCCCGGCTGGGATGTCCATTTCAACTGCTTCCCCAGCCTCAAGACCGATCTGATCCCCCCCGCGGATCTGGCGTTCTACGCCCTTGTCACCGACCTGGAGGAACGGGGACTGCTCGACAGCACCCTGGTCGTGATGATGGGCGAGATGGGCCGGACACCCCGAGTCAACGCGCAGGCGGGACGCGATCACTGGTCGATGGCCCAGTGCATCCTCTTCGCGGGAGGCGGTACGAAGCCCGGCCAGATTATCGGTGCGACCGACGCGCAGGCGGCCGCCCCGACCAGCGATCCGGTCAGCATCGCAGATCTCCTGCGAACCATTCACACGCTGATGGGCATCGACTCCAGCAAGGAATACCCCGACCCGCTGGGGCGTCCCGTCCCCCTGGTCAACGGCGGCAAACTCATTCCCGGACTGATTGCCTAACGCGGGCCAGTCGGTTTCCTGCTCGCGTCTTCTCGTCACCACTTCGGGAACCAACCCGATGCGTCCGCTCATCCTCACGTTGTGCCTGTTGCTGGTCGCCCCCGCGATCTCGCATGCCCAACTCGCTCCCGAGATCGGGTATGCGGTCCCGGCCGGTGCTCAGGTCGGAACAACGGTCGAGGTCACGCTCGGTGGCTACGACTGGACGCCCGACATGCAGCTGTTCCTGCATGATCCGCGAATCAAACTGGAACTCCTCGTTCCACCCACAGACGTTCTCATCACCGAGCC
>JAIXZD010000201.1 GCA_027489895.1 Planctomycetaceae bacterium
GGGCGACAGTGCCCGCCAACCGGACCGGGACGGAACGTTGAAACCAATGGCTACGACTGGACTTAAGCTCATGCGAAAAACTCCACGCGTTTCGCCGATGCCTCTAGTTGTCCAGTCGGCATCAAAGGGTTTGGGAGGTGGTTCGGGTCGCTCCCCAAAATGTTCACCTATCCAATTGGTTTTATTTAATGACCGGTGTTCGAAGTGTCAATCCAATCGCACCGAAATCGCTCCGTTCCGTTTGAGCCGATTTCAGGTAAGGACGCCGTCCTAGTGAGTGTGGCGCTGTCCCTCGTTTGGCATGCTTGCCGCGAAGCGGAGCAAGCATGCCACGTCCGTTGATTCCGTCGCCTGGCGCCAACTTGAGCACGGCCTTCATCACCGTCTTCATCACGGTGATGACTTTGCTCATGGACCGCACTCGCTTGAATTCGCCGAACCGGTTCTGTTAGGGTCGCAGGAACGTTGACTTTCACTTATGCAAAGACTTTCGAGGCTGGCTGATGTATCGCGTGACGCTGCTCCCCGGTGATGGTGTTGGTCCGGAATTGGCCGAGGCGACGCGTCGCGTCCTGGATGCGACGGGCGTCAAGTTCGACTGGGATGTCCAGCCCTGCGGCATCGAAGTGATCATGGCCGAGGGCAAGGTCCCGGCCCGCGTCCTCGAATCGCTCCGCAAGAACAAGCTGGGCCTCAAGTCGCCCATGACGACGCCCATCGGCAAGGGCTTCCGCAGCATCAACGTGTTTCTGCGGCAGGAGTTGGGGCTGTACGCCTGCGTCCGGCCGTGCAAGGTTTACCCCGGCGTCCGCACCTATTTCAGCGGGACAAAGGTCGATCTCGTCATCGTCCGCGAAAACACCGAAGACCTGTATGCCGGGGTCGAGTTCGAGGCCGGCAAGGCCGACACCGCCAAGCTGATCGAATTCATCAATGGCATCGCGACGGGCAAGAAGATTGGCTCGGGGATTGCGACGACCGGCGTGAGCATCAAGCCGATGTCGTACGAAGGGACCCGCCGGATCGCCAACTACGCCTTCGAATACGCCAACAAGCATGGCCGAAAGTCGGTCTGCTCGGTGTCGAAGGCGAACATCATGAAGTTCACCGACGGCCTCTGGTACGCGGAAACGCGGGCTGTCGCGAAGGCGTACGGTGCGAAGTTTGAAGACGCGTCGCTGGCTGAAGGGGTCAGCCCGGATTCCGAACTCGTCGGCAAGGTGGCTGACACCAAGGGCGGCGTCGAGTACACCGAGCGGCTGATCGACAACATGTGCATGCAGCTCGTGCAGAAACCCGAACTGTACGACGTGATCTGCCTTTCGAACCTGTACGGCG
The DNA here is from genome assembly GCA_027489895.1 of Planctomycetaceae bacterium. GTDB lineage: Bacteria > Planctomycetota > Planctomycetia > Planctomycetales > Planctomycetaceae > JAIXZD01. The sequence goes on from JAIXZD010000201.1 coordinate 1,339, forward strand.
ACATCCTCAGCGACCTGTGCGCGGGGCTGGTGGGCGGACTGGGCGTCGCGCCGGGTGCCAATATCGGCCCCGACTGTGCGTTGTTCGAGGCCGTGCATGGCAGCGCCCCGAAGTACAAGGGCCAGAACAAGGTCAACCCGACCGCGCTGATTCTGTCGGGTAAGCTGATGCTCGAACATATCGGCGAAAAGGCCGCGGCCGAGAAGCTCGACCGGGCCGTCTCCGCGGTGATCGCCGAGGGCAAGGATGTCACGTACGACATGAAGGCAAGCCGGACCGATCCGACGGCGGTCGGCACGAGCCAGATGGCCGACGCGATCATCGCCAAGATGCAGGCGGAGTAATCGCGTTTCGGTCTACCAGGGCGGTGCGCGGCCTCGTCGAACGGGGTCGCGCTCCGATACCATTGCGGGGCCATGAACTCCGCACCCTCCTCCACCCCAGCCCCTTCTCTGATCGATCTCGCGTATGACCCCGCCCTGTTTCAGGCGGCGGGTGAGGCGCTGGTCGACCAGTTGACTCAGCATCTCGCCCGGACGCAGGCGGGCGAGGGGCCGGTGTTGCCTTGGACCGATCCCCGCGACAATCTGGCGGCGGCGCGGGCCCAACTGGCGGGCGATGGGCTGGGACGACCCGCAGCCGTCGATTCGGTGGAATCCGGCGCCCGGCGGTTTGGCGAGCTGGTGAAACTGGCGCTGGCTCGCGGGCACAACCTGCATCACCCGCATTACGTCGGGCATCAGGTTCCCGCCGCGATTCCCATTGCGGGTCTGTTCGACGCGCTGGGCGCGGTGACGAACAACCCGATGGCGATCTACGAGATGGGCCCGTGGGCCACCTCGGCCGAGCAGGCGATGATCGGCGAACTGGGCGGTTACCTCGGCTGGAAAGACCCCGAGGGCGGCGGCATCGTCACCCATGGAGCGTCGCTGGCCAACCTGACCGCGATGCTCGTGGCGAGAAATCGCCTGCTGGAAGGAAGTTGGGAAGACGGCGTGCGGGGAGTGGCCTCGGCCCCGAGCGACAAATCGCCCGTCATCGTCACGCAGGCCGATGCGCACTATTGCATCACGCGGGCCGGGGGGATTTTGGGGCTGGGGACGCGGCAGGTGCTGAAGGTGCCGCTTGATTCACGGCGGCGAATGGATGTGACCCGACTCGATGAGTTGCTCGCGGAGTTGGCGCGGGCGGGGCGGCCCGTGATTGCGGTGGCGGCTTCAGCGTGTGCGACGCCGATTGGTGCGTTTGACCCGCTCGACCAGGTGGCCGAGGTCTGCCGACGGTATGGCGTCTGGATGCATGTCGACGCGGCCCATGGCGGCGCGGCCCTGCTCAGCCGGAAGTACCGGGGCGTCGTGCAGGGAATCTCCGAAGCCGATAGCGTCACCTGGGACGCGCACAAGATGCTGTTTGTCCCGGCGCTGTGCGCGTTTCTGTTCTACAAGCGCAAGTCGGACAGCTACGAGGCGTTCCGCCAGAATGCCCCGTATCTGTTCGATCCGCGAGCTCCCGAACTGATGGACTTCGATGGCGGCTTGCGGACCGTGGAGTGCACGAAACGGGCGATGGTATTGGGGTTGTGGGGCGTCTGGTCGCTGTTCGGACCGGCCCTCATGGAGCAACTGGTCGACCGGACATTCGACCTCGCTCGGACGTTTTACGAGAAGCTGACGGACGCACCGGACTTTGTTGCGCTCCATGAGCCGCAGTGCAACATCGTCGTGTTCCGGCACATCCCCGCGCGACTGGCGGCGGCATCGAACGGAGTTGTAGGCGCGTTTCAGGACCGGCTGCGACGGGCCGTCTGCCAGTCGGGCCGGTTCTATCTGGTCCCCTGCGTGATCGACGGGGTGGGAGCGCTGCGGTGCACGCTGATCAATCCCAAGACGACGCCCGCGGACCTCGACGAACTGCTCGACACGCTGCGTGAATTCGGTGCGCGGGACGCTGCCGTTTGACGCGTTTTCCAACTCAGTCGTAGCGGAACTCGTGAGAGTTCCACGAGCGTGAATTCGCGCCTCAATTGGCGAGTGCTGTCGGGGCAGAACCGCCAAACGCCAGACGGAACAGCCCGGGCGTCCGTAAGCCGAGGGCGACCCAGGTGAGGACGCCAATCACCACCGGCGGGATGAACGGCTCGCCCACGCGGACGTGGGCACAGGTCGCTCCGCCAAGGTAACCGGCGATCAGAATGGCGGCGATGAACGACGTGCGGGGAATCAGGAACAGGACGGCGATGGCCACTTCGACGAGGCCGATCTTGTACATCACGTCGACAGTGAACCCGATTTTCTCAAAGGCGGCGGCTTTGCCTTCCCATTCGGTCAATTTGCTCATCGCGCTGGGGCCAGCCAGCATGGCCACGATCAGAATCGAGAGAACCCAGCCTGCGATCGCGGGGATTTTCGAGGGACGCATGAGGTGATCTCCGCAGTGAGGACGTGGTCTGGTAGGCAAATCGTAGGTGGACCGCCAGTGCGTCTGACGGGAGAGTGACCGGTTCTCGCTTGGGGCGAGCAACACTCCGGTTCATCGTGGTGATATCAGATTGGGGTCGCTCGGTTCCACCGCACCGTGCGGGGACGCGGGGCGCCGACCGTCGCCTTTGAGGGTGGGGGTTGAAAAGCGGGGCGAGCGTCTTGGGAACTCTCACGAGTTCCGCTACGAGGCTCAACCTTAGGCCGCTTTGCGCGCGGGGGAGGTTGCGGGCTGGGCAGAGCGTTCGGGGAGCTGCAGGTGGGGCGACGCGGCATCGTGCAGCGAGTTGAGGAACCGCTGGCGGGCCAGTTCGTTGGTGCGAACGGTCCGGCTGACCTGGGCGAGCCAGTGCGTGAGATAGAGCACGGCCATCGAGCCGGCGATCAGGCCCACGCCCACCAACACGCCCGTCAGATTATCTCCACCAGTCATGCGGTTGATCCCCGTGGTGCCTGACGGGCCAGCCTGGAATGGGCGGGACGCGCGGCAGGACACCTTGGGGGAGATCGGCGATTTCAGCGCGACCGAACCGATTTTTCCCGGAGAGACCGCACAGGTTACCAAAC
>JAIXZD010000097.1 GCA_027489895.1 Planctomycetaceae bacterium
TCTATTCGACCTGCAGCATCGAGCCAGAAGAAAACGAAGAGCTCGTCGCCTCCTTCCTGCGCGACCACCCGGAGCTAACCCTCGTCTCCCAGACCCACCACCACCCCGGCCAACCCGCCGACGGCGCCTACCAGGCACTCCTCGTCTCCACCAAGTAGGGTGGGCACTGCCCACCGCATCGAACTCTTAATGCAGCCGCTGTCCCGGCTTCGCACCGCTATCCGGGCTGAGGATGAAGATCTCCTTGTCGCCCGGACCGGCGGCCAGGACCATTCCCTCACTCACGCCCACGCCCTTCATCTCCCGTGGCGCAAGGTTCACGCACACGACGATCAACCGCCCGACAAGCGTCGCCGGGTCGTAGGCCGTCTTGATCCCCGCAAAAATCGTCCGCCGCACATCGCCGCCCAGCGACACCGTCAGCCGGATCAGCTTCTTCGACTTCTCGACCGGTTCCGCCGCCAGCACCCGCACCACCCGCAGGTCGACCTTCAGGAAATCGTCGATCGCAATCACCCCGGCCAGCGGCTCGGCCACGAGGCACTCGGGGCCATCCACGACGGGAGTCGCCTCATCGGTCGAGGCGCCCGGCGTCACCCCACCAGCTGCGGCTGTGGGAGCACCTGTGGCGGGCACCGCCGGAGCGGCCACGGGTTCCGGTTCTTTACTGGCTTCGATCATCGCCTGCACCTGTTTCTCATCAACACGTTTGAGCATATGGGTGAAGGGACTCACGCCGGTTCCCACCAGCGGAGTCGCCACGTCATTCCAACTTCGAATCGGCGTCTGCAGCAGTTCGCCCGCCTGGTTCGCCAGACGCGGCAGCACCGGCGCCAGATAGACCGCCAGTTGCCGAAACAGATTCAACGCCACCGTACAGACCTGCCGGACTTCGTCCGCCTTGGACGGGTCCTTCCTCAGCGTCCAGGGCGACTTTTCGTCGATGTACCGGTTCGCCTTGTCCGCCAGCGCCATGATCTTCCGCATCGCGGCGCTAAAGTCCCCGGCGTCGTAGTCAGCGGCAATCTCGTCGCGCGCGGCAGCCGCTTCGGCAAACAGTCCACCATCTTCGGGGTAGATGGTCGCAAGCCCCGTCTCCTGCACGAACTTCGCCGAACGGCTCGCGAGGTTGACCACCTTGCCCACGAGGTCCGAATTGACCTTCTCCTCGAACTCTTTGAGGTTGAGGTCCAGGTCGTCGAGTCCCTTGGACAGCTTGGTCGCGTAGTAGTAGCGGAGAAAGGCCGGGTCGAGGTGTTCGAGGTAGGTCGACCCGCGAACAAACGTCCCCTTTGTCTTCGCCATCTTTTCGCCCGCCACGGTAAGAAACCCGTGGATGTGGACGAACGTGGGCAGCTTGAACCCCGCGGTCTTCAGCATTGCCGGCCAGAACAGCGTGTGGAAGTACGTGATGTCCTTGCCGATGAAGTGATGCACCTCGGCCGGGCCGGTCTTCCACCAACTGTCGAAATCGCTGCCGGTCTTTTTGCACCACGCTTTCGTCGCCGCGATGTAGCCAATCGGCGCGTCGAACCAGACATACCAGTAGTTGCCGGGGCTGTCGGGAATCTCGAATCCAAAATACGGTGCGGGGCGGGAGATATCCCAATCCCGCAGCGGCTCGCCCAGAAAATGGCCTTTGAGGTAGTTCGCCACCTCGGGCTGCAGATGCGTCCCGGATTGCGTCCATTCCGTGAGAAACGGGTGCAAGTCTTCGATCCGCACGAACAGATGCCGCGCCGTCCGGAATTCGGGCGTCGTCCCTGAGAGCGTGCTCTTCGGGTTGATCAGGTCGGCTGGGGTGTAGGTTGCCCCGCATTTGTCGCAATTGTCGCCGTACTGGTCGACGGCACCGCATTTGGGACAGGTCCCTTTGACAAACCGGTCGGCGAGAAACGTCCCCTTTTCGGTGTCAAACAGTTGCCGGACATCTTCCTCGACGACCAGCCCCGCCTTCCGCAGCGCCGCCCAGATCTCGTGACAGAGCTCCCGGTTCTCTTCGCTGTTCGTGCTGCCGTAATAATCGAACTCGACATCGAACCCCGCGAAGTCGCGAATATGCGCCTCGCGCATCTCGGCGATGAGCGATTCCTCCGACCGGCCTTCCTTCTGCGCCCGAATCATGATCGCCGTGCCGTGCGTATCATCCGCGCACATGTAGGCGACTTCATTCCCGGCGAGCCGCTGAAACCGCACCCAGATATCCGTCTGGATGTACTCGACCAGATGCCCAATATGGATATGACCATTGGCATACGGCAGGGCAGAAGTCACCAGCAATCGACGCGTGCTCACAACAATCCTTCTGCTGACGAAGTCCGAACGGGACAGTTCTTTCACTCAGGGCGCAGATCAGGCAACTCCCCACTCTCCGCGCGGCCGGTCATCATAGCGTCCCCTCCCAGCCCCGACAGCGCGGCTGGGCCGTCATTCAGGACACAAACACCGTCGCCAATGTTCAGACCGCGATCACAACCCACGAGAGCCGGAAGCGTCAGCGCCCGGAGGCAAGAACCGCTCGACCAATAAAAAACCGCCCCCGCGAACGAATCGCGAGGGCGGCTTCACCTGAAATTCAACCCGTCCCCACATCACCAAAACCGGAAAACGGGGATCTCGCGGGGACCAGCCAAAACTACTCGCTGAACGCGGCGTCGAACGCGCGGGCGCTCGGCGGGAAGTCCACATTCTTGACGAACTGACACGCTTCCCGCGCACCGGCTTCCCGGTCCATCCCGATGTCTTCCCATTCGACCGACAGCGGCCCCTGATACTTCACGTGGTTCAAAGCGCGGATGATCTCCTCGAACCGGACGCCGCCCCGACCCAGGCTGCGGAAGTCCCACCCGCGGCGCGGGTCGCCCCACGGCAGATGGCTCGCCAGAATGCCGGTCCGGCCGTTCAGGTTCGTCCGGGCATCCTTCATGTGAACGTGGTAGATGCGATCCGGGAATTCGTGGATGAATTCGTGCGGTGCCATCCCCTGCCAGATCAGGTGCGAGGGGTCATAGTTGAAGCCGAATTCGGGACGATGATCGATCGCTTCCAGCGCCCGATGGGCCGAGTAGATATCGAACGCAATCTCGGTCGGATGCACTTCCAGCGCGAAGCGAACACCGCACTCCTGGAAGACATCGAGAATCGGATTGAAGCGATCGGCAAACTGCTGATAACCCGCGTCGATCATCGACTTCGGGGTCGGCGGGAAGTCGTAAATATACTGCCAGATCGATGAGCCGGTGAACCCGTTCACAATCCCCACGCCCAGCTTTTTCGCCGCCCGGGCGGTGTTCTTCATCTCGTCGGCAGCCCGCTGGTTGACGCCCTCCGGCTTGCCGTCGCCCCAGACATAAGCCGGCAGAATCGTCTTGTGACGCGGGTCGATCACGTCGCAGACCGCCTGGCCCACGAGGTGGTTCGAGATCGCGAACAGTTTGAGGTCGTACCGGTCGAGCAGGTCCCGCTTCTTCTGGCAGTAGGTGTCGTCGGAGAGCGCCTTGTCGACTTCGAAGTGATCGCCCCAGCAGGCCAGTTCCAGGCCGTCATACCCGAACTCGGTCGCCTTCTTGCAGAGCTCTTCGAGCGGCAGGTCCGCCCACTGACCGGTGAACAACGTGACAGGACGACCCATGCTGCGATCCTTGGTGCGCGGAGACTTGATGTGCTTAGAGAGTTTCAGCCCAGACCGGGCACGTTAAATGGCCCCGCCCGGACTGTCAAATCCGAGCGGAGCCGTCGTTGGATCGGACCTGTCGGTAGAGTGTTTGAAACACCGAGGCACAAAGGCGCCAAGGGAAGACAACGCCTCGCATTGGAACCCAGCCCCCGGAATCCCGTGCTTGAGATGCCTTACGTCAGATGCGCTGACGAAGTTCGTCAATTCGGCGAGCCGACCCTGTCAGGGGTCGGTGGAAACGCCGCAGCCGGTGCTTATGCCACCCTTCAGCACAACTCAAGCCCAACCGAAGAGACCTGCCTGAGCCAGCTCCAGCGGGTGCCACTGCTGGCTTGCCCAGCAGTGCGATCAACAGGCGACAACCGCACCCCCGCCTGCATGCCGGAATACATCACCTACGGCAGCGTCCGCGGGTCGACGACATGCCCAATACACGCCACGCAGTCACCCTGCGCCACGATGCTCGGGGCACGACTGGCGATCAGCAGTCCCGCGGCATTCGCCGTGATCACCACCGGTTCGCGATCCGGACGTTCCAGAAAGTGGATCTGTCCCACCGGCTGATCGGCCACCACTGCTTCTCCCAGCGGCACCAGTCCCTCGTACAACCCCGATTCCGGAGCCAGCCGGTAATCGGCCCGGTCCAGCGACTGCACCCATACTGGGGGTTTCCCCGCAGGCCGCTTCTCAACCGGCTCATCAAGATACCCAAACTGCCGCAGCACATTCCGCACGCCCCGCTGGGTGATGCGATGCACCTCGGTGGTGACGTTCTCGCTGCCGCCCATCTCCGTCGTGATGACGGTCTTCCCCTGCCGTTCCGCCTCGACGGGCAGCAGCCCTGTCCCCGCGATATCGGCATACAGGAAGCAATGGTCCGAAAGAAACGCCTCGGTCCCCGCGAGCATCGCGTCACGCTGCGGCCCCGCGGGAACGAGGTGCATGTGCGCACAGGGTACAAAGTCGAGACTGCGGCCTCCCGTGTGCAGGTCCATCACCAGGTCGGCCTTGGGAAACAGCACGGTGGTGAGGTAGTGGGCAAGAATCTCGCTGACCGTCCCAGCCGGGTTCCCAGGGAAGCAGCGGTTGAAGTTCTTCCCATCGAGCGGAGACAGTCGCGTCGCCGCCTTGGCCGCCGGCATGTTGAGCGTAGGGATGATGATCAGCCGACCACGAACCTGGGCGGGCGACAACTCGCGCAGCAGCTTCAGCAGCGCGACCTGACCCGGGTACTCGTCCCCATGATTGCCCGCCATCAAGAGCGCCGTCGGCCCCGAACCGGACGAAATCACCGTGATCGGTACCAGCAGATTGGCCCATCCCGCCAGGTTGTACGAGTACGGGATCGCGAGATGCCCATGCTGTTTGCCAGCCGCTTCAAGATCGACCGAGCAATGAATCGGATTGGCGGAAGCCGTGGGGGCAGTCATGCAGGCAAGTTCCGTGAAAGTGTAGGGTGGGCACTCCCCACCCTGTATCCGACCCGACCAGTCGAAAGCTAAAAGTCGTCCGACTGCTGTTCGCCGCCTTCGCGGGTGGCGAGTCGGTTCATGACGACGCCATCAATGCTCTTGCTGATGGAGCGGGACGACCCGTCGCACATCAGGAAGTTGGCGACGTCGGCGTGAAAGCTGCCGAAGCCGTTGATGAAGTAGTTCGAAGAGGTGTTGAGTTGCAGGCTGTGAAAGTCGAACTGGGCACGAGTGGTCGCTTCAGCGGGCGTTGGCACGCGGGCACACGAGGTCAGCGCGTCGTGCCACAGGCCGAACTGGGCTTCACCGGCCATCAGCGTCGTCGTCAGTCCATCGCGAATCGTGCGGTCGGACGAAATGCTGTTGGCGAACATCACGCCGTTGGGGATGACACCCGTTCCGCTCACCGTTCCGTAGTTGCCGCGATAGTGCGACAAACCCCGCCGGCCCGGCCGATTCTGGATCGTGGGCGCGGTCGGGCAGATAAACGAGTTGAGCGCCAGTTGCGTGGTCAAATTGTTCGGACCGTTCGGGCCGTCGAACTTCACCGAATTGAAATTGATGTTGGCCGTCCCCACATCCATCTGGGAGAGAACCAGTGACTGCCAACTCCATTCAGGACTTTGGGCCAACGTTGAAATCAAGACGTTGGGAGTCACCTGACCAATTCCATACGCAATCTCCCGTTTGGCAGGATCCTTCAACCGGATCGGTTCGTTGACCAGGTCGTTCGGCATGTCCAGAACCGCCGGCAGTGCCGCCGGCATCGCATTCCCCGTAACCGGGTCCACAATCACCGGCGCAATCCATCCACACGGGAAACTGCGGTGCGACGACAGATAGTTATGGCAGGCCAGCCCCATCTGTTTGAGGTTGTTAATGCACTGCGTCCGGCGGGCGCTTTCGCGGGCCGACTGGACCGCTGGCAAGAGCAGCGCCACCAGGATGCCGATAATCGCCATCACGACGAGCAACTCGATCAGCGTGAACCCGCGACCACGTTGGGATTCACGGATCGTAACGACAGGTGTGGCGGCGCGATTGTCCGGAGACATGACCAGAAACTCCTCGGAAACGGCAAACCGTGTGACGGTGAACGCACAAGACAACAGACCATTGCTGAAGACGCGAGCAATGGTGCCAGGGCCAAACCCAACGTCCAGCGAACCGCGTCGCTGGTCCATCGGGTATCAAACTCCTCGCCCACTGGAATTAAACAGGGTTTTACCGGAAACTCCAACCCTCGTCGGCGGTTCCACCCGATTAAGGCTGCTTCGGGGTTCCATCGAGAATTCAACGGCTCTCCTCACCACCCCATTCCCACCGCCAGAATTGCGGTCGCACGAACCGTCTCCTCCTTCGCGTCGATCGCCCTGCCCATCATGTTCCTGTTTAAAGATGGCACGTCCACGGATGCGGTTGCCGCGCTGGAATCGGTCGGCCTGACCGTCCCACTCGCTCGCAAGCTGCAGTCCCATGTGCTCCGCAAGCGGGCCGAAACGCTGCCCGAGGCGATCCCTACGGTCTCGCCGCGTCTGCTCGCCGCAATTCGTTCTGCCTCGCGGGTTCCCAAACTGGAACTGGTCGACAAGCAGGTCTCGCCCACCGATGGCTTCGCCAAGTATCTGTTTCGCGGCGAAGGCCCCGGCGAGTTCGAAGCTGTTCGCATCCCGCTGCTGCATCGTCCGGGCGACGAGAAGTTTGTGCTCTGCGTCAGCTCCCAGATTGGCTGCGCGATGGGCTGCCGGTTCTGTGCCACGGGACGGATGGGGTTTCGCCGCAACCTGGCCACGTGGGAAATTGTCGACCAGGTGGTCCAGGTGCAGGCCGACTCGCCGCACAAAATCCGCGGAGTCGTCTTCATGGGGATGGGCGAACCATTCCTCAATTACGACCGCGTCATGCGTGCGGCGCGGGTGTTTTCGGAACCGTGCGGCCTCGCGATCGATGCCAAGTCGATCACGATTTCCACCGTGGGGATCGTCCCCTCAATTCGCCGCTTCACCGCGGAGCAGCAGCCCTACAAGCTGATTGTCTCGCTCACCCAGGCCGATACCGAAAAACGCCGCGACCTGTTCCCCGTCGAGGACAAGTATCCGCTCCCCGAAGTGATCGCCGCGTTGCGGGAGTACCACGCGGCCACGGGCAAGCGAGTGACGATCGCCTGGACGATGCTGGGCGGCATCA
>JAIXZD010000102.1 GCA_027489895.1 Planctomycetaceae bacterium
CTCCGCGCCGTCTCGCCCTCGCGACTCAACCACCAGCCGCGCGCCCGGCAGCCGCGCCCTCACCCCCTCCGACAGCTCTCCCGGCAACCCACCCTTCCCCGCAATCCGCGCCTGCACCAACAGCGCATTCACCTCCGCCAGCGCGAGCGCCTGCTGTTCAATCAACCGCCGCTGCATTCCCACCGCGCGGACGATCGGCACGACCGCCACGATCAACACCCCCAGCACCCCCGCCGCCACCAGCAGCTCCAACAGCAGAATCCCCCGCCGCTGCCCTCCCCTGCCCCGTACCGGCACCACGCCAGCAGCGTCCGCGCGGGAGAAATCCGCGTGCCCAGCCATCAACACCGGCTCAGTTCGTTCTCGGTTCATGACAGATCATTCACCAGCTTGACCAACGGCAGAAAGAACGCGACGCACACCGCACCCACCAGTAGCCCCATTCCGATCGTCAGCGCCGGCGTGACAAACTCCTGCCGGATCGCCGTCCGAAACCCCAGCCGCTGCTCGACACAATCCGCCAGACTCAGCAGCACCCACCGCGAGTTCCCCACCACCTCGCTCCCCGCCAGCGTGGACGCCTCCGTCCGCGTCAAAAATCCCTGGGTGACGAGCACATCCCCCAGCGGGTACCCCGCCTCCAGGCCCACCGCGGTCGCATTCAGCAGCCGCCGCAACGCTCTCGTCGGCGCGGTCCACTCGAGTTGGCGGACCATCTCCGCCGCCGGCAGTCCCCGGTCCCGCGCCAGGCTCAACTGCCGCAACAGCATCGCCGTCCCGTTCCGCGCCCGATATGAGGGCCAGACCCAACTCCACCGCGAAATGTTCCACTGCCGCGACTGGTACCGCCAACCGATTCGGGCAATCGTCGCCCATCCCGCAACCGCGAGACTCACCAGCGGAGTCACTGCGACCACCGTCTCTCCACAGTCGAGCACGAACCGGGTCGCCAGCGGCAGTTCAGTCCCGAAGCCGTTAAAAATCGCACGGAACTTCGGCACGATGTAGTAGCTCAGAAACCCGAAGATGGCCGACAGCGTGGTGAGGATCATGACCAGGTACGGAATCGTCGACGACTTCTCGGCAAACCGTCTCGCCGGGGGCGATTCCAGCAGCGACGCCGCCAGGCGAAGCTGTTCGGGCAACGTCCCCGTCGCCTCCCCCAGCGCAATCGCCCGCCGAATCTCAGGCCGCAGCGCCCCCGGCACTCGCTCCGCCGCCTGCGACAGCGTCAGCCCCCCCTGCAGCCCCCACGCCACCATCTGCAACGGCTTCCGCGACGCAAACGACCCATCCCGCGCCACCGCCTCCAGCACCATGCCAAAATCCGCATTCTGACGCGCCGCCGAGGCCAGCAGCCGCGCCACCAGCGCATCCCGCCGATCCCGCGACACCATCCACGCCGAAGGCCTCAACCAACTCCAGAAGTACTCATCCGCAGCCGACCACATCATCTCACACCCCCAAACCCACAACCCCACCCAACCAGCCCCCAACCCCACGCCCCAACACACAACTCGCCGCCCCACCCAACCCACGCCTGCGCACTTTTGACTTTTGCCTTTTGACTTTTGCCTTCGCGCAGCGCCTAGCTCAGATCATTCAGCAGCTTCACCAGCGGCATGAACATCGCCAGCACCGTCATCCCGATCGACCAGCCCAGCACCAGTACGAGCACCGGCTCCAGCACACTTCCCAACCCTGCCGCGATCTCCACCGAGCGCACCTGATACAGCTCGGCCACCTGCCGCAGATCCCGCGCAATCTCCGCCGGAGGCCGCGACGAATAAAACGGCAGCGCCACCAGCGCCAAATCGCCCTCCAGCACCTCCGGCTTCTCCCCCTCCATCAGGCACCGCGCCAACACCTCCATCGACTTGCGGACCTTCGTCAGCCCCGACAGATGCCCGGCAAACACCGCCGCCTCATGTCCCCCCACCCCCTGCTCCACCAGATCCGCCAGCACCACAATGGCCCGCAGCCGCGCATGGTCGACCACAATCTCGCCCACCACAGGCCACGGTCGAATCAGCTCCCGCAGCACCCGCAACCCCACCGGCGACCGCATCGCTAGCCACCACCCCACCAGCCCCGCCACCAAACCCACCACCAACACCACGCCCCAGGCCCACACGAGATCAGCCAGCGACAGCACCCCAGTCGTCAACCCCGGCAGCTCGACCCCAAACCCCTCGAAAATCGGCTTAAACTGTTGTCTCGACATCAACAGGAACGCGACGAACACCGCCAACCCCATGCCGCTCGTGCCGCCAACATACGCCAACCCCCGCTGCAACCTCCGCCGCAAGTTCGCCGTCAACCCGGCCAACCGCGCATAGCTCGCCAAGAGCACCCCGTCGCACCCCATCTCCGCCGCCACCCCAAACGCCGTCCGCTCCTCCGGATGCAGCGGCAGCCCCACCACCGCCTCCGCCACCGTACCGCCCTTCTCCACCACCTCGGCCGCCGTGAGCAGCGCCCGCGTCATCCGGGGAGACAACCCCAGCTCCGTCGCCTGCCGCAACACCTCGGCCGGTGACCGGCCCGTCGCGATCACCAGCGCCGACAGCCCGACAGGCAACAGATCGCCATCCGGCCGCAGCTCGATCTCATCCAGGTTCACCGCCACGGTCCCACCCCCCAACCCCGCTTGCGCACTTTTGACTTTTGCCTTTTGACTTTTGCCTTGCGTCAGCGCCCTGCTTCCCACGTCAGGTCATTGAGAAACAGCCGCAGCGGAACAAACACCCCCAGCGCATAGATCACGACAATCAATCCGCCGATCCCCACCCCCAGAAACACCGGCAGCCAGACCGTCATCCGTTCCATCTGCAACCGCACCCGGTCCTGCAGCACCCCCGCCCGCCGGCCCAGTGCCTCCGCCAGCCGCCGCGCATCCGGCGCCTCGGCCACAATCCGCCGCAGCACTCCAACTCCCGTTGTTTCGGGCCCAACTTTCTCCACTCCACGCGCACCCGAACCAGCCTCAATCTCTCCTGCCCACACCCGCAGGTCCTGTGACAGCGTCCGGTCCGACAGGGAATCGGCCGTGTACGTCAGCCCATCCCCCAGCGGCACTCCCCGCTCGACCAGCGACCCGAGCAGCAGCGCGGCCGTCCCCTCTTCGCAGTCGCGCACAATCCGCCGTGCCCCGGGGAACAGCCCCAACGGGCCCGCCAGCCGCAGCGACCGCAGCCCGCCCGACCACCACCACCACACCGCCACCAGCCCCGCCCCCACCGCAAACAGCCACCAGTAGGCCGTGAACAGATCCGTCAACTGAAACACCGCTTTCGGCGCGGCCCCCTCGGGCCAGAACAAATACTCGTATGTCTGCTGAAACCAGTGGATCAGCGGCACAATGAACAGCAGCCCGCCCAGCAGAGCCACCGCCAGCAGAATCAGTGGATAGACCGACGCCACCAGCATCGCCCGCCGCAACCCGCGAATCCGCCGCGCACTCCCCGAGACCGTCTGCAGCGCATCCGCGAGATGTCCCGTCCGCAGCCCCACCGCAATCAACCCGCGATACGCGGCCGGCCAGTCCTTCAGTTGCCCTGCCAGCACCTGGTCGAGCGGCTCGCCCTGCTCCAGCCGCTCGCCGACCGCCACGCTGATCGACCGCAACCCGCCCCGGCTTTCCGCGGCCAGATCGCGCAGACCCGCCTCCAGCGGCACCCCCGCCCGGGCCAGCCCCGCCAACTGTTCGTTGAACGCAATGAATTCCGCCAGCGAAAGACTCACCGGAGCAGTCGACATCACCAGCCCCTTCATCGAACTACAAAACAGGTCAGGTTCACCTGACATTTTTTTCCTGCTGACTTTTTCCGTCTGACTTGTTGCTTGGCTCACGCACCCGACAGCGAGGAACCGCCGCGGCAGCACCCCGTCACCCCAGCAGACTTTCTTGCGCTGGCGGCCCGTCGTTCTTGTAGACGGCGTCCCAAGTTCTGCCTGATCCATCAGTTCGGGCGACTGTGTCCCCCAGAATCCATTGCGCTGCCTCACACGGCCCCGATTCCTACTTGGCGGCGGAAAAACTCCTCGGCTACACAACCCGGTGTGCCACTGGCTTTGCCAGTGCTCGTCGTTCGCGAGAGAACTCGCACTGGCAGAGCCAGTGGCACACGTACGTCCAATCTCGTCAACGCACCATCAGCCCGCCCAATACCCGGTAGACCTCTGCCGGCGTGGTCCGTCCGTCTTGCACCGCCAGCTCGGCCCACTCGCGGAGTGTTCTCATTCCTGCGGCCTGGGCCCGCTGTTCGATCTCCGTGGAACTGGCTCGCGCCAGAATCGTTTTTCCGACATCGTTCTCGCCGGGGTCGAGCCACTCCATGATTGGAAACCGCCCCAGCGACTGACCGCCTTCGCCCAATTTGCGAATCAGCCGTTGGCTCGTCACGGCCGCCAGCGTGCTCCGCAGGATGTACGGCTCGATCTCCATGTCACACAGCCGACTGACCGCCTGCGCGGCCGACCCGGCATGAAACGTCGACAACACCAGATGCCCCGTCAGCGCCGCCTGAAACGCCCCCTCAGCCGTCTCCTTGTCGCGAATCTCGCCGACGAGAATCACATCGGGATCCTGCCGCAGCAGCGCCTTGAGCCCACTCGCCAGCGTGAAGCCCTGCGCGGGATGGATCTGCGACTGGGTCACCCCGTCGATCACCGCCTCCACCGGGTCTTCTACAGTGACTAGATTCCGCGTGCCGCCCGATTTGTCTGCAATTTCACGCAGACAGGCGTAAATCGTGGTGCTTTTGCCGCTGCCTGCGGGGCCCGTCACCAGGAGCAGGCCGCTGGTCTGTTCGAGCCGCTGCGTAAACCGGCCGAGCAGTTCGTCGGGAAGGCCCAGCTCGTTCAGTCGCTGATAAGGCCCTGAACCGATCGCGAGGCGCACGACGACCTTTTCGCCGAACAGACTGGGAAACGTACTGACGCGGGTCTCGCCCTCGGCCGTCCCGGTTTTTAAGCGACCTTCCTGGGGAACATCGGTGCGGTAACCCAGGAGGCCCGACAGCACTTTGAGCCGGGCGGTGAGGCGCGGGGCGAGTTCAGCCGGGAGTGACGCGACCGGGTGCAGCACCCCATCAACGCGCCAGCGCAGTTCGCAGCTCTGTTTGGTGGGCTGGAGATGGAGATCGGTGGCGCGAGCCGCGCGGGCAGCGGCGAGAGCGCGGTCGACCACTTGCACGGCCGCGTCGGGACCGCGCAGGTCCAGCCCCGCCAGCCAGCTCACCCCAGACGGCATGGCCCCGGTGGTTGCTTCCACGAACCTGCACTCCCGCTTGGAGACAAATCGAATGTCGTCAGACGTAAGGTGGGCACTGCCCACCCTACGACAGGAGGGACTCGTTCAAGCGGCGGCGGAGGCGCTGGAGCGGGTCGAACTCGTGCTGGGCGAGAGACCATTCCGTACCGTCTTCGGGGAATGGTTCGAGAGGTTCTCCGACCACGGAGCGCAGTTCCCAGGGCTGCTTCGCTTCACGCACGACGACGAGGACCGCCGGTTGCGGCTGGGCGACGGGGAGGTTGTCGGTCAGCGCGGCCAGCAGCAGCGTGCCGACGACGAGCACAAGCGACGACGACAGCAGCCGGGCGCGACGGGCCTGGGCCTTGATTGCAGCGGCACGGCGAGCGGCGGTGAGGATGCGGGTTCGCAGGCCACGCAGCGAGGGCCGCGCGGTGCAATCCAGTCGTCCGACCGACCGCAGCAACTGCTCGTCCGGCCCGATCGCCTGCTCCAGCGGTTCCAGATTCCAGTGGTTCATCTCACACCTCGCCCGAGACGGGTCCCGGATGTCAGGGCCTGGCCCTCCTCGGCTTCCACAAGACCCCGCAACCGCGGAGCCAGTTTGTCCAACGCATAGCGATACCGGCTGGCCACCGTGTTGGGCGGCGCCTCGACCACCTCGGCGATCTCGGCGAATGTCAGCCCTTCCCACAGTTTGAGCACCAGCACTTCCCCTTGTTCGGCCGGTAGATCGGCCACCGCGACCCGCACGAGACTCGCCAACTCCTGCCGGGCGAGGTCGTCGTCGTCGCGGGCGGCAAGGCCTTCGGCAAACAACGGCTCGGAAAAACATGGCTCGGTGGGAGCACGGCGGGAGACCAGCCGGAGGGCTTCGTTGCGAACCGTCCGGACCAGATAGGCCCAGGGGTAGACAGCGCCGGCAAGTCCTTCGGGATGCAGGGCGGTGCGCACAAGTGCGGACTGCAACACATCTTCGGCATCTTCGTCGTGACGGGTGACGAGTCGGGCAAAGCGTAGGAGCCGCTCGGCGACGAGATCGAACAAGGGTCCAAGCGCGGCGATCCCGCGGCGGGCCAACTCGTCGGCACACACCTTGAGGCGGACATCGAAAAGAGCACGGTGGTCAGGATTCACACCGTAATAGATGCCGCCTGCGGCACGTCTTGTCTATGAAAACCGGGAAATTTAACCACCAAGGCACAAAGGCACCAAGGAAAGGCAGGTGGAAGAGCCGGTGTCTTGGGCCAGCCCGCTCGGACCATCGGGAAGATTCACTGGAGAAGACTCGCCCAAGATGCGTTGGGGCCAAGATACGATGGGGACGGGTTGACCAAGAAGCACCAATCCAACCCTCACCAAATCAGAAAACAGCAACCCACACACCAGGACAAAATCCCCAGTCCCCACAGCGAGGGTCCCTGCCGCGCGGCCGACAGCTTCCGCCCTTCCACCTGCCTTTCCTTGGTGCCCTTGGTGTCTTGGTGGTGAATGAGCCTTCCCGAGTGACGCCCGCTTCACCTGCTTTTTTTGTGCCTTGGTGCCTTGGTGGTGAACAAAACCTCCCGCACCTGGCCAATGCGGCGTTTGGGGGCGAATCCCGGATTCTGCTACCGACTTGATTCCCCGGTTCGCGTACAATGCGAGGGTTCGATGAAGAGGCTCGACCGGACGCCGCCTCGCGTCCGGTGGGACGGCGGGAGAGCACGATGATGTACTGGCGGAGAGTCCGTTCGCACGGGCAGGTCCAATCGAGTGGGTCCGTCGGGGGAGTTGGGCGACGTGCCCTGGTGCGCGTCGCGCTTCTGGGCGTCGTGCTGGGCGTGGCCTGCGGGTCGTGGCCGGTCCCCCTGTTCGCTCAAGCGCCGGAGGCCACCCCGGCTGATCCTGCGGGAGCTGCGGCTGCGGAGGGTGCTGCCACTGGTACTCCCGCTGGGGGCACTGCGGGCGAGGCCGAGGCGTCGCTGGCGGCGCAGCAGGAGCAGGTGCGACGGCGGTTCAAGCGGTTCGAGGAGACGCTGCTCAAGCTGAGCACCTCGCTGCGAAAGACCGACCCGGACCGGGCCGTGATGCTCGACCGCGCCAAAGGGAAGATCAACGAAGAGCGGTTCGACACCGAGATGCTCGACCTCGGCAAGCTGTTGGGCTCGAAGCCCTTGGGCGATTCGGTGCTGGAGCGACAGGATGAGTTGATCACCCGCCTGCAGACGCTGCTGGAACTGCTGCAGAGCGAAGACCGTCAGAAGGAGATCGCCAAGGAGAAGGAGCGGATCGCCGACCTGATCAAGGACGTCAACAAGCTGATCGGCGAGCAGAAGGGTGCCCGGCAACTGTCCGAAGGCGGCCCGACCGACAAGGCCCGCGACGCGCAGGA
>JAIXZD010000462.1 GCA_027489895.1 Planctomycetaceae bacterium
CCGCATGGCGCGGGTTCGCTGGGCGAGGCGTTCGAGCCGTGGACACCGGCGAGCGCCGCGGTCGACGAGAAGGAACTTGTCGCCCAATGGCTGGCGAAAGAGGACGCGACGTTCTGGCGTCTGTATGGCCGACCCGGCCCGAGCGGCGACCTGGAGTTCGGGCGGCAGTGCCTGTTGGCCCGGGTGCTCCTCGAACATGATTTTCGATTCGTCACCGTCCAGATGTTTCCGCACCTCGAAGGGCAACTGAGCTGGGATTGCCATGCGAGCGAGACGTCGTCGCCGACAACCGTCTCGGAAACCGCACGGGTCGCACCGGCGTTTGACCGCGCGATCAGCGGACTACTGGATGACCTCGATGAGCGGGGCCTGCTGCAGGAAACACTGGTTGTGGTGGCGGGCGAATTTGGCCGGACGCCGCGGATCAATCGGCACGGCGGGCGCGACCACTGGGCGAATGCGTGGTCGATTTTGATGGCGGGAGGCGGCCTGCCGGGCGGGACGATTCTGGGAGCGACGACGGAGAATGGTGGCGAACCGGCGGATTGCCCGGTCACGCCCACGGATCTGGCGACGACGATCCTCACGCACTTCGGATGCGGTTCGGACTCGACCGAGCTGGCGGCGGGTGTGGCGATCGGGGACCGGTTGTAACGGGGGAGTCGGTCTGCGGTGGGGTGTTTTTGGTGACCACCAAGGCACGAAGGCACCAAGGAAAGACAGGTCAAAGGGTTGGGTCGAGACGACTTCCCTTGGTGGCTGACTGGGCGGGTTCTTCAGACAGCGGACGGCAGTCATGAACTGCGAAAAATCGCTGTCTGCCCGGTTACTGCGACAACAAGCCGCGGGGAATGACTGTTGCCACATGTCGTATTGTTCCGATATATTTGAATGTTGGGTGGGGAGGCCGGTTGGACGGCGAAGTCTTTCGCGGTGACGGCCGGTCGTGGTGGTGCAATCCCCGAGTTGGGGTGACGGGAGTCTGGCATGGCGACGGCAGTGCGAATGGCGGGCAAGAAGGTCCTGCTTCCCTTGGATCGACTGGCGCAGGCAGCGGAGTGTCTCAAGACGCTCGCCCATCCGCACCGTTTGCGGATGGTTCAGATGCTGCTCGCGGGTCGGTACACCGTGGGCGAACTGGCGGAGGCGTGCGAAATCCCCAGTCATATGGCGAGCGAACATTTACGGTTGATGCAGCGGTGCGGCTTCCTGGCCAGCGAAAAAGAGGGGAGGTTCGCCTACTACCGAATCGCCGAACCGCACCTCGCCCAGATTCTGGCCTGTGTGGAAGCCCGGTTTGGATGACGTCGCAATCTGGGCTGCCGGGCAGGTCAGGACCTTTGCGGTCGGGAGTCTTCCGGCAGGATGCCGGATGAGACATTGGGTGTCGAGTTCTGCGTGACGTTTCACAGGACGTGTCGTCATGTCGCAATCTGTTGCAGTGTATTTTTCCAGTTCCCGGCGCAGCTTCTGCGACTGGGCTCCTCAGGAGATCGCCATGTCGATTGAAACCATCACGCCGCGTCAGTTGGGAGACCTGCTTCGCGAAGGTCGCCGGGTCGATCTGATCGACGTCCGGACGCCCATCGAGTTTCGGGAAGTCCACCTGCAGGCGGCGAAGAACGTGCCGCTCGATCGCCTCGACCCGAAAGCGGTGATGGCGGAGCGCGGCCACGCGGCGTCGCAGCCGCTGTATGTCGTCTGCAAAAGCGGCAGCCGCGGCAAGCAGGCGTGCGAGCGATTTCTCGCGGCGGGGTTTACGAACATCGTGAATGTCGAAGGGGGAACGCTGGCGTGCGTTGAAGCCGGCCTGCCGGTGAAGACCGGCAAGAAGGCGATCTCGCTGGAACGGCAAGTAAGGATCGCGGCGGGAACGCTGGTGCTCACGGGTGCGGTCCTGGGCACCTTCGTCCATCCCTACTGGGTTGGTCTGTCGGCGTTTGTCGGGGCGGGGCTGGTGTTTGCCGGAGTGACCGACACCTGCGGTATGGCGATCATGCTGGGGCGGATGCCCTGGAACCAGGTTCGCGAGGGCGGAGTGCAGGGCGGCAAGGCGAACTGCGCCGTGCAGTAGAGACTGACGCCTGAGTGAACGGGACCGACGTGAAGCATTGCACCGTGAGGTGCCAGGGAGACGCGATCATGAAACTGGTCATTGTGGGTGGGGTGGCGGGCGGTGCCTCGGCGGCGACGCGGGCGAGGCGGCTGTCGGAAACGGCGGAAATCGTCGTGTTCGAACGCGGCCCCGATGTGTCGTTCGCCAACTGCGGGCTGCCCTATTACGTTGGCGAAACGATTGTCGACCGGTCCAAACTGCTGGTGACCACTCCCGAGAAACTGCACGAACGGTTCCGGCTGGATGTTCGCACGCGGTGTTCCGTCGAAGCGATTGATCGGGATCGAAAAGTCGTTCGGGTGCGCGAGCTGGCGACGGGTCGCGACTACGAGGAAGCGTACGACAAGCTGATCCTTTCGCCCGGAGCCATGCCGCTGCGACCCCCGATCACCGGAGTCGACCTGCCGGGCGTGATGACGCTGCGGAACCTGCAGGATGTTGATCGGATCAAGGCGGTTGTCGATGGAGGCAAGCGGCGGGCGGTCGTGGTTGGGGCGGGGTTTATCGGCCTGGAACTGGTCGAGAACTTTGTCCATCGGAAGGTCACTACGACGCTTATCGAAGCGCAGCCCCAGGTGCTGCCGCTGCTGGATGTCGAGATGGTGACGCCTCTGGCCGAGGCTCTGAGCGTGGCGGGAGTGCGGGTCCTGACCGGTGCGGGGGTGACGGGGATTGAGGCGCGGACCGAAGGGGCGCTCGCGGTGCGACTGGCGACGGGCGAAGCGATCGAAACCGATCTTGTCGTTCTGGGGGTGGGGGTCCGGCCGGAGAATGGACTGGCCGTCGCCGCCGGGCTGGCGATCGCGCCGCGGGGCGGGATTCTCGTCAACGAGTTTCTCGAAACGAGCGATCCGGACATTTACGCCGTGGGCGACGCGGTGGCCATTCGCGACTTTCAGTCGGGCGAACCGACTCAGGTGCCTCTGGCGGGGCCTGCCAATCGCCAGGGTCGACTGGCGGCCGACAATGCGCTGGGACGCAGACAGCCGTACCGGGGGACGCAGGGGACGGCCATTCTGGGGTTGTTCGGCAAGATCGCCGCGACGACGGGTGCGACCGAGAAGCAACTGCGACGGGCCGGGACCGACTATCGCAAGGTGTATGTCCATCCGGCCCATCACGCCGGGTACTACCCGGGCGCCGAAGCGATGACGCTCAAGCTGCTGTTCGCACCGGAGTCAGGCAAGATTCTGGGGGCGCAGGGCGTGGGCGGCGCGGGAGTCGACAAGCGGATCGATGTCCTGGCGGTCGCGATTCAGGGCGGGATGACGGTGTTCGATCTGGAAGAGATGGAGCTCTGCTACGCGCCGCAGTTCGGGTCGGCGAAGGACCCGGTCAACATGGCGGGGTTTGTCGCGGGGGGCCTGTTGCGGGGTGACCATCCGCAACTCGCGGTGGAAGAGGTTCTTGCGCTTCCCGACACCGATCGGCCATTCCTGCTAGATGTTCGGACGCCCAAAGAGTTTTCCGACGGACAGATTCCGGGAGCAACGAACATCCCGGTCGATGTCCTGCGAGAGCGACTGAGTGAACTGCCGCGCGAACGGCCGATCGCCGTGTACTGCCAGGTGGGCCAACGCGGCTACATCGCCACCCGGTTACTGATACAAAACGGGTTCGACGCGCGTAACATCGCCGGGGGGTACAAGACCTATCGACTGTTCCACCCGGCCGGGTAGGGCTGGGTGAGCACGTTGGTAGCGGAACTCGCGAGAGTTCCCAACAGCGTCGCCCCCTGCATTCCGGGGGCAGACGCTATCGTCCAAGACCGAGCGGCTAAGGCCGTCGTCTACTTCAGACGTTCGAGCTTCCAGACGTCCGAGGTCATGTTGTTGCCGGCGACCATCCAGAGGTGGCCGGCGTGAACGTAGACGCTGGCGGCGTGGCGGGGTGCCCAGGGGGTGTCGGGCAGTTCCGTCCAGTTCACGCCGTCGGCCGAGTGCCAGACGTCTTTACGATTCCCCGGCTTCAGGGAGTAGCCCTCGAGCACCCACAGGCGGTCGTCCCACGCGGCGACCTCGTGGTACTGCCGCGGTTCCCACGGAGCCTTTTCGGTGTGAAGAGTCCATTCGACGCCATCGGCTGAGCTCCAGACATCATTGAAGAACTTGCGGGCCGGCTGGGTGGGTGAGTCGTACGTGCCGCCTCCGAGGATCCAGATGCGGCCCTGGAAGACGGCGCTCGCCCCAATCATGCCGCGCTGGGGCCAGAACGGCTCTTTCGGTTTGACCTCGGTCCAGGTGACACCATCGACGCTCGTCCAGACATCGCGATAGAAGCGATCTTCGGCCTTGGCGATGTTGGGGACGGTCTGGCCGCCAATCACCCAGATTTTGCCCTGATGGGCGACGGTGTAATGGAGCGCACGCGGTCCCCACGGGACGGGGGCCTTCGGATTCACGAACGTCCAGTCGCGGCCATTCTCGGAATTCCAGACATCGGAGTGATAGTGCCCCTGATTGCAGTCACCACCCACGATCCACATTTTGTCCTGGTGGACGACGTAGCCTGCGGTGTGGCGGCCTTCCCAGTCCTTGGTGGGGTCGAACGTGGAATCTTTGAAGGTGTTGCCGCGGACCAGGTCCCACTTGGTTCCGTCGGTGCTCGACCAGACCTCGTTGTTGCAGATGCGGGGGAAGGTTTCACGATAGGTGGCGATCGGATTCCAACCGCCGATGAACCACATTTTGTCTCGGTAGGAGAGCGCCCCGGCCCCGTCGCGCGGCGCGAACTCGGCCTTATGCGTCACATTGACCCAGCGGTACTTCGGCTCGGCAGCGGGGAGAGCGGTTGAGGCGGCGGCGAGGACAAATCCGCTCAACAACAGGAGCCACGGTTTGGCCCGACGGGCGATGGACGAGGAATGCATGCTCAAGATGATTTCTCTCATGGGGAGAACCGCGATTGGAACGACTACGGCACAGCTCTTGAGGCGCGAAGGATGCCGTGGACTCGAAGTGTACTCTTGCAAGTCGCGACGCGCAAGCGAGTGCAGATGCGTATTTTGCGACCGAGGTCGACGGAGTGGAGCGCGTGCGTCGCACTGCTGGGCAAGCCAGCAGTGGCACCCAAAACTCCGGTGGAAGACGCGCTACAGTCCGTGGCGGCGGGTATGCGCGTCGATCCAGCGGGCTTTGGCGGCGATGCGACGCAGCCAGGGGCGATCAGAGCGCAGGAGAGGACGACCGAGATAGGTCCGCAGGAAGGTGACCAGGTCGCGAGGAGAGACGCGCTGGGCCGAGTAGGCGAGCTGCGCGAGGTCTTTCAGAATCCACCGCCGCGCGAGATGCCGCTGGGCACCGACGCGGCCCAGATCGATGATGCGAGGGTCGCGGGGCGTGCCGTCGCGAACGTCGACGAGGATGTGGTTTAGGTAGAAGTCCTGATGATGGAGCCCGGCCACGTGCATGCGGCGCGTCATCTCACCCAGTGAGATGGCGAGGTGTTGCCGCACATTTTGGGGGTGCAGCGAAGGGTCTTGCGATTGAACGAGCTCCTTCAGGTCGCGGTAACCGGAGAGCCCGCGCGTGACCAGCAGTGAACCGGCGCGATCCTGCCCAAAGACGAGCGGCTCGACAGTGGGAATCCGCAGGTCGCGAAACCGGAGGATGGCGGCGAACTCTGGAGCGGCGCCGTGGATGGGCCGCTTCAGGGAGAGCCAGTTTTTCACGCGCTCGCGCCAACCGAGTGGGCCGAACCGTTTCAGATAGATTTCTCCAGCGGGGTCTGTGCCCGTGGCAAGGTTGACGCGCGTGGTCTGACGGGTGCCGATCTGTCGGACCGCCTCGCCGCTGGAGAGGTGAAACCAGGCGGCGAATGTGGTCAGCCCGGCGGCTTCGAACGCTGATTTGGACGACTCGGCCACCCAGAGCCTTCCGGCATCCAGGGCGACAAACCCCGGTGGCGGCGACTGGGGCAGCGAAAGAGCCATGCGAGGTCCGTCGAGGGGCAGGCGCGGGGCGGGCGTGGCCCCTCAAGTGCGAGACGCCCTTGGCGTTGTGTAACGAGCCGTCCGTCTGGCTCTTGTAGCTTTCACGCAGCCCGCGCGACCGGCTCCAACGCTGGAGCAGGCTGTTTCAGGGGCTCCACCGGGGCTTCGGAACCTGGGGCGTTGGTCTCTGGCAGACCGGCATAGCAGAGCGCCATGAAGTAGCCAAAGAAGAGACCGCCGGTGAATCCCAGGAGCAGCGAATTGAAGAGGCAACCGGCAGCGACAGTCACGAGCATTCCCTGCGCGACATGGCATTCGCGTGGCTCCAGCTCGCCCGCACACCACCAGGCTCGGGCGAACATCCAGAGGAACAGCCCCAGCCCGACGAGGCCCCACTGGGCCGCCATCATGAGGTACTCGCAGTGCGGGTCGTTGGTGTACCGGGCCCCGCTCACCCGCGAGAAATTGCGGTATTCGCTGGGAAAACTGCCGGTTCCACTGCCGAGCAGCGGCCGGGAGGCGATCATCCGGAGCGTCGTCTCGTAAAACTCGAGTCGAGGGTCGGGCGAGCGGCGTTTGACGTCTCCGAAGTGATTGCCAAGCTGAGCGACAGTGGCGTCGACCCGGTCGCGGACGACATCCGAAGTCAGATAGGCGCTCAGGCCAACCAGGGGCAGAACCAGGGCGGCATAGGCCAGACCCCGTCGTCCCGACCACTGGTAGAACAGCAGCACCATGAGGGCGGCCGTCACGAGATACCCGGTTCGCCCCTGCACGAGGAACAGCATGTTGCCCAGGCAGAGCACCAGCCCCAGGGCACACCACCACCGCGCCCGAGAGCCATCGATCAGTTCGCGAGCCAGAAGGAACGCGAGGAACGACATCAGCAGGTTGTGGATGATGCGATCTTTGAAGACCACGTAGCCCGCGCTCGCCCCGGCTCCAACCCCCACCGAGGAATGCAGCCCGATGTCGATCTTCGTGAAAAACTCGAAGTACGACAGCAGCATCAGGAACGTCGCCCCGAGCATGAACCCGACGAGGCCGGCCCGGCGCACTTCGGCGCGACGGAACGCGGTCAGGAACAGCGGGATGTAGAGAAACTCGCGGTGCTTGACGACTCCGTAAACGGACTCGGCATAAGGACTGGTCGACCAGCACAGGCCAATCAGCACCATGCCCAGCATGACGAGCACCCACCGGCAGACGCGGTTGGCCCAGGCCAGTTTTCCACGCAGCGGCAGTTCCCAGGCCGAGATGAGCGTGTAGACATACAGCCCGAGCAACACCTCGACGACGGTGGTTGCCAGCGGAATGCAGAACCCGACCGCGACCATCAGATACTCGGACCAGCGCTGGAACCTGACCAGCGACCGGTGGAACCAGGTCGTCGGGGGCAGCGTGCCTTCGAGGATGGAGGGGGCGGACGTGGTCATCTGGGGGTCAATGCACCTATCGGGGATACAATCGGCCTAGGCGGCCAGGGGCTGGGGACTCAATTCGGACTGGGCGGCGAGCAACTCGCACACCGCGGCAAACACGTGATCGGGCAGCAGATTCCGCATGCAGCGGGTATGGCCTAAGGGACAGTCCCGCTTCTGGCAGGGGCCGCAGTCGAGGGGAACCTGCAGATGCCGGGACTTGGCGTACCCCGTTTCACTCCACGCGATGTGGGTGGGGCCAAACAGGGTGACGACGGGAACATTGAACGCCTGAGCAAAAAACCGCGGTCCACTGTCGGTGGTGACCAGCAAGCCAGCGTGCGCGATGGCGGCTTTGGTCAGCCCCAGGGAGGGGGTTTCGTCGGCGAGAGTCCGAACTCCCACATCCTTCGCCGCCTGGGCGATGGCGCGGGCGTTTTCGACCTCGGCCGGACCACACACCACAAGCACGTCCCGATCCAGTTCCCGTCGGACCCGGCGTGCCAGCGCGGCAAACGATTCCACGGGCCAGTTCTTCGCCGGGCCAAATGCGCCGCCGGTGTTGAAGCAAATAAAGCCGCGACGCGATTCCGGTGCCAGGCCCGATCGATCGCAGAACGCCGTCCAGCGGGCGGCCTCTTCGGGAGTGACGCACGCTTCGATCTGCCGACCGACCTGCGTCGCCCCCGCCGCCAGTGCGATCCGGGAGTATTCGTCCATCACTGGAGAGGGGACTCGTTTCGATTTGGATTCGACCGAGCGAGTCAGCAGCCACTGGCGGCCATTGCGTGCCACACCAACTCGCTCTTTCGCGCCAATCGACCACGCCCACCAGGCGGAACGGAGCGAGTTGGGAAACAGCACCGCGAGGTCGAACTGTTCGCCGCGCAGTCGCCGCCAGAGGGCCAGCCCCTTGCGTTCGGGCTGGTTGCCGCCAGGGGCATGGGCGATGAACCGGTCGCAGAGGTTGGTTCCGGCGAGGACATCGGCGAGGACGGGACGGGCGATCGCGGTGATTTCGGCCTGTACGTACCGGTTGCGGACTGCTCTCAGGGCCGGTGTGGCCATGAGCAGGTCGCCTACCCAGTTCGGACAAAACAGCGCGATCTTCATCCGGCCTTCCGCTGAATGCTGGAAACAGCCTGTTCGACCGGCCGTTTTGAGAAGTGTGGTTCGGGGACGGGTCCGGAAATCGGCGTCGCCCCCACTCGCAGTTTCTGCACGATTTGCGTGGTCGACAGCCCGGGCACCGCCCCCATCGGCTTGACCTGCCCGCCGTACGCTTCCACCAGTTCCCACCCGACGATTCCGTCGTGATCGTACGTGCCGCCCTTCACGAGCAGGTCCGGCCGCAAGACATCGAGCAGGCGATGGGGCGTCGCGTCATCGAAGATCACCACGTAATCCACCGCGGCGAGCGCGGCGAGCATGAGGGCTCGCTGGTCTTCGGCGAAGAGCGGAGGATCGGGTGCTTTGTCCAACCCGCGTACGCTGGCGTCGCTGTTCAACCCGACCACCAGGCAGTCACCTTCAGCCGCCGCCTGCGCCAGGTAAGAGACATGCCCGACGTGCAACAGGTCGAAGCAGCCGTTGGTGAAGACGATTTTCTGGCCCAGTTTGCGACGGATTTCCAACTGGCTCCGGCAGTCTTCAAGCGACAGCACTTTGTTGGCGGCGCCGCGTTCGTGCATCAGCAGGTCGGCCAGAATCTCGTCACGACGAATCGGCACGACCCCCACCTGTTCGACTTCCAGACCGCCGGCGATGTTCGCCAGCCGTCCCACGTCCACAGGCGAAAGACCATCGGCCAGTCCGACCCCGATCATCGCGAGGACCATGTCTCCCGCGCCGGTGATGTCGTACACCTGACGCTTCCGGGTGGGCAGCATCTGGCCGGTGCCATCGGGTCGCACGAGGGCCATCCCGTCGCTGTCGAGCGTGATGAAGGCGTAGTCGAGCCCCAACTGATCGCACAGACACTTCCCGGCGGCGAAGGCATCTTCAGGCGTTTTGACATCGATCGACGTCGCCAGCTTGGTTTCGAGTCGGTTCGGCGTGACGGTGGTCGCGCCGTGATACTGCGAGTAATCCTGACCGGGACGCGGGTCGACGAGAACCGGAATTCCCTTGGCCCGCGCGGCCTGAATGATCGGCTGCAGCACCGAGCGGATACAGACGCCCTTCCCGTAGTCGGCCACGAGGATCGCCTGGTAATCGTCGAGGGACGACAGGACAAGATTCAGCAACTGGTCGACGATTGCTTCGGGAACGGCGTCGCGGACTTCGCGATCGACCCGGAGCATCTGATGTGGATGGCGATTCTGGGCACGGCCGATGAACCGCTCTTTGACTGTGGTGGGGCGACTGGGATCGCTGAAGACGGCGGAGCAATCGACGCCCGCCCGTTCCAGTTCCGCGCGGACGACATCGCCATCGCGGTCTGCCCCAACAACTGCCGCGAGGGTCACGTCGGCTTCGAGGCCGCGGACCATGTTGGCGACGTTGGCGGCACCGCCCAGGCGGACTTCGTCGTGATCGGCCCGCAGCAGAATGACGGGCGCTTCCTGGCTGACGCGCTCGGCGTTGCCGAAAATATAGCGATCCAGAATCGCGTCGCCGACGACGAGGACGCGGGGATGGCCCAGATGTTGTACGAGTTCGACGAGCGTCGACATGATTCACGCAATCCTTTGCGTGCGAACGGCTTAGGACACCAACTGGAATCCGGCCCTTCCTGAAACTGCCCTGCGCACTCCGCGCAGGCCCCTCCTTCACAGCCTCGCGATTTTAGGGAACGTGGGAAACCTGTCTACGCCAGTTTTTCGCGTGATGCGTGCGCGGCGGGGTTTCGCTGGTTCGGACGTTTTTATTCACCACCAAGACACAAAGACACAAAGGAAAGGCAGGTTGAAGGGCTGGTGCTGTTGAACGCGTTGTTTGGACCATCGGTGGTATGGCCTTTTGCTGACTGGCTTAGGAACCGAAGCGGAGTGGGACTGGAGGAGCGTGAGGTTGGACGAGAGAGCGAATCGCCCTGTCGGCAAACCGCCTCAGAGACACCTCTGCCACGATCTGTTCATTCCAATCCTAGAAAAAATCGCCGATGGTCCCGACGGCATGGCCGACAGCACCGGCCCTTCGACCTGCCTTTCCTTGGTGCCCTTGGTGTCTTGGTGGTGAACGAGCCCAAACGGCTCGATGCCGCATGTGGAGTGATTGTGTTGGAGCTCGCATGTGCAGTCTCGGGCGGCAGAGCCTCCGGGCGCTCACGCTTCCGGCTCCCCGGATCATGACAGTGGTCCTGAGGTGGGCGACTGTCCCCAGTGCACTGCGCGAGCAGGGCATCTGCTGGTCGATCCGTGCCATCGGCCTTACACTGCGGGTTCGCGAAGGGGAGGCGTTTCGCGAGCGGACGAATCCGCGTGGCTGTCCGCAAGCGAAAGCAGGACATGGCGAAACGATTCATCAATCAACTGGTCGACGGGGAAGCGCTGGAAGACATCTTTCTGTTGACCGACAAACAGTTGCGAGCCAATCGCAA
>JAIXZD010000357.1 GCA_027489895.1 Planctomycetaceae bacterium
CCCGGCTGGAAGGGGCCGAGGCGGGCGTGGCATGCGGGTCGGGCATGGGGGCGATGTGGGCGACGCTCGTGGCCCATTTGCGGTCGGGCGATCATTGCATCGCGGCACGAGTGCTCTATGGACGCACGGCGCAGTTGTTGAGCTATCTCCAGTCGCATTTTGGCGTCGAGGTGTCGTTCGTCGATGCGAATCGGCCGGAAGCGTTCGCCGAGGCGCGGCGTGAGAATACGCGTCTGGCGATTGTCGAGACGATCTCGAACCCGCTCATGGAAGTGGCCGATCTCCCGGCGATTGTCGCCGCGACACAAGGGATTCCGCTGCTGGTCGACAGCACGTTCGCCACGCCGTCGCTCTGCAAGCCGATCGCGCTGGGGTCCGAGCTCGTCTTTCACAGCGCCTCGAAGTATCTCAACGGACATGGCGATGTCATGCTCGGGGTAGTGGTCGGCTCGACGGCTCGAATTCACCGGATTCGAGGTCTGGCTTCGCTGTTCGGCGTCAACGCAAATCCGATGGAATGCTGGTTGGCGTCGCGCGGCCTCAGAACCCTGTCGCTCCGAATGAAACGGGTGAGCGAGACGGCCACGACCGTCGCAGAGGCGCTGGTGAACCACCGGGCGGTCGAGCGGGTCTACTATCCCGGTCTCGCCACGCATCCGACGGTCGGGATCGGGCAGCGTGTGTTGCCCTCGGGATGTGGCGGCATGCTGGCGTTCGAAATCCCCGGCGGGCGCGACGCCGTCAATCGGTTGTTCAAGGCGCTGCATGGCGTCATCCCGTTTTCGCCAACACTGGCGGATACCCGCTCGACGCTGTCGTATCCGACGGGCACTTCGCACAAATTCATGTCAGCCCAGGAACGCGCCGCCTGCGGAATTCGCGATGGGCTGGTGCGTCTCTCGGTAGGACTGGAAGAACCCGAGCAGTTGATCCAGGAACTGTCTTCCGCTTTGGATGGATTGTCGTTGCGATGATTCCGTCTCTGATCGACCTCGATCACAACGCCACGACGCGGCCGCTTCCGGAAGTTGTCGAGGAGTATGCGCGGGCCTCGGAACTGGCGTGGGGTAACCCCGGCAGTCGGCATGGTCTGGGGCGGAAGGCTCGGGTGCTGCTGGAGAACTCGCGTGAGGAGATCGCATCGATTCTCGGAGCATTCCCTGACGAATTGATCTTCACCAGTGGCGGGACGGAAGCCAACAACCTCGCCCTGAGAGGTCTGGTTCGGGGCAGTTCGGGGGTGATCGGGCTGACGGCCGGGGAACATCCGTGCGTGCTTGAGACCTGTCGGGACCTCGCCAATCGAGGGTTTTCGCTGGAATGGTTGCCAGTGGACAGTGCCGGTCGACTGAGCCGCTGTGCGGTTGAGGAATTGCTGGATCGTCAACCGAAGCTGGTCACCTGCATTCTCGCGCACAATGAAACCGGCGTCATTCAGGATCTGGCCCCCATGGCTGCAACTGCAAGCGCTATGGGCATTCCATTTCCTGTGGACGGCGTTCAGGCGGTCGGCAAGATCCCGGTGAACTTTCGCGCACTGGGGGTAACCTCGCTGGCGTTTGCCGCGCACAAGTTTCATGGACCACGGGGAATTGGCGGGCTACTTGTCAGGCGCGGTGCGAAGCTGAATCCACTGTTGTTTGGCGGACATCAGGAAAGCGAGAAGCGTCCGGGAACCGAGGCCGTACCGCTCGTCGCCGCGATGGCGATGGCGCTGTCGTTATGGCATCGCGACTCGGCCCAGAGAACGGCGGCGATGAGTTCAGCTCGGGATCGACTGGAGGCCAGGCTGCTCTCACGGTGTGCCCCGGCGTATGTCAACGGCGGGGAAGCGGTCCGATTGCCAAACACCAGCAACATCGCGTTTCCGGGCGTGGACGGGGAAGCGTTGCTCGTCGCGCTCGATCTTGCGGGCGTTGCCTGTTCGCTCGGAAGTACCTGTGCGAGCGGTTCCACGGAGCCTGCGCCGGCGCTGGTCGCAATGGGACTGCCGCGGGAACGGATTGCGGCCTCGGTTCGATTCTCAGTGGGCTATGACAACGATCTGGATCAGATCGATGACACCGTCGACCGGATCACGACTGTGGTCAACCGCCTGCGCAGTGCTTAAGGCCCAATCGAATCGTCTCGAAGTGGACATCGACCGTATCGACGATCTCCCGTGCGTAGCCCCCCGCCATCGAGACGGCCACCGGCAGGCCTTTGCGGCGACAGGTGGAGTAGACCAGTTCGTCTCGGGCCGCGAGATCGGCCTTCGTCAGCGAGAGTCGGCCGAAGCGATCCCCAGCGAGCGGATCGGCCCCGGAGACGTAGATCGCAAGATCGGGTGAGATTTCCCGGAACAACACGCCGAGCGCTCGCTCAAGCTCTTCCAGATAGAGCGAACCGGTCGAGCCATCGGCCAGGCCGACATCGAGATCGCTGATCTCCTTGCGAAACGGAAAATTGAACGCCCCGTGAATGGAGAACGTAAAGAGGGACTCGTCACCGGCGGCAATGGCGGCCGTGCCGTTCCCCTGATGAACGTCACAATCGATGATGGCGACTCGCGAAACGAGGCCTTCCGCCTGCAGTGCTCGGGCGGCGATGACACTGTCGTTGAACACGCAAAAGCCTTCCCCCGCATCGGCAAACGCATGATGCGTCCCTCCCGCGAGATTCGCTCCGAAGCCTCTGCCTAGCGCACTGCGACACGCCTCGATCGTCGCTCCCGACGACCGTCGACAGCGTTCCACCATCTCGGTTGACCAGGGAAAGCCGATGCGGGTTACCTCGGCCCGGGTCAATGTCCCCGAGACGACACGGTCGAGGTAGTCGGCTGTATGGGCACGCAGGATTTCGGTATCGGTCGCTGCGGCGGGAATACGAATCTCGTCAGGTGCGACCAACTGTTCTGCGCAGATTCGCTCTCGCAGCAGCCGGTATTTCTCCATCGGAAAGCGATGGCCCGGCGGAAGGGGCAAGACGAATTCGTCGGTGTAAAACAGCATGGAGGTCAGGCCCTGCGGGGCGGGGTGGCGACGAGCGTGGGGATCTCCGCGAGCACTCGTCGCACTCGTTCGATCGGGACCCCAATCACGTTCGCGGCGCTGCCTTCCATCTGGACGACAAACGGATCGGAAGGCATCTGCAGACCGTAACCGCCGCATTTTCCAGCCCATTCACCGGTATCGAGATAGGCCTCGATCTCGGCCTCAGTCCAGGGGCGCATGCGCAGACGCGTCGTCTCGACGCCGCTCACCAGCAACTCATTCTCGGTCCGCAACAGACACCACCCGGTCAACACTTCGTGACTGTTGTCTGAGATCGCCAGCAGCATCCGTCGGGCGTCGTCGCGATCGACCGGCTTCTGCACGACCGCGCCATTGACGTAGCTCACCGTATCGCACGCCAGAATCAACCCGGTTTTCCCGGCTTTCCGCGCGGCTCCGGCTTTCATCACAGCCAATACCGCCAGCCCGGTATGCAGGTCGCCCAGTTCCAGCGGTTCAGGTTCGGGGATGCCGGTGGCGAATGGTTCGACGAGAAACCCCGCCTCTTCCAGCAGTTGACGGCGGTAGGGCGATTGACTGGCGAGAACAATCGGGAAGGACGTCAGCATGGGACGGTCACTGTTCACAGGAGCGTGAGTTTCGGGAGCGTGAGCCTTTCAGGCCCAGAAATTCTCATTCGATCGACCTTAACCAAAGCCACATGAGGCGACGAGGTTCGTCCCGTCCGTGGGACCGGTCGATACGGGGCGGTATCCTATCGGCACCGCCCCGGCCTCGGAAAGCGCCGCATCGACTCAGACGTCGGTCCCTTGGTGTGCGTGTGGCGGTGAAGATCGAAACCCGCGCTAGACGCCGCTTACTCCTGTTGTTCGAACCAACTGCTCACCATGACCAACCGCGTTATTTCGCTCGCCGCCGCCCTCTTATTGCTGTTCACCGCAGGCTGTCCTTCATCCCCGGAATCAAAGCCGGTGGGACTGGCTTATCAGGGAATCGCGCTCACCGTCACAGTGCCTCCCGGATTGGGCCTGGTGGAGGGGTGGGAGCAGCCGGCGCGGGACTGGGCCGACGAGACCGGGGCCACAGTTGCGCTGACCGATGTGACAAGTTCGACTGATGGGGTCTTCATCGTCTCTTTACAGGCGCTGCCAGAGTTGGTCGCGACAGGCCGAGTCGCGTCCATTCCCGAAGGGTCGCTTTCGGAATCTCAGTTGGATTGGCTGGATGTCCTGCCGTCACTGCGTGAACAGATTGGCGTTCGCCTGCGACAGGCGACGTTGCTGCCGCTGTCGGCACCGGTCCTGGTGTGCGCATATCGGCAGGATTTACTCGACAAAGCCGGGCTCAAACCCCCCACGAACTGGACCGAATACGACGAACTCGTACAGACGGTCGGTCGCTGGGGTGATGGACTGACGGTGGTCGAACCGCGACATCCCGATCTGCTTGCGACGCTGTACACCGCACGCGTGGCGGCCGGCGCGTTGGGGAAAGGCCAACTCGGATTGGAGTTTGATCCCGAGACAATGCGGCCCCGAATTTCGTCGCCACCCTTTATCGAGGCGCTCGATCAGCTCGCGGCGCTGAAGCCCCATTTGGCGGAAGGAGTGACGGGTTTTCGGGGGGAAGACTGTCTGGCGGAGATGATGGCGGGCAGGGCGGCGCTGGGGCTGTGTCTGTTGGGAGCGGGGGGGCCACGGGATGCGGCGGCCAGTCGCGGCGAATCTCTGGCGCTGGGCTTCAGCCGTCTACCGGGTTCAAGCCGCGTCTATGACACGACATCGCAGCGCTGGATTGATCTGCCCCAGGGCGAAATCAATCAGCCGACGGTGCTCACCGCAGGAACTCTGGTCGCGGCGGTGTGTGACGGACCGGGGAATACGGTCGAGGCCGGCTGGAGCCTGATGCAGAAGCTGGCCGTGCTGGATGACGGACAACTGCTCCCCGCGGCGGCGCGATCGCCGGTTCGCGAGTCGCAACTGGTGCGATCCGACCTCTACTGCCCGCCGGGATTGGCGGGACTGTCGGCTGCGAAGGCGCTGGCTGCCGTGGCGAACTCGCTTCGGAGCGGCGCGGTCGTGGCGGAACTGCCGATCGTCCAGCGCGAACGGTTTCGTGCCCGATTGACGACTGCCCTGCAGGAGACGATCGACCAGGGCCGCCCGGCGGCCGAAGCGCTTGCGGCGACCGCGACCGACTGGGAGCGACTGCTGGATGAGCTGGGCCGCGACGCGATTCGTGATAGCTACCGGCAGTCGCTTGGATTCCTCGGCGACTTGTCGCTGCCTCCTCTGGACCCCCGCTAGCCAGCGCTGAAGCGACCGTTGCAAAACAAATCAGCCGGCCGCCCGGATCGTCGATCCGAGCAGCCGGCTGAAGCAACTCCCCCCGGAGTCGTCAGGTCGTGGATTTCGCCACTAGGCGATCACCGTCCGGATCACGGTCAGATAGAGCGGGATTCCGACAGCCACATTGAACGGGAAGGTAATCGCGAGGGCCATCGTCATGTACAGCCCCGGTTCCGCCTTGGGAACCGCCAGTTGCATGGCAGCGGGCACCGCGATGTACGAAGCACTGGCACACAGGACAACCAGCAGGAACGCATCGCCCTGGCTGATACCACAGGTGTAGGCGGCGAGTGTGGCGATCGTGGCATTCAAGACTGGCACACCCACGGCGAACCCGACCATGAACCGGTCGAAGACATTCAAGGCGACCAGCCGCCGGGCGGCGTTCAGGCCCATGTCGAACAGGTAGAGGCAGAGCACGCCGGGAAACATGTGCTCGAAGAACGGCTTGATCATCAGGGCACTTTTGGGGCTGGCCAGGCGACCGATCATCAGACTCCCCAGCAGCATGACGATCGGGCCATGCTTGAGGGCATTGGCGATGAGCGACGTGATCGGCTGCTTCGATGAGGGGCTGTCACCGGAGATATGCCGTGCGAGGATCACTCCGATCACGATCGCGGGTGCTTCCATCAGGGCCATCGCGGCGACCATGTGGCCGTGGTAGGGGATGTTCAGGCCTTCCAGGGCGGAGACGGCCGTGATGAACGTGACCGCACTGACCGAGCCGTAGGTTGCGCTGATGGCCGCAGCGTTTTCGGGTGTCGTCCGCCGACGCAGCAGGAGGTAGCTGTACAGCGGAACGGCGATCGACATCACCATCGCCAGCCCCAGCACGGTCCAGCTTTCCGGCGACAAGCCATGTCCGTTCAGCTCCATCCCGCCCTTCAGCCCGATCGCGACGACAAGATAGGTCGACAGCAGTTTCGGCATCGACTGCGGCAGCTCGAGCTCGGTCTTGAGGACAACCGCCACGAACCCGAACAGGAAAAACAGAATCGGCGCGCCCAACAAACTGTTGGAGATGAGTTCGAGATCCACGGAGCGGCCCCTTGTGTGCCCGGGGCTGGTTGCATGGCCCCGAATGTCCGTCTCGAGTTCCGGCCCCTTACCAGCCCTCGGACAGGTCAAAGATAGGCCATGAAATTGAGCATGGCGGCTCGCTCTCCGCCGCGATTCTGTTCCGCGTGTTGTGTTGTAAGTCTATGTTTATTAAGTGGTTACGTGATTCCACGCCCCGTCTTGGAGAATTCCTGTCACCGAAGTAATCCGGACAACAGGATCAACAGCCTCTAGTCTCCGGGCCCCAGATGTGGTCGAACTTGCGACGTGTGAGGATTTTTCCCGTGATTCCGCGGGAGCGTTGGCAGGAATCCGTCAAAGTCCGTTCGCGAAATCCCTGTTGGGCTCTCTCGCCGTTCCGAGAACGCCAGCTCTCGAATTCCAGGATCATTCGACGTACGGAGGAATCTTCGCCAGAGAGATCGTTTGTCTTTTGGGGAGGTTCTCCACGACCTGATACCACTCGATGACATTCTCCCCCGTCCGAAATCTCGCCGGATCAATTAGGACGGAGAGCGTGGGAGTTAACTCGCGGTTCAAGAATGGGCGGGCAGTGGCGACAATCTGGCCATTGAGCGCGACCGCGATGATCAGGTTCTGGCTAGACGCAGGCGGGTTGATAAGCTCCGCGCGAATCGCGCCAGGGATGCTGTTGGAGGCCGGGTCGAAATCAAGTGTCTGGGGGGCGCGAACGGCGATCTGGTACCCGACCGGCGGAGTGGTGAACTCGGCAACGGGACGCTCCAGCAGGTTGCGAAGGGGCATGAACTGGCGGATCGAGCGCGGATCGTCTTGTTCGCCCATGCGTCCCAGAAACTCGCCTAGAGATGTCCAACGTTCTTCAAAAGCGCCGTCGACGAACAGCTCTTTCCGCTCATCGTGAAACCTTTTGAGTGGCCGCTCGGGCTGAGTCTCATCCAGCAGACTGACACCTTCGACACGGCCTGCCAGGGGCAACCCAAGAATGTCGGCGACGGTCGGCCAGAGGTCGATCGTTTCGACATTCCGATCAGAAACCAGTCCTTCGGTTTGGCCAGGCCGCTTGATTAGCAGGGGGACCCACATGATGTCGGTGAGAGTTTGGGCATCGGGCACCCGTCGACTGTGGTTGCCCTGAAACGACACACCGTGGTCTCCGGTAATCACGATCAGTGCGTCGTCATACATCCCCACATCACGCAGCCGGGCGAAGACCTCTCCCAGAAGCGTATCGACATACTTCAGTTGCCAGAGGTAACGCTGCTGTTGTTGGGCGACCACCGTTTCGTTGGCGACCCAGAGTTCCTCAAGCTCCCCCAGGCCACCCGCGAGTGGTTCCTGGTAGGCGCCCAGGTCGCTGGAAAGGCACTTTCCCTCCGGGGTGTAGATCCAGGGGGCGTGTGGCAAAGCGACGTGCAGAAACGCGAACAGCGGTTTGTCACCCGGTTGGACACAACGCGTAAAGTGGCGGACCTGCTCGCGACGTTTGATGTCCCAACTGTAGTGAAACACCCCTCGATTCTGATCGGAACGGTTTCCGGAGTAAGACCTGGTTCCGAACCAGGTTGCGGGAACTTCTGGCAGCGGGAACGGCTGCTCGAACGGCAAATGGTCACTCGCCCAGACGGCCAGCATGGTGGTGGCCAGGGACGTGAACTCCTGGGGCAAAGGTAACGAGACGCGGCGTTCCCGGTTGACCTCACGAGGAGTTCCCGCCAGAACGGTGAGCGGTTCGAAAATGACCGCTTCGAACTGACCGGTAGCCCGCAACTGTGCGAACAGATTATCGGGGTAATGTTCGGCCCGAGCCGGGACGATCTGGCGCGGGTAGCGTCCTGTCAGCATCGCGGGGACCGCATGATCGGTGCGGGGATAGACCGACGTCGCATTGCGGTAGTACGTCGCCTGCCGCGCAAACTCCGCCAGATTCGGGACGCGTGCGGGATTCAACTCCCGATTGGAATTCAGCAGGCTGACGCCGGAGACCTCATCCAGCACGATCCATACGATCGGACAGGGGCGGCTGGCCTGTCGCGAGGGATCGGCCACGGGTTCTGTCCCAGATAGCGGGCGGAGGACATTGCCCCAGAACAAGAGCGGGACCAGGATCAATCCCGGAGCCATCAGGGGAACCACACGGCGCGGGGACTTGAATCGGCCGTAGCACCAGCCCGCCAGAACCCCTAGAGCGATGACGAACGGAACCTGGACCACCCAATTCAGCGTCAGCCGGGACTTCATGGCGACGGCGATGTTGCTGGCCGCAATCAGGCCAAACAGGACATTCTCGATCCGGACAGAGACGTTGGCCCAGCGTGTGCCGGAGAGGCGCCGCGCCACAAACCAGCCAGCCACGGCGATCAGGACCGGGAGCACACAGGACAGCAATGCCGCCCACAGCCAGAGCACCTCGGCCGAGAGCGTGGCCGTATAAATCGTCCGCCGACTGAGACGGTCGAGAAACACCTGGGCCACGCCAATCTGAAACAGAATGGCAAGTCTCAAGGCGACCGCACCTGGGGCGTCCCACGCCGCCCGCGCCAAGGCCGGTTCCAACGGAGCTGCCTCGACAACTTCATTGTTCAAAGGCTCGGTGTGCTCCGGCGTCACCTGCGAGTTGCTCCTATGGCCGCGGATAAAGGACATTCCACTGGATCCCACGGGGCAGTCAGACCCCGTAAATCCCGATTACCAAACGGTGAGCGACTCTCAATGCGCAGCTTAAAGACGCGCTCTCCAACAAGTTGCCGGGCGAACTGGTCACCCTGTTGTTCGCATGCCGGCTGCGATCCCCTGCACCGAAAGCCGGAGCAAATCGCGAAGCGAATCGTCACCCTGTTCGGCGGGCGTTGCCGTTGTGGCGCGTCGCCGCTTCAACAGCTCAATCTGTAACAGGTTAAGCGGGTCGACATAGGGATTTCGGGCTTCGATCGATCGCTGCAGCCAGGGCGTTGCCGCGAGCAGTTCGGATTGCCCCGTCACATCGAGGAGCGCGGTGCGGGTTCGGTCCCGCTCCGCCGAGATCAAACCCCAGAGACGCGTGCGGGTTTCGGCGTCTTCCATCAGATCGGAGTAGCGAGCGGCGATAAACATCTCTGCCTTGGCCAGCGCGAGGCAGGCATTGTCGATCGTGGCCTGAAAGAAGGGCCATTCCCGATAGAGCCGCGAAAGTTCCGCATAGGCCGTGGGGTTGCTCGCCTTCAATTCGGCAAACGCGGTCCCCACGCCATACCAGGCGGGAATGAGGCAGCGGTTCTGCGTCCACGAAAAGACCCAGGGAATGGCCCGCAGGTCGTTCAAGGTGCGTTCCCCGCGGCGACGGGCTGGACGCGATGCGATCGGAAGGTTCTCGATTTCGTCAACGGGCGTCGCGACGCCAAAGTAGTGGATGAAGCCTGGCTGATCGACCAGGTCCCGGTAGGCACTGTAGGACCGTTCGGAAAGCGGCGTGAGCAAGGCCGCCCGGCGATCGGCTTCGTCCGAGCGCGTTGCCGACGTGGGCTGGCCCGCCAGACGCGGCATGGCACTGGCAACGAGGGTCGCCCAGGTGACCTGTTCGAGGTGTCGATAGGCGATCTGGACGTCGTCGTAGCGTTCGGCCAGCACCTCGCCCTGCTCGGTCAGCCGCAACGTGCCGTCGAGCGCCGCTGGCGGCAGCGACAAAATCCCCCGTGCGGCCGGTCCGCCACCTCGTCCGAGCGAACCACCACGGCCGTGAAAGAACGTCAGTTTGACACGGAACTTTTCGGCCACCGCTTCCAGCTCCTGCTGTGCCCGATAGAGGCCCCAGCAGGCGGCGAGATACCCGCCATCTTTGGTCGAATCGCTGTATCCGAGCATCACCATCTGGCGGTCACCCTGCTGGGCGAGATGAGCCCGGTAGGCAGGATGTTCAAACATCCCCTGGAGAGTTTCCGCAGCTTGGGCGAGGTCGCGGATCTTTTCGAACAGGGGCACGATCCGCAGTTCGCTCGTGTCTGGAGATTCCGGATGCCGACCGACTCGGCCGACTTCGGACTGCGTCCACTTCCAGAGCCAGAGCACCGACAGCACTTCGCTCGGTGCCTCGGTCAGACTGATAATCGAGCCGCCCAGGCAGTTCGATCCGAAGGATTGCGTCGCCCCGCGGAGCAGCTTGATGTTGGCAATCGTGTCGCGGGCCAGGGGCGACAACTTGTCTTCGGGAATCGGCTGCTGCCAGGGCATTGTCCGCGAGAGCACCGCTTGACGGGCACGCTCATCGAGACTGGAAAAATCCTCGGCCAGGTTCAGCACGGCCAGAATTTCCGACATCACCTCGGCATAGCGGCGGGCATCCTGACGGATATCGAGCCGGGTGAAGTGCAGGCCGAACACGCTGGCGCAGTCGCGCCATGCCAGGACCTCTTCCTCTACAAACTCCCCATGATGGTGCCGGAGACTGACCAGCAACTGGTCGATATCGCGGACCAGATCGTCGCCGTCGCGATAGGCGCCTGCGGGTGGCGGGGTGAAGATCCGGACAGACTGCGACTGCTCCAGCCGCCAGGAGATCAGTGTCAACCACTGGCGATAAATCTCGCTCGGTGGCAGGGCCGAGACCCTCGCGGCACACTCTGGCCAGCGGGTTTTCGCGGCCTCGATCGCAGCCAGCAGTTCCTCGTCGACAGGCTGTTCACGCTGCGAGATCGAGACGAAGTCGTGCAGCTTACGACAGGATTCCAGTTGCAGACGCGTCGCCGTATCGCGCAACCAGTGGAACGTCTTGCCCGTCACGTCGGCCGTCACGAACGGATTTCCATCGCGATCGCCCCCCATCCAGGATCCGAATCGCAGAAAAACAGGAATCTCGAACCGCGTCTCCGGGAACTCGGTCTTCAACGCCCGTCTCAGGGCAGAGTAGACGCGGGGAATGACTTCCCAAAGACGAGGCGCAATCGACAGTCCCCGCTCCACTTCCTGCATCACGGTGGGGCGGGAGGGACGCAGGAAGTCGGTCTGCCACAGGATCGTAAGTTCGGTGCGAAGGGAGCGTTTCAGTCGTTCCTGCTCACGCGGCAAAAGATCGTTCCGGTCCAATTCTTGAAGTGACTGCCGCATCCGCCGCAGCTTCGCCCGAATGGAACGCCGCTTGGCTTCACTGGGATGGGCGGTGAAGACCAGTTCGATCTGCAGTTCGTTCAGAGCGGATTGAACATCGGCCGGGGTCGCTCCGGCGGTTTTGAGTTCGCGGATCGCGGCGGCGATGGATTCGCCCAGCGGCGTGTCGCCGCGTTCGGCCTCGCGATGACGGAGGACACGAACCCGGTGACGGTCTTCGGCCAGATTCGACATGTCAAAAAACACGCCAAACGCCCGCAAAACAACGCGGGCCTCCGACTCACCCAGCGTGGCGATGCGGCGGACGAGGGCCGATTCGCTGTCCGTTGCCGATTCGCTTCTCCGTCCGAGAGCCAGCCCGCGAATTTCCTCGACGAGGTCGAACGCCTCCTTGCCGGCAAGTTCGGTGATCACCGCTCCCAAAAGGTCGCCCAGCATTCGGACATCGCGCTTCAGGGACTCATCGGTCAGTTTGGACATTGTTGGTTCGCGGCGAGAGGGAGGGCGTGGCAGTGCGGTCGAGGGTGGAGACGGGAGCGCGATCCGTTTCACCGCCGACGAAACCTTTTGGCACGCTATGATAACGGCACGAATTCTGGATTCCACGAGGAACGGGACAGAACCGGCTGGCCGGGATGCCATCTCCAATTGCTGATGTCGTGACGAAATTCGGGGGAGCGGGAAGCGTTCGCGCCCTGACGCTTCCCGCTTGCGACTCACCCGGGAAGCCCCCAAACACAATTGCACCCGCAAGACCGCTTCCCGTTGCGTTCGACTGCGGAGGACGGTTATCTGAGAGTGACACGGGGACGACGCCCCTAGTTTCGTCGATGAGGGGTTCTTGGGAGAGTTGGACAATGCAGGATGTCGTACGAACTTGCCTGGGATGGCTGTCTGTTAGTTGCTTGCTGGTGTTCAGTACCGCGCTGCCAGTCCCCTCTGCCGAAGAGATCGTTCCAGCGGCAGGCACGAGTTCCAACTCTGACGCCGCCAAACGGGGTTATGTCTGGCTGACGAAGACGCCTCTGTTGCCACCGGATTTTGACGACGAGGTGTTCGAGAGCGTCTGGACAGTCTGGCCTCAGCCACTCCGAGATCAGGCACGCAAGGCGACTCCGGCGGAGCGGAGGAAGCTGGCGTTCGAGCGGTACGGCCTGGTCGAATCGCCAGACCACCCTGGAACGGGTCCGGCGCTGGGGTATGTGGATGCCGGAGAGGGCCGATGGGTAATGAACTGCCTGGCCTGCCACTCGGGGACGGTGGCCGGGGAGACCGTGCTGGGCGTCCCGAACTCCCTCTTCGCAATGCAAACGCTGACGGAGGAGATCCGGCTGGTCAAATTGCAGAAGGGGAAGGCGCTAGCCCATCTTGATCTGGGTTCGCTGCACATTCCTTTGGGGCAGACGAACGGCACTACCAACGCCGTCATTTTTGGCGTGGCGCTGGGAGCTCGGCGGGATCGAGACATCAATTTTGTCTTGACCGGCAATGTTCCCCCGCTGTTGCATCACGACTGCGATGCTCCGCCGTTCTGGAACGTCCGCCGCAAGAAGACGATTTATGCAGATGGCTTTGCGGCCAAGGGGCATCGTCCGCTGTTGCAGTTTGTGATGGTCCCCGAGAATTCGGGGGAGCGGATCCGAGGCTGGGAGGAGGGGGCGAAGGACCTGCTCGCCTGGATCGAATCGCTGCGGCCGCCGAAGTACCCCGGTCCCGTGAATGCCGAACTGGCGACTCACGGAAAGGTCGTGTTTGATCAAAACTGCGCACGCTGCCACGGGACCTATGGCGACGGCAGCGAATTCCCGAACAAAATCATTTCGATCGAAGAGATTGGCACCGACCGGGCACGGTTCGATTCGCTTCGCAAGGAGTATCGCGAGTTCATGGCGAATGGCTGGTTCGGCCATTACGGTGAAAAGATTGACCAGTATCGAGTCGATACGCCCGGCTACGCGGCCCCGCCACTGGACGGCATTTGGGCCTCGGCGCCGTACTTCCACAATGGATCGGTGCCGACCCTGGCGGATGTACTGGACTCTGGAGAGCGACCGGTCGTCTGGAAGCGCTCGGCCACCGGATTCGACCACGCCCGCGTTGGCCTGGAAGTCGAGCGGATGGATGCCGTTCCCGCGACCGTCACCTTGCCAGCCGATCGGCGCGGTTACTTCGACACACAGAAGCCGGGCAAGTCGTTCCAGGGACATACGTACCCAGATGCCCTGAGCGACGCCCAGCGCCGCGCGGTGCTGGAGTATCTCAAGACGTTGTGAAGCGCCGTTGGCTGCAGTCAGGCTTCACCGGGACCATTTGTGAGGCGCCCCGAACCGACAGCGTGTCCAGGTC
Source organism: Planctomycetaceae bacterium (assembly GCA_027489895.1). Lineage (GTDB taxonomy): Bacteria > Planctomycetota > Planctomycetia > Planctomycetales > Planctomycetaceae > JAIXZD01. Next base: position 13,808 of record JAIXZD010000357.1, read on the forward strand.
TCCGTAGGACGTAGCGATTGGGCAGTCCGGGGCGACAGCACTCTCCGGCAAAAAAATGGTGAAACTGGCGGACGAGATACGCGCCTTGGGCGGCAGGGGTTATACTCCGGGGCACTGTTGATTCCTGTCGAGGTCGCGTTTAGGTGACCGTTCGGCCAGAATCTCAGTCAGGTCAGTGTGTCAGATGTGTCTCGCCGCACGTTCTTCCCCCAGGGGAGGAACGACGTACCGCAGGGTGTTGTGTAATGTCGAACGAGCAGGCTGCTGTGACGGGTACCGAATCGCCAATTGGGGCCGTGCCGGGGGAACCGGGGCCTAAAGATGGGGCGGAGGTCACGCAACCGGAAGCGGTCGCCGCTCTGCCGGATGCCGCAGCCCCGGATGCCACTCCAGTCGCGGTGGTTCCGGAAACAGCTCCGCAGGCCAGTGCGACGGAAACTGAAAAGCCTCGCCTGCAGCTCAACCCGACGGTCGATCCCGAGTCGATGAAGGCTGTGCCCAACGTCGTCGTTGAGGTGTCGCCCGAAGTTGCGGAAGCGGCCGCTGTCGCCGCCAAGCCGGCGATTCCCTCTGCCGAAAAGGTTGAGATTCCCCACGAAAAATCGCTCACGCTCGATGCGAGCCTGGAAGCGGAAATCAATTCGGCCATGGCGGGGAGCCAGGCGGCCCTCGTGGCTCCCGAGGGGCAACCACCCGCCGCTCCGTCCGGTGAAGAGCTAAAGCCCGGACAAAAGCTGAAGGGACGGATTCAATCCGTTCAGACGGAAAACATCATCGTCGATCTCGGTCCTCGGGCTTCCGGACTGCTGCAGGTCAAGCAGTATGAAGGGACGAAAGTTCCCGAAGTCGGGGCGACGGTCGATGTCGTCGTCGACAAGTTCGACCCGGCCGAGGGGCTGGTTCATCTCCGCCCCGCCAAGGGCGGCGTGACGAAGCCTCAGGGCGACTGGTCGAGCGTGGCAGAAGGGCAGATTGTCGACTGCGTTGTCACCAAGACGAATAAGGGTGGGCTGGAAGTCAACATCAGCAACCTCCGCGGATTCATGCCCGCGAGCCAAATCGACTTTGGCTTCGTCCAGAACATGGAACAGTACGTCGGCCAGAAGTTGCGCGTGAAGATTTCCGAAGTGAACCCGGCCAAGAAGAGCCTGGTGGTGAGCCGCCGCTCATTTTTGGACATGGAGCGGCAGGAGCTCAAGTCGCAGGCCTGGGGCAACCTCGCGGTTGGCCAGACGCATTCGGGCGTGGTCAAGACAATCAAGGACTACGGCGCGTTCGTCGATATCGGCGGTGTGGACGGCCTGCTACACGTGGGCGAACTGAGCTGGAGCCGGGTCAATCACCCGAAAGAAATCCTCCAGGAAGGCCAGCGGATCGAAGTCAAAATCCTGAGCATCGATCAGGAGAAGCAGAAAGTGAGCCTGGGGATGCGGCAGTTGAGTGCCGACCCGTGGGCCGTGATTGCCGACAAGTATCTCCCCGGCACGGTCATCAAGGCGAAGGTGACCAAGACGACCGACTTCGGTGCGTTTGTCGAGCTGGAACCGAACGTCGAAGGCCTCGTCCACATTTCCGAACTCGAGCATCGCCGCGTGGTTCGCGTCACGGATATCGTGCAGTCGGGCCAGGAAGTTGATCTCAAGGTGCTGGCCGTCGACACCGAGAAGCGGCGGATTTCGCTCTCGAAGAAGGCGCTCATCGATCGGCCTCAATCGGAGAAGAAGCCTTCCGACGAAGACCAGGCGCCGAGTAAGGGCACGGCCTACGAACGCAAGCACAAAGGCCCGCTGCGTGGCGGCGGAACGGGAAGCGGTGGACTGCTGTTCGGCGATCCAAACGCTCGCTAACTCGTCGCCTGGCGTGTCGCGGAACTCGTGAGAGTTCCTATCGCGAGGCAGGGGAACTGGTGACAGTTCCCCTGGCCAACGGCGCCGAATCGTCCCGATCGCAACGTGTCACCCCCGGAGAACCCGCTCGCTTCCAGGGGGTGGGCGACCTTGAAGCAGAAGGCGGGGAACGCCCGGTGCGCGCGTATTTGTGGATGCTGTTCGCGGCCGTTTCGTTTTCCACGATGGGCGGTCTCGCGCATGCCGCTGGTAACAGTTTCGACTGGCAGATGATTGCCTTCGCCCGGGCGCTCATTCCCCTGGTCCTGACGGTGGCCTGGGGGCTGGCGGAAGGGGCACCGCTACTGGTCTGGAAGCCATGGTCGCTGTGGGTCCGCAGTCTCGCGGGCAGTTCCGCGTTGCTATCGGCCTTCTACTGCTTCACGCGGTTGCCGGTGGGCGATGTGCTGACGCTGACGCATCTGTTTCCGGTCTGGCTGGCCCTCCTCAGTTGGCCGGTGCTCGGACAGAAACCGACCTGGTCGACTTGGCTGGCGATTGCGGTCGGGATGTCGGGCGTGTTTCTCGTGCAGCAGCCGCATCTGGAGCGGGGCAACCTGGCAACGCTCGTGGCCGTGTTTTCTTCGTTCTGTTCCTCGGTGGCGATGCTCGGGCTGCACCAGTTGAAAGGCATTTCTCCCCGCGCGGTGGTGATGCACTTTTCAGCGGTCTCACTCGTGTTCTGTGGAGTGGCCTGGGGACTAGCTCCGACCGCAGGCTGGAAGCCGGGAGCTTCACTCGCAGTGGGGCTGACGCTTCTGGCGGGAATTGGCGGGACAGCCACACTGGGGCAACTGGCGCTCACCAAAGCGTTCACTTCGGGGGTGCCGAGCCAGGTGGCGTTGATCGGGCTGTCTCAGGTGGCTTTCGGTATGCTGATGGACGTCACCCTGTTTGACCGGCACTTCACCGCGCCGACGTTGATTGGCACCGCCCTCGTCCTCGCACCAACCGCCTGGCTGATGACGCGCCGCCCCCGACCAGTTGATGAAATCCGACGCGATGCCACCTGAATGCGATCTGGATTTATTCGATGACGAACCAGACGTAGACCGTGGGGAACCGAGATGCGGTACGCTTTGGGACTCTCGCTGGCACCCAATGCGGTGGGCGTGGCGCTCAGTGCTTTTGGGCACGCGACCCGGTTTCAGTCGACGCGGCGCAGTCTGTTCGGTGCGGAATCGCCCTCAGAGCTGCTCGGAGTTGCGTGGACGACAGTTTGTGACATTCTGGCCCGTTGGGATGCCCGTCCCGATACGATCACCTCTGTGGCGCTCTCGCTTGCGGGACACGCGGATGCGTCTGGCCGCCCGAGCGGCGGAGCCTGGCCAGCCGCCTGGCAGGGAGCGGACATTGTCGGCTGGGCACGCACACAATTCGGGTGTGAGGTCACCTGCATCACGGGACTGGATTTGATCCTGCGGCGCGTCGCACCGAGTCAGCGGGAGGAGACCTCCCTCGTGGTCTGGATCGATGATGAACTGGTGGCCGCCCTTGGCCCGCAGCGAATCCGGCTGGGGCAGTTGACGCCGGGACTGCTCGCCCTGAGTCTGCCGCCGGCGCGGCCATCGCTCGCCGATCTGGTCACGTCGACGGCACTTTTGGCACGCTGGCAATTGGCCCAGATGAGTCGTCAGGCCGCTCGCGATCGCGCTCGAGAACAGTTTGGGGAGTCATCGCGTTCAGACAGCCTTGCGAATCGGGTGACACCAAAAAGCAGCGATGAACTGCTCTCGCTGGCGGTCCGGGATGATGAATTGGCGCGGGCGATTGTCTCGGATGCGGCGGTCGCAATCGCCTGGGGCTGTGCGCAGCTTCAGGCCTGTCTGCCGGGCTATCGTGAGATCGTGCTGGCTGGACCTCTGACCGACCTGCCGCCCGAGTTGTTCCTCGACCCGGTTCGACGGATCGTGCATGACTGGTTAGCGCTCACCGCCGGGCCGGTTGTGCGGGTTACCGCGCTTCCGCGTGGCCGCGATGCACTGCTGGAGGAACTGGTGGAAGTTGCTCTGCTTCGAACGATGACAGGTCTTCGAGTTCATGACGCCGGGGCTGCGGAGTGAGCCGGGGTGCAGTGCACGCTAGGGGAAGCCTCATCGCTTCCTCTACGAGGCTTCGAGTTTTCGTCGAGGACTCGCCGGTCTTCCGAAAAATTCACAGCTTCGACGAGGGTGTGGGGCGGCCAACGGGTGACCGCTGCGATTTTGGTGCGGTTTTTCCTTTGGGCCGGGCGCCGCCTGTCTGGTGTTGTGCGTTGAAACGCGAGATAACTGCGACTCGGATGATCCCGGTCGGCCGAATGGCGAGTTTCGTCGTTCCGAACGGGAGCAGCCTCCGTCAGTCCCGCCTGCCTGGTCATGCCTGTTTCCGCCCCCACCGCATCCCCAGTTTCGATGTCCCGCCCGGACAACTCAGCCCTGCTCTGGCGCATGACGCGTCTGGCCTGGCAGTACCGCTGGGGCTGTGTCCGCCTGATCATCGAGCAGTTGCTCCTGCTCTCGACAGCGCTGGCGGCAACGTATCTGACGGGGTTGGGCATCGACGTGATTCGATATCACGCCGGCGGCATGACCGGACCGCTCTGGCTGCCTCCGGGGCTCGATCGCTGGCTGACGTCGGCTCCACAGACGCAGATTGCCCTGATCGCCGGGCTGCTGCTGGGCGTGGCGCTCTTGCGCGCCGTGCTCAACTATCGATACGCGGTCGACTCCGCGATTCTCATTCAGCGGCGAATCGTCGTCGACCTGCGGGCGGCCGTGTACGACCGGATGCAGCGACTGGGGTTTCTGTTTTTTGACTCTCAGGCCACCGGCTCGATTATCAACCGGGTGACATCGGATGTGCAGGCGGTGCGAGCGTTTGTCGACGGAGTGATCATCCAGGGGCTGATTCTTGTGCTGTCGCTGGTCGTCTATCTCGTCTACATGCTGGAGATTCATGTCGGGCTGACGATCGCCACGCTGGCCACCACGCCCCTGCTCTGGTGGGCGACGCTGGTGTTTTCCCGCAAGGTCCGCCCCGAATACGACCGAAACCGGGAGCTGGTCGATCAGATGGTGCTGACCCTCGCCGAGAATGTGCAGGGCGTGCATGTCATCAAGGGGTTCCATCGCGAGCCGGAAGAGATCGCCAAGTTTCAGCGGGCCAGTGAAGAGGTCCGCGATCAGCAGCGGTCGATTTTCTGGAAGGTGAGCGTGTTCACCCCCGCGATTGGCTTTTTGACACAAATCAACCTCGCGGTGCTGCTGGGTTACGGCGGGTACCTCGTGACGCAGGACCTCTTGCCGCTGGGGACAGGCCTCGTGGTGTTCGCAGGGCTTTTGCAGCAGTTTTCGAGTCAGGTCTCGAACATGACGAACATCGCCAACAGCGTGCAGCAGGCGCTGTCGGCGGCCCACCGCGTGTTTGAAGTGCTGGATATGGAGATCGAAATTGCCAGTCCTCGTGATGCCCTTCGTGCGGGAAGACTGCGAGGAGAGATCGCCTTCGACGACGTGACGTTCGGCTATCGCCCGGAGTTGACCGCGCTCGAAGCCATCCGCCTGGAGATTCCAGCGGGTGAAGTCATCGGCATTTTGGGAGCCACCGGGTCTGGCAAATCGACGCTGCTCAGTCTGGTCCCACGGTTCTACGACCCGCGGGCTGGGGCCGTGCGGATCGACGGGGTCAATGTCCGCGACTACAACCTCGACGACCTGCGACGCAATATCGGCATCGTGTTTCAGGAGAGCTTCCTGTTCAGCAATACGGTGTCTGCAAACATCGCGTTTGGCCAGCCCCTGGCCACGCAGGATCAGGTCATCGCGGCGGCGAAGACCGCCGGAGCAGACGAGTTTATCCAGGCCCTGCCCAAGGGGTACGACACGATCCTCGGAGAGTTTGGCCTGGACCTTTCGGGCGGGCAGCGGCAGCGAATCGCGCTGGCGCGAGCACTCTTGCTCGACCCGGCGATCCTGCTCCTTGATGACCCGACGGCTGCGATTGACCCGCACACCGAAGGAGAGATTTTGACAGCGATGCAATCGGCGATGCGCGGCCGGACGACGTTGATCGTCGCCCACCGCCTGAGCGCCCTGCGCAGTGCCACGCGGGTTGTCGTGCTCGACGAGGGAAGAATTGTGCAGATGGGTACCCACGCCGAGTTGATGTCCCGCGAGGGGCTTTACAGGGACACGGCCCTGGTTCAAGGCGTCGTGTAAGTCGAGGGGTGTAACGGCAAGGGAGGCAGCAATTGTCGTCATCGCGGGAGCCGGAAGCGTTGGCGCCCGGGGGGGAGCGATTCCCGCTCGCGAATAGACCACAAAGCGATCATCAGCCGCACCCAAATCACCGCGTTACATCGGATCGCGGGCCGGTCACCGTGTCCGGAGAATTGCCCGGTCGCGCAAGCAGAATCCTCAGGTCCATCACATTGGTGTGTGTCGGGCCCGTGACCACCAGCCCTCCCACCCGTTCGAGATAAGGAAAGGCGTCGCAAGTGGCGAGGGCCTCGTCGGGATGTTCCCCGAGACCTTGCGCCGTGGCGAGGACCGAGGCATCGACAAGGCCCCCGGCGGCCGTTGTGGGGCCATCTTCGCCATCGGTTCCTGCTGACAGCAGTACGACCCCGGTGATCGGCTTCGTCCACCAGTGAGCCAGTGCCGCGAGCGCCAATTGCTGATTGCGGCCCCCCTTCCCGGCCGCACGATCGCTCGGCAGTGTGACGACAGGCTCGCCGCCGCTCACCAGGCAGAGTGATTCGCCCGTTGCGCGGGCCTCCGCCTGCAGCGCGATCGCGCGCTCGGCCAGACGGATCCCCTCGACCCGCGCTTCGCCCTGACGATCCTGCTCGATCTCGACCACGCGATATCCGCGCCGAGCGGCTTCTTCTGCGGCCGCCAGGCAGGAAACTCGATTTGTTCCCAGCAGATGCTGAGTCACCGGACATTTGAATGAGCCGTCGTGATCTGCGGCGGTGCCGAAAGATCGACGTCGCTCCAGCACCGCATAAATCGCGACAGGTAGCAACGTTCGATCCGGGTCAAACTGCGCCAGGACCGACAGTGCCTTCTCAGGCGAAGAGCGCGTGGGACAGTTCGGCCCCGAGGCGATCACATCGAGCGGGTCACCAATCACATCGGAGATGATCAGCGTTGCGACATGCCCGGCTCCCGCGGCGGCTCGGGCCAGTCCACCCCCCTTGACCCGAGACAACTGGGACCGAACGGCGTTCAACTGCTGGATCGTCGCGCCCCGGCGACTGAGGAGACGTGTCAGCGACTGTTTGTCGGCCAGGGTCAGTCCGGAAACCGGCGCGGGCATCAGGGCGCTGCCGCCGCCCGACAACAGGACGAGCACCAGATCGCAGGGCCGGGCACCCTGAACGATCTTGAGGATGGCCTCTGTCCCGACGATGCCCGCTTCAGTCGGTTCGTTCACGCCCGCCGGTCGTGCGGGGTGCAAGTGGATGTGTGGCAGCGCGCGGACACAGTCCTCGGGGACATTCACCCAGCCCGACAAACGCGATGCGAACGGTGTCCCCGCGACCGCGGCCTCAACCCCCGCCGCCATTCCCGCGCCGGCTTTCCCCGCACCAACGACCAGCAGGCGGGTGGCTGGCGTCAGGGGCCAGTCGATGCCCGCCACTTTGAGACGACCATCCTCAACACGGATTTGCCGTTGGACCAGCGACTGCGACTCGACCGCAGCGACACCCGCCCGCCAGATCGCCAGCGCATCGTCGGCCAGTGGAGTGAGAGACATGGCTGGAACTCAACGCACCGCAGGGCGATCGGGACGGCCGATCCAAACTCACGTCCAGAACAGTTGATCTTCTGGGCGGAGTGTATCGGAAGTCGTACGATTTCGACCGTAGGACTATGTGAGTCCCGACTGTTTCACGAGGCCTTCATGCGTGAGGGTGGCCTTGATCCTTCGGATCCCGCAGGTCGAGACCTAAGAGGCCGGGGCCGGGACCGACACCGACCGCCGGGGTGGCAAAATCGACCGGCCTTGCCCGACGGGCTGTGGGCTGCCATCGGCCGCCGGGACGGTCAGCGAGCTGTCGAAGGGGATCGGATTGTGCCGTAGCTCTGGCTCATACGTGTCGCGCCAGCCAAAAAAGCCGCCCGGTGCCCACGGCAGTGTGACGTTCTCGCAATACGGCTTCGGGCCGTGGTAACCCAGCCATTCCGGACAGACTGGACAGGGATAATCGAGCTGGCCGCTGTGATAGCCCTGTCCGCGCGGCCCAACCGCGGCCAAGGGAGAGCGTGGAGAGGTCGATGGATTGCCCGTGTAGTGGAACCGAGGTCCCTGCGATCCGTAGACCGTGACGGGCGGCCGCAAGAAGTCACCCGCGAGGACGAGCCGAGGTGCACCGGCAACAACCAGAACCAGCAACAGCAGGCGAGTCATTCTGCATCCTTAGACCGGTCCCGTGGTCGTTTTGCGCATCCACCCTACGACTTTCCATCGACGGCACGCAAAGCCGGTTTGGAAAACGCGGGTTGTTCGCGATGGGCAAGCGCCTGGACGTCAACAGGATTCCATCCGAGCACTGAAGAGACAATCGGCTGAACAGCGTCCAGGCCGTCGCTTCCTGGCCAGCGCCGGTCTATTTCCACAGATCGGCCCGGCGATAGAGGCCCCACTGCCAACCCACGGGGCCGGAGAATCCGTAGGTCTTTACCAACCGGTACAGTTTATCCGTCTCCGTGAAACTGGTCGGAAATGTCGCCTCGGCATCCAGGTCGTGGAGAATCAGCCATTCGACCCCTTCGACCGGCCAGGCGCCGAGAGGGCGATACTCGATCTGCTGAAACGTAGGATTTCTCCGAACGTGAAAGGCAATCAGCATGCCGTTACGGAAGTCGTGATCGCTGCCGACAACAGCCTTCGCTTCTGGACCGTGAGCGCGCGAATTCTCGTCGGCCAGATCCTGCAAGGCTGTTTGGTAGTGCCCCCGTCCCTCGCGAAAGAAGCCTGCGAATTCCAATCCGTTGCCGGCCGCCCATAACAACGAGAGGCACACCGCAACGACCTGCATCGCGCGGGAACCAAACCACAGTCGCGTCAGCCCCAATCCCAGTGCCGGAAACAGAACAATCATCGGCACAAGAAAGTGACGCGGGTAGACGAGCCTCGCTGGCGCAAGTCCAAAAAGAAGTATCGGTGCGACCACGACGATCGCGGCACAACAGATCCATTCGCGGCTCTCCCGGCCGCGTACCGTCTGCATGCCAACCGAAAGCAGGAGCACAAACCCCACCGCCGCCAGCGCCTTGGCAACTCCATCGAGGCGACCAAATGGTTCGGAGAGCGTATCGAGTGTGACCAGCAGACGATCCATATGGGGGCCCCCCCCGATGAGAGCGACTTGAAGGTCCACAAGATACAGCCAGACGACCCCCAGCGTTGGCCCAAGAAACGCCAGAATTCCGCCGGAAGCGCGGCGCCACCACAGTCCGTCATGCCGAAGCGGCCACATAAGCTCAACCAACAGCCACAGGGCCTGTGCGACGAACACGGTCAGATACGAAAGATGTCCGAGAAACCCGCAGAGCGATGTTGCGGAAAAGAGCCACCAGGCCTTGGCGCGGGGACGCCTCAGTACTTCTCCCAACTGCCACTGGCTCACCGTGGCCGCCAGAATGGCGAGCGAATAACCGCGTGCTTCACTGGAGTAGATCGCAAACACGGCCGATGTGGCGAGGAGCAGACCAGTGACATAGCCGGCGATCTCAGTAACCCGACGATCCTCGCCCGAAAAAGGCCCCGACAGGCGACGCGTCAACGCTACGACCACCAGCAGCGTCGCAACGCCCGCGACAAGGGAATGGAGTCGGTAGACCCACACCGGTGCCCATGGGCCACACAACCACAGCCAGAGCGTGTTGAGGTAGTTGTTGTTGTCGGCGTGGAGCGAGGTAAAGATCTGGTCGGGAGATGTGACGCCCAGGGCCATCGCCCACGACCAGATTTCATCGAGCCAGAAGTCGGTTACCAGACCAGGAAGTCGCAGCGCCAGTCCAATCGCCAGCAAGCCCGCGAGCAGGGAGATTCGAACCCAGATGCTGTTCAGCGGGCCGGAAACCATCGCCCCGGAGCCATCAGCCGATGCAGTCCCGGTGGGGCATCCACCCGCATTCCGCGACACAGGAGGGAGAGGTTCAGTGGGTTTTTGAGGGAAGTGAGTCATGCTGTGTTTTCCGGACTTTCCCGATTACAACCGCCTCATGATGACTTCGCCACCGCAAACTGGAAGTGAGACCGCCGGGACGACAACCGCCCAGTGGCAGGCATGGGACACAGCCCATGTCTGGCACCCCTTCACGCCCATGTCCGAATATGCCGCGGACGGCAATCCGATCATCGCGGCGGCGGAGGGTTTCGAGCTGATCGACACCGATGGACGTCGCTACCTCGATGGTGTGTCGAATCTCTGGTGCAACGTCCATGGGCACCACGTGCCAGAACTCGATGCGGCCTTGAAGGACCAGGTGGACCGAGTCGCTCACGGCACGCTCTTGGGGATGGGCCAGGTCGAATCGGTCGCGCTGGCGCGGGAGCTCGTCACAGTCGCTCCCTCTGGCTTGAACCACGTCTTCTACTCCGACGACGGTTCCACGGCGATTGAAGCGGCGCTGAAAATCTCATTCCAGTATCACCTGCAGCGAACCGACCGACCGTCCCGACGACCGCTGTTTGTCGGGTTGCAGAGCGCGTACCACGGCGACACGGTGGGCGCGGTGAGTATAGGGGGAATTGCCCGGTTTCACGGGGCCTATGAACCGCTGTTGTTCTCGTCGCTCCGACTGCCTGCGCCTGCGTATGGTGCGATCCCGAGGGGAGTCTCGGCGGCCGACTGGTTTGCCTTTTGCCATCGCGAATTGGAAACGACGCTCCGCGATCGGCACAAAGAGATCGCAGCGTTCGTGATTGAACCGCTCGTGCAGATGGCAGGCGGCCTGCTGGTCCATCAGGCGGGCTATCTGGCGCGAGTTCGTGAGTTGACCCTGGCGTTCGATATTCCTCTGATTGCCGACGAAGTCGCCGTCGCGTTTGGGCGGTTGGGGACGCTCTTCGCCTGTCCTCAAGAGCAGGTCGCACCCGATCTACTCTGCCTTTCCAAGGGACTCACCGGGGGATATCTGCCGCTGGCGGCGACGATGGTCACCTCCCCGATCTACGAGGCGTTCCTCGGGCGACCTGAAGCCGGAAAAACCTTCTACCACGGCCACACGTACACCGGGAACGCGCTCGCTTGTGCGGTCGCGCGTGCGTCCCTGAAGCGGATTGAGACGCACGCCGTTCTCGACAACGCGGCACGACTGGGGGCGGCCCTCGAACGACTGCTGACCCCGCTTCGTGAACATCCTCACGTCGGAGACGTCCGCGTCAAAGGATTGGTCGCGGGGATTGAGGTGGTTCGCGATCGGGCCGCCGAGACGACCTACGCGCCGGCCGAGCGAATCGGGCATCGGATTGTGCTTGCCGCTAGGCGGCGCGGGGTGATGCTGCGTCCACTGGGAGACCTCGTCGAAGTGATTCCCGCGCCGGCCATGCCTCCGCAGCTGCTGGAGAGGATCATCGCAGTGGTCGTTGATTCGATCGACGAGGTGACGCAGACAAGGTGACCCCGTCGCGCTGCTGACGCGGGGCACGCTACCGGCTGTTGGAAACAGCACAGACGATCTGCGTCACGCAATCAGGCGTCGACCTCTTCGAGTTCGTCGCCGTACTTCATCGCCCGCCAGTCTTCCATCGTGTACAGCACTTCGCGAGCCTGAGAACCGTTGTACTCGCCGACGATGCCATCCTCGGCCATGAAGTCGATCAGTCGCGCCGCGCGGCCATAACCGATTCCCATCGCCCGTTGCAGCAGTGACGTACTACCCCGTCCCTCGCGAATCACGATTTCGATCGCCTGTTCGTAGAGATCGTCTTTGGCGCGAATGGCGTCGATCCCGGTCTTCCCCGCATCTTTTGAGGACGAGGCCGCGGGCTTGAGCTGCGTCAGTTCCTTGCTGTACTGCGGCGGACAGTCCTTGAAGAACTCGATCACTTTCATCACTTCTTCGTCGGAGACGTACGTCCCCTGGGCCCGGCTAATGTTGCTCGTCCCCGGCGCGAGGTACAGCATGTCCCCGTTGCCCAGCAGTTTCTCCGCGCCCATTTCGTCGAGCACGACCCGGCTGTCAACCCGACTAGCCACCTGGAACGAGACGCGAGCGGGCAGATTCGACTTGATCAAGCCGGTGATCACGTCCACGGTTGGCTTCTGGGTGGCGAGGACGAGGTGAATCCCCACGGCACGCGATTTCTGTGCCAGACGAATGATGTGGCCTTCCACATCCTTGCCGCTGGTCATGATGAGATCGGCGAATTCGTCCGCGATGATCACGATGTATGGCATACGGTCGGGCAGCCCCTCGGCCTCTTCCGATTCCGGAGTGATCCCCAGCCGCCGCAACTTCTCTTCGCGGGAAAGCTGGTTGTAGCTGTCGAGGTGCCGGACGCCGCACCGGGCCAACAGATCATACCGCTCCTCCATCTTGTCGACGGCCCAGCCCAGGACAGCTTCCGCTTTTTTCATGTCCGTGATGACCGGGCTCATCAGATGCGGGACCCGCATGTACGGACTGAGCTCGACCATTTTCGGGTCGATCATCAGCAGCTTCACATCTTCCGGGCTGCGGCTCATCAGGATCGAAAGGATCAGCGTGTTGAGGCAGACGCTCTTTCCGGTCCCGGTCCGACCAGCGATCAACAGGTGCGGCAGCTTCGCCATATCGACGACCAGCGGCTTGCCGCTGACGTCTTTGCCCAGAAACAGCGGGATCCGCTGCTTGTCGCGTTCCGCGGCCGTAGTTTCGATGATCTCTTTGAGGCGGACCATCACCCGGCGGTCGTTAGGGACTTCCACGCCGACCGTATTCTTTCCGGGAATCGGCGCAACCACCCGCACGCTGGGGACCCGCAGCGCAATGGCAAGGTCGTCAGCCAGCGCCGTCACCTTCGAGAGCCGCAACCCCGCTTCGAGCTGTAGTTCAAATTGCGTGATGACCGGCCCGGTATCGATCTCCACGACCTTCACGTTCAGGCCAAATTCCTGGAATGTTTTCTCCAGAATTTGTGCTGCGATCTTGGCCCGTCCGGCCAAATGCTCGTACGGAAAGTCCTCGGCCTCTTCGAGAAGATCGAGCGGGGGCAGCCCGGCAGGGAATGACGCCGCGGGAGCCGACGTGCCAGTAGCGAGTCCGCTGCAGGCCTGACCGATCGCGGTGGCCGCCGGAGTCACCTTCGCCATGAGGTCCGAAGCCAGGGTCGGGGCTGACTTCACCGCCTGCATCACCTGCGTCGCCACCTTCTGGAACGAACCCACGGTGGGGCGAGGCGGTGCGACGACCGGAACCGCGCCCACAACGGGCTCAATCGGGGCCGCGGCGGCGCTTGCCACAGCCGGCAAACCCGCGGTTTCCTCCGGCCGGGCGCCTCGGCGCCCAAACCCCAGGCCGTTGACGACGTGAAACGGGAACAGGACGACCGACGCCAGCGCATTGAACAGCAGATAGTCGGTGGTCAACAGCATTCCCGAGACGAACCCGCACGCCAGAAGCAACCCAAGCCCCGCAGGCGTAAACTGCTCGGCCAGGAAAAGGTGTCCGTGCGTCCCCAGCAGTCCCCCGACACCCACCAGCGGCCCATGCCATGAACCCGCCCAGAGAACTCGTGCGGAAACCGCCAGCGACAAGAGCAACAGTCCGAACCCGATCAGGCGCAGCAGCGGATCGCTGTATGTCTTCCGCACGAACAGCCGGGCATCCACGATCACCATTGCGAGCAAGATCGCATAGGCGGAAACGCCAAACGTCTCCAGCAGGGCGGCCGCGGTGAGCGAGCCAGCATATCCTGCCGCGTTGGCCACATGCGTGTTGGCGGGCCAGACGCGTGCGCCAGGAGGGTCGGCCGGATCGTACGTCACCAGGCTCAGGCCGACGAACACGGTCGCGGCGAGCAGGACAAGCGCCAGAACATCGGTCGGCAGGCGATTCCGCATTACCGATCACGCGCCGGAAGGAACAACAAACGTGGGGGAATTCGGTGCAGGCTGATTCACGACGTGCCCGGAGCGCGACCGGTCTCTCTGGTCTCGCTCAGGGAAATCTACCCCTCCCACACGGGGGCGCCGGGCTGTCCTGCGCAAACCCGTTGCTTTTTGGCATCGACCTGGCGGATTGCATTCAATCTGTCAGGTAGGGAAACGGGCAGGTTGTCCGGATTGCAGGGCCGGTTGCGATCGAACGGGGCTGTTCGATAAATCAGGCGACGATGGCCCCGACCTTCATCACCACTTCATGATCGCATGCCACGATTCCTGATCTGGCGGCAGGGGAGTTGGCGTCGGAAAGATTGACACTTCCCCGCTGACGGGCGTAGCCTCTCACTTGAGGTGGCGGCGTCTGCTTTCCGCATCACGCGTCTCTGTCGATTACGACCGGCCCGCCCCGCGTCTGAAAGGATGAATCGTGCGTTACAGTTCGGCGCTTCGGGTTTCTTGGCTCACCCTCCCGGTAGCCCTTTGCGGGGTTCTGTCGTCCCCGGTGTTGTTCGCACAAGATGAGCAGCCAGCCGCACCGGCTGCCGCGGCTCCCGTTGAAGAACCGGTGGTCATCAAGCGCGAGCCGCTCACGCTGATCGACGCCCGTACCTACCGGGTTCCGCTCCAGCTCGATCCGATTCGCAAGCTCGAATTGGTCGCCCCCCACGATGGAGTTGTTCGCTCGATCAGCGGCAAGCCCGGTGGAAAAGTCCCCAAAGAGACCAGCGTGATTCAGTTGGATGATGCTGCGGCGGCGCTGCGAGTCAAACGCGCAAAGGCGAATCTGCAGGCCGCCAAAATCGAGAAGAAGGTGGCCGATGCGGCCAAGCAGCCCGACGCGATCGAACTCGCCCAAGCCCGGCTGGAAGCCGTGGAAGCCGAGTTGGCGTTGGAAGAATTGGCGGCGCAGCAACTCGTGTTGCGGGCTCGATTTGCTGGCGAATTGGCGCGGATCAATGTCAGTGAAGGCGACTACGTCCGCCAGGGACAGGTGCTTGCGGTTCTGACTGACTCGACGAAACTGCAGGTGGAGCTGCCGGTGGATCGCGATTCGGCCAAAGTTGGTGGACCGATCAAGTTCCAGGTGGAAGCGGTGGACATGGAAGGCAAGATTTCGGCGGTAATGCCGCTGGCGGCCCGGTTCGACCCCCTCCGTGAGCTGTCGGAAGGGCTGGTCTCCGTGCTGGTCGAGATCGACAATGCGGGCGGCAAACAGTTCGCCGGACAGGGCGTCTTCACCTCGCTCATTCCCAACTCGACGGTGGCACAGATTCCCGCCGGCGCGGTGGCGAATCTGCCCGACGGGAACCGGAAGGTCCAGGTCCTTCGGGACAATATTGTCCGTACGCTGCCGGTCATTGCGCACAGCCGCGTGGGGACCGAGTCGGTCTGGGTCTCGGGGCCGTTCAAGCGTGGCGACGAGCTGGTCGTCAGCACGTCGAAGGAACTGGCCGACGGCACTCCTGTCCGGCCGGCAGCGACCCAGCCTGTTGCGGCTGGTGCTCCCGCTGCGGCGGCTCCGGCAGCGGCTGGTGCGCCGGCCAAGAAGCCCGCTGCGGTGGATGCGTTCTAGCCGATGCATCGCCCGTCGCGGCGGGTGCAATTGCTCGACAGAGTGACAGCGTCGACAACACGGACGTGCGACGAATGGGAACGCTCACGCGTTCCGCTACAACTGACGTTGCGGCTGAATCGGCAGTCTCGGTGGGACTACGCCTGCCGTCGGGGCAGGGCGGCGGCGTACAGCATTGTCACGGTTCCGATCGACATCATGCTGAACGCGGCCCAGTCGGGCGGATCGAACACCGCTTTGCTGTCGGGCGTCTGAGCAGAGAACAGGCCCCGGAACCCTTCCATCTGGGAGGCATCGGGGCGGACGTTCAGTACGACCTTATCGACAAGCAGGAAGCTGCCTCCCACCAGAGAGACAAACAGTCCCATTGCGAAGAACGTGGCCCGTACCATCGTCACTGTCCTGTTCCAGAGCCTTCAGGTCGCCTTGTCCCGGTGCGACCCCTGAAACAGTTATCGTCGAAATGCGACGCCACAACCTCGCCCGAGCGGACAGCATCCGCCCGTTTCGCCAGCCGATACAACCGGACCGCCCCCGCAATGCTGTAGCGGAACTTGTGAGAGTTCCGCCGCGAGACGCGCTCGACGAGGCCAGTGTCCGAACTCTGCGGCAGTCAGACAGTTACGTTCCAGGCACCGCCGTGGGCGGAGCAGCTGGGGCGACTCCCATCGGAACCGGGACGGGCGAGATCGTCACGCCGGGGACCGGAGGCGACTCTTTGAACGAGCTTTGCGGCATCGGCGTGGGCGACAGGACCGGGGCGCCGTAGACAGGGTCGCCAAACGTTTGCGGCGTGCCTTCGATCACGCCCCCATCAATCATCTCGCCCTGAATCACATCCCCCTGAATGATCTGTCCCTGATACGGGTTGCCCTGCATGACCGGGGCACCCATCGTGCCACAGCTCGAGCAGCTTCCGCCGCTCACCCCACCGGCCGGCAGCATGTTGCCCCCAGCGACGCCACAGCAGGCATCCATCGGCTGGCAACAGGGATCACAATTGCGACCACCAAGAGCAGACAACATCGACCCGCCACCCCAACCCCCGCCACAGCCGGAGGCATCGACGCAGTCATACCCGCCGTATCCGCCGCAAGGCATGCTGCAGCAACCCGTTGCGGCGAGAACCAAAACTCCGAGGGCGAGGACGTGGCAGTGGGACAAACGCATGATGTCGACCTTCCGTGGCAGGCGGCGAACCGTCTTGGGTTGAAGCGGCGATCGCGCCATGCCTCCCCTAGACTCCTTCTCCTTGGAATTCATCGGCAGAATCGGTTCAACCCTTTAAGTTGACCCGACCGATTTCCTCGGAAGATTTTGCCACGGTTCAACGCTCGAGTCGCCTGGCCTGGGAGCGGCCCGCATTGATAGCGGGGCTTTCGATGGTCGCCGGAGTTGGTTGAGAGCGGGAATTGCCCGCCCTCCGGGCACTAACGCTTCCCGGGCTCACGACGACGACGGTTGCCCCGGCAGCCGGTTCCTGCACGCCTCATCGCGGCTGCCTTGCTGGCGAACCTTGCCCTGCGCGCGGTGAACTGCAACACTTCGGGTCAGGGAGCAGGCTGGGGAAATGGTCACGGGGGAGTCGTGATGCGGCCCGGTCGATCGCCATCTGGTATTAGCCGAAGGGATTCAGCCGTTATGGTAGAGCGTCCGGTCGTACAACTGCGTTTGCCCCCATCCCTCTGGGCCATCCTTTTCGCTTTGGTGGCCAGTCAGCCCTGGCTGGCAGGATGCGGGCCAGCCACCACTCCGACTGAGTCGACAACCACTCAAGGCCCCGACGCCACTCCGAGTTCGACACCGCCGACCGGTGGAGCCACTGGTTCCTCCGAGACAACCAAAAGTACACCGGCCGCGGCAAGCGCCGAACCGGCTTCGGAAGAACTCGTCCCGTACGATCCGCCACCATTGGCAGAACTCGACGCCAAGGCCGGCTGGATCGATCAAACGGTCGGCGATTCGCTCGCCATGTGGAAGGCAGAGCTCGCGCAGACCAAGCCGATCTGCACCGTGGAAGAAGCGCTCTCCTTGGAGAACGACTCCAACGAGAAGAATGCGAAGATCCTGTCGGCGCTTGGCCGTCAGCCGGCATCGGACAGTGAAGTCGACTACGACGCCACGTTCAACCGGCATTTCGGTCGCGACGTGAAGAGCACGAACCCGATCATGATCAGCGCGACCGAGGAATTCGACGTCGCGGGCTTGATGGGGTTTGGCTTGTTCGGGGCCGATTGGCGGTTCAACCCCATGGCCAGCAAAGACACTGTCGTGTCGTGGCAGACCAGCGCCGATCGGATGATGGATAAAGTCGTGATGCGGAAGGACTGCACCTGGTCCGATGGCAAGCCGATTACCGCGCACGACGTGGTCTTCAGCTTTCAGACGATCATGAATCCCAAGGTGCCCGTCCCGGCGATGCGAGGCGGAACCGACAAGCTTCGCTGGGTCCACGCCTACGACGACTACACGCTGGTTTATTTCCACAAGGAAGCGCTGGCAACGAACGTCTGGAACCTCAGTTTCACGGTGATTCCCAAGCACATCTACGGCGAATCGATCAAGGAAGATGTCACGCTGCAAGACAGCCCGACTCACGTGAAGTACGAGAATGAACCGGTGAGTGGCGGTCCCTACGTGCTGTCCAAGCGTGTTCGCGGCCAGGAAATCGTGATGACCCGTCGTGACGACTGGTACATTGTCAACGGTCAACAGGTGCGTGATAAGCCGTACTTCAAAGAGATTCGCTTCCGCGTCATCACCGACCCGAACACGGCGCTATTGGCCCTGAAGACCGGGGAACTCGATGAGATGATGCTGCTGCCCGAAATGTGGCAGACACAAACGAGCGGCGAAGAGTTCTACAAGTACGCCACGAAAGCGCATGGACCGGAATGGACCTCGTTCCATTTCGCCTGGAACACGAAATCGCCGTTCTTCAGCGACCTGCGTGTGCGGCAGGCTATGGCGTACCTCTTCGACTACGACGAAATGCTCGGCAAGCTGTTCCATGGGTTATATCGCCAGTCGGCCGGCCCATTTCCGTCGGATGCCTGGTGGGCCCCCAAGCCGTACCCAGAGCCATTCAAACGCAACATCGACAAGGCCGAAGAACTGCTCGACGCCGCTGGCTGGGTGGATGACGACGGCGACGGCGTTCGCGAGAAAGTGATCGACGGCAAGCCAACGAAGTTCGAGTTCAGCATCATTTGTCCCAGTGCGCCCGAGCGAGTTCAGCTCTGCACGCTCCTCAAGGAGTGTCTCGACCAGGTCGGGATCGTCTGCAACGTGAAGCCGCTGGAGGGCACTGTCCTGATCCAGAAACTGATGGATAAAGATTTTCAGGCGGCCTTTGGCGGCTGGGGGACGGGTTCCGACCCGGACACCTCAGAAAACCTCTGGAAGACGGGTGAGCCGCGAAACTACAGCTCATTCTCCAACCCCGAAGTCGACGAACTGTTCGCCGCCGGTCGCCGCGAATTTGATCGGGAGAAGCGGGCCGTGGTGTACGGCCGGATTCACAACCTCGTGTTCGAAGCCCAGCCTTACACCTGGCTGTACACCCGCAATTCGTTCTACGCGTTCAGCAAACAACTGCGGGGCTACGCGTTCAGCCCGCGTGGGCCGTACAACTACGGACCGGGCCTCTCGGCGATTTACAAGGTCAAGAAGTGAGACGAGGGCTTGGCGTTTGGCCTGGCTGAGGATTGGAAGGTTGAGCCCGTGAGCTCTCGCGAAGCCAGCGGGATGCGAGTGGGCGACCGCATTTGGGTGCCATAACGTTCGGGTGCGATGACTACCTACCTCGTTCGCCGCGTGCTTCTGGGACTGGTGACGCTCACGCTCATCACGTTCCTGATTTACGGCCTGATCCGCAGCATGCCGGGCGATCCGGTCGCGATCTTTGCCGGGAGCGAAGACCCCAGCAAAAAGATCAAACAGGAAGACCTCGACCGGATGCGGGCCTCCTACGGCCTCGACAAGCCCTGGTACCAGGCCTATTTCCTGTGGGTGGGGAATGTCGCTCAGGGGGACCTGGGCCGCTCGATTTCGCGGAAACAGCCGGTCACCCGGCTGATCGCGGAACGAATCGGGCCGACACTCTTGCTGTCGATCACCTCGCTCACGCTGACCTACATCCTCTCGATCCCGCTCGGACTGTACGCGAGCGTCCGTAGCGGCAAGGCGGATGAGCGGATCAGCAGTACCTTGCTGTTCGTGCTCTATTCGTTCCCCGCCTTCGTGGCGGCGTTGTTCCTGCAGATCGAGTTTGCCGTGCGCAACGACTGGCTCCCGCTGTTTGGAATGGTGAGCGACAACTACGCCAGCCTCTCGTTCGGGGGAAAAGTCTGGGATATCGCGCGACACGCAATTCTGCCGGTCGTCTGTTCGACCTACGGCAGCCTCGCCTATTACAGCCGGTTCATCCGGGCGACGATGCAGGAGACACTGCGGCAGGACTACATTCGTACGGCTCGGGCCAAAGGCGTCGCTCCCGGCCGTGTGCTGGCCGTGCATGCGTTTCGAAACACGCTGATTCCGCTGGTGACGCTGTTGGGGCTGATGCTCCCCGCGGTTCTCAGTGGCTCGGTGATTCTCGAACAGATCTTTTCCTGGCCAGGAATGGGCCGTCTGTTTTTCGAGGCGATCAGCGAACGAGATTACCCCACGATCATGGGGCTGGCGTTGATGTTTTCCATCCTCACCCTCGCAGGTCAGTTGCTGGCCGACGTGCTGTATGCGGTCGTTGATCCGCGAATCAGCTATCAGTAGGCCAATCTCAGTCGTCCGAGCGGAGCGGCCTGGCGTTTTCCTTGAAGTACCGGTTCATTAATTCGAGTCAGCTGTGAACGCCCCGACCACTCCAATCGCCGTGATCGCCGAATCACCCCACGGGTTCTGGGATGAGGCCTGGCGGCAGTTCCGCAAACGCCGGCTCGCCATGCTGGCACTGTTTTACGTGGAGTTCCTGATCCTGGTCGCGATCCTGGCCCCGCTCATCGCGGGCACCAAGCCGATCGTTTGCCGGTACAAAGGCACGCTCTACTTCCCCGCCATGGGCTACTACGTCCCCTCGTGGGAAAATCCCGTCTTCGCGAAAGACAAATTCCGACGCGTCTACCCGAAGAACCTCAAGGAAAAAGACCCCGAAAGCTGGGCCGTCTGGCCGCTGCTCTATCAGGACCCTTACCGACGGGTCCGTGATGGCGAGTGGGAAGGTCAACCGGGAAACCCCACGGGCGACTCGGGGAAACCTAGCCGGTACAACCTGTTCGGAACCAACCAGAGCGGGGTCGACGTGTTCGCTCAGATGGTGCACGGCACGATGGTCGCCCTCCTCGTGGGGTTCGTCTCGGAAGGGATTGCCGCGGCGATCGGGATCACGCTCGGTGCGGTGGCGGGGTACTTTGGGGGCTGGATCGATTCGCTGATCAGCCGATTGATTGAAGTCGTGATGTGCGTGCCATCGCTCGTTTTGATCCTCGCCCTGATCGCCATTCTCGACAAGGTGACGATCTGGCACATGATGGGCATCATTGGCATCACCGGGTGGACGGGCATCGCCCGCCTCACCCGAGCCGAGTTCCTGCGCCTGAGGGAGGCCGAGTTCGTCACCGGGGCGCGGGCGATTGGTGTCGGCCATGTGAGCGTGATCTTCCGCTACATCCTGCCCAACGCGCTCGCTCCCATTCTCGTGCCCATTACGTTCGGCATCGCCTCGGCCATTCTCATCGAAAGCAGCCTCAGCTTCCTCGGGTTCGGTGCGCCGCCCCCGAACCCGAGTTGGGGAACGCTGCTCAGCGACGGCCGACGGAACCTCAACCTCTGGTGGCTGACGTTCTTCCCGGGGCTGGCGGTCTTTTTCGCCGTGCTCGCCTACAACCTGATTGGTGAAGGCCTGCACGAAGCGACCGACCCTCGCCTGCGCGAGGCGATGCGGTAGGCGTTGTTCGAGCCGGGAACGGCAAGGGAACGCTCACGCGTTCCGCTACTTCGGATGAAGTGGGCGGGCGACGGGGGAACGCTCACGCGTTCGGCTACCCTGCGATTGGCTCGACATCAGTTGAACAGGAAGTGGCAGATGTCGCCGTCCTGCATGATGTAGGCTTTGCCTTCGACGCGGAGTTTTCCCACCGCGCGGATTTCCTTCTCGCTGTGGTACTGCTCCAGATCGGCCAGCGTGTAGATTTCCGCCCGGATGAACCCCTTCTCAAAGTCTGTGTGAATCACCCCGGCCGCCTGCGGCGCTGTCGCACCCACCGGGACTGTCCAGGCCCGCACTTCCTTCTCCCCGGCCGTGAAGTAACTCTGCAGCCCCAGTGTGCGATACGCCTCTCGGGTGAGCACCCCCAAGGCAGGTTCGGTCAGACCGCTTGCCTCCAGCATCCCTTCGCGGTCCGCTTCCTCCAGCTCCGCAATTTCCGCTTCCAATTTAGCGCAGACCGGCACCACACCCGCTCCGACTTTCGCCGCGAACTCCCGCACCGCCATCACGAGCGGCCCCTCGCCCTTCAGGTCCGTCTCGTCGACGTTCGCCACGTAGAGAATCGGCTTGGCGCTCAACAGGCCATACGAAGTGATGATCCGCTTTTCGTCCTTGTCCCACTCCACCTTGCGGAGCGGCTCGTCCTTGGCCAGTTGGGCTTTGCATTTCCGGAGCACTTCCGCCCGGGCGATCATCTCCTTGTCGCCGCTTTTGGCCGCTCGTTCCGCTTTCGGCAGGCCGACATCGATCGCCTGGCCATCGGCCAGCAGCAGTTCGATTTCCACCGTTTCAATATCGGAAACCGGGTCGACCTTCCCAGCCACGTGGATCACATCCGGGTCATCGAAGCAGCGGCAGACCTGCACAATCGCATCGACTTCTCGAATGTGGCTAAGGAACTTGTTGCCCAGGCCCTGCCCCTCGCTCGCCCCTTTCACGATGCCCGCAATGTCCACCAGCTTCAGAGCCGTGGGAACGAGCTTTTTCGGGACGATGTACCGGCTGATCCGCGCGAGCCGCTCGTCTGGGACCGGCACAACGCCCTCGTTCGGCTCGATCGTGCAGAACGGATAGTTGGCACTCTGTGCCTGTTTCGACTGCGTGAGGGCGTTGAACAGAGTGCTCTTGCCGACGTTGGGCAGTCCGACGATGCCAGCTTCCATTGTTGATCCGACTCTCAAGGCAAAAAACTGACACGAACTCTGGTTCAACCGGCGATTCAAACGGGGCATCAAGCTACCAGTTCCCCGGCAACCCCGGCAACCGACATCTGATGGCACGTGGGAGGAGGGGGTGCCCGATAGTCCGTGCGACCTCTCCCCGTAACGGAAAACGTGAGTTTTCCGCCGAGCGTGAACCCGCACCGCCAGGCATTTTGGACACACCCCGAGTCAAGCCCGCCCTGCCGGGACCGCTTCAATACCGCTGGAGTACCCACTGCCTGCCCGAGGCCTTATCCTTCTGCCAAATCCAACCGCTGGGATCGCGCGCTCCTTGCCCAGCCCTGCCGAGATCTCGATCGACTTTCTGGAGATGACGAATGAAGAAGCAGTTTATCGCCCCGAAACAGCATCGGGGTGGCGCGGCTGGGAGCACCACGCAGGCCGTGCGGGCCGGGAATCTGATTCTGGTAGGCGGGCAGATGTCGCTGGATGAAGCGGGCAACGTCGTCGGGACAGATATCGCCACGCAGGCACGAAATGCCTTCGAAGCGCTGAAGCGAGTACTGGCCGAGGCCGGGGCGACGATGCAGGATGTCGTCAAGCACAACATCTACTTCCAGTGCGATGGCGACGAGACCGCCGTCACCGCATTTCTGGACGAGATCGACCGCGTGCGTCTCGAGTATTTCTCCGACCCAGGCCCCACGACGACCGAAACCCGCGTCGGCCTCGATCGCGAAGGGGCGCTCATCCTTATCGATGCCTGGGCCGTTGTCGGCGAGCCGCGCGAGCGCCTGATGCCCGAGGGACACTGGAGCTGGAGCAAGTCGCTCCCCTTCACGCACGGCTGGAAGGTTGGCGACATGCTGTTTATCGGCGGACAGCGGTCGCTCGATGCTCAGGGGAATGTTCTCGGACTGGGTGACATCGAAGTCCAGACCGACCATGCGTTTCGTAATCTCGACACGCTGCTGCGGGCCGGTGGTGGCGACCGCCACAGCCTCATGCGTCAAAACACCTACTTCCGGTTCTTCGGCGAAGGCCGCGACGTGACGGACTATTGGGAGAAGATGACCAATGTCCGCAGGCGGTACATGTCGGTTCCCTCGGCCGCCGGCGCGGGACTGCGGATCACCGGGTTCCCGAACACCTCCGAACTGATTCAGGTCGAGGGAATCGGCGTCCTCGGCGAGGACAAACAGCGGCTGCAACCCGAAAACCATTGGGACTGGAGCATCCCCAACACGCAGTTCACGCAGGGGTGGCGGATCGGCAAGTGGGCGTTCATCGGCGGCCAGATCTCGGCCGACAACCGGGCGAAAGCCGTCGGGAAAGACATGGAGACGCAAACGCGCAACGTCTTCCAGTTCATCCGCAACGTGCTGGCCGAGGGGGGCCTTGATGAAAGCGACGTCGCCAAGCTCTACATCTATTACTACGGGCCGGGCGACTGGAACCAGATCGCCGAAACCCGCGCGACCATCGACCGCGTGCAACAGGAGTTCTACGCCGACCCCGCCCCGGCGGTCACCGCGATCCGCGTCTCAGGCTTCGCCTTCGAAGACCTGCTGATCGAAATCGAAGCGTTTGCGATTTGTCGCGATTGACCAGTCGCCATAACGCAAATGTCCCCACCTCCAGAGAGCCCGAAGCGTCTGCACCCGGAAACTCGGGCGGTCGCACGCCCGGTGTATCGACCAGAAGCGTAGCACCGGCGGGGTCTCGGAAAACAACGAGTGCCGCTTCCCAAACGCAGAAAGCCGTCTTTCCCGCAAACGACCGCGTGATATCCTTTTGAATAGGTTTCTCTGGCGAAGTGAGTGCTCTGTCCGTCCGTCAGTGCACCCCGTCTCCGATGAGGATAACTGACATGGCAATTGATACGACTGAACTGGATGATGAAGTCGAAGATGTCTCGTGGCGAGCGCTGATTGTCGAAGACCCCGGCATCCTCTGCGGCAAGCCAACAATCGCCGGAACGCGCATCTCGGTCGAATTGATTCTCGACCTGCTTGCCGCGGGCACTACGACGGAGCAACTCCTCCGCGATTACCCCCATCTCAAGCCGGAGCAGATTCACGCTGCTCTCGCCTTCGCCCGAGCCTGCGTCGTTGACCATTTCGAGCAGGCCAGGCGTGCACTCCCCACTTCGACTGAGGCTGGCGCGTGAGGTTCTTGATCGACGAGAATCTCTCCTCATCCGTTAAAGCCTGGTTCGAATCAAAGGGGTCCGATGTCATCCATGCGCGGGATGTCGCACCGGGGATTTCGGATTCAGAGTGGATTTCGCGTTCCGCCGCCGAAGCACGGATCATCGTGACACTCGATAAGGATTTTGGAGAACTCGCCTTCTCCGCAAACCAGCAGCCTCGCGGCGTCATCCTGCTTCGCCTCAAACCTGTCGACACATCCCGCATTCTTCGCCGTCTCGACGAAGTTTGGCCAATGATCGCCGAAGAACTCGACCACAATTTCATCGTCGTTGGTAATCACTCGGTGAGGATCCGCCCGATGCCGCCCGATTGACCAGTGGACAGTTGGGCGGAAGCCAGTTCGTCATGGCGGGTTGGGCGGGGGCGTTGAGTTCAGATTCGTTCCGTCCCGCTTCGCCTGGCGGGTCGTTCCCGCAATAATCGGGGCGGCGCGGGATCGACTTGCCGCGCGCATTTCCTTCGGAGATTGGCATGGCCGACCGACTGCGCTCGGTGTGTGAGAGCGACGACCCGCTTCTGTATTCCCTCGTCACCCATGCGGCAGGTCCGCAGGGGGCGATTCCGCTCACGCCCGAAATGTTGCTGGAGAGCCCCAGCGGCGACCTGTTCGGGCTGAGCCAGAATGCGGGCATGGGGTGGGACCCCGCCAAGGTTGGTAGGCCGCAATATCTCATCCTCAGCACGCTGGGTGGCGTGCGCGGCGAAGACGGCACGCCGATCGCGCTGGGGTATCACACCGGCCATTGGGAGGTGGGGCTATTGGTCCGGGCTGCCGCCGAGGAGTTTGAACGGCTGGAACAACTGCCGTTCGCCGCGTTTGTCAGCGATCCCTGCGATGGTCGGACGCAAGGCACGAAGGGGATGATGGATAGTCTCCCCTTCCGCAACGATGCCGCACTCGTCATGCGCAGGCTGATCCGATCGCTCCCGCTCCGCAAGGGACTTGTGGGTGTCGCCACCTGCGACAAGGGGCTGCCGGCCACGATGATCGCGCTGGCGTCGCAGCACAATCTGCCGGGAATTCTCGTGCCGGGCGGGGTGACGCTACCGCCGACCGTGGGCGAAGACGCGGGGAAGGTGCAGACGATTGGCGCCCGCTTCGCCCATGGCGAGATCACGGTCGACGAAGCGGCCGAGGCGGGCTGCCATGCCTGCGCCAGCCCCGGTGGCGGCTGCCAGTTTCTGGGGACCGCGGGAACATCGCAGGTCGTGGCCGAGGCGCTGGGGATGTCGCTGACGCACTCGGCGCTCGCCCCTTCCGGACAGCCGATCTGGCTGGATGCCGCGCGACGTTCGGCCCGCGCGGTCGCCAATCTCGTTGACCGCGGCCTCGCGATGAAGGACATCCTCACCGACGACGCGATCCATAACGCGATGGTCGTCCATGCGGCCTGCGGCGGATCGACCAATCTGCTGCTGCATCTGACCGCCACCGCCTTCGCGGCGAAGCTGAAGCGGCCCACCGTCGACGACTGGAGCCATCTCAATCGACAGGTGCCGCGACTCGTCGATGTGCTGCCCAACGGACCGGTCGGGCATCCCACGGTCCGGATGTTCCTCGCAGGCGGCGTGCCCGAAGTGATGCTGCACCTGCGCAAATTGGGCCTGCTCAAGCTCAACGCGCTCACGGTGACGGGGGCGACGCTGGGCGAGAACCTGGAATGGTGGGAGCATTCGGAACGCCGGACCAGACTCAAGGCGATTCTCCCGGAACGCGACGGCGTCGATCCCGACGATGTCATCATGTCGCCCGACCGCGCTCGCTCGAAAGGACTCACGAGCACCGTCACGTTTCCGCGCGGCAACATCGCGCCGGAAGGCTCGGTCATCAAGAGCACCGCGATCGACGCGAGCGTCGTCGACGCCGATGGTGTCTATCGCAAAGTCGGCCCGGCGCGGGTGTTTACCTCCGAGAGAGCCGCGGTCGCCGCGATCAAGGCCCGCCCCGGCACGACTCCCATCAAGGCCGGGGATGTGCTGATCCTGATGGCTCGCGGCCCCATGGGCTGCGGCATGGAGGAGACGTATCAGGTGACTAGCGCCCTCAAGTTCATCAAGTGGGGCAAGGAAGTCGCCGTG
The DNA here is from genome assembly GCA_027489895.1 of Planctomycetaceae bacterium. Taxonomy (GTDB): domain Bacteria; phylum Planctomycetota; class Planctomycetia; order Planctomycetales; family Planctomycetaceae; genus JAIXZD01. The sequence continues at coordinate 40,790 of JAIXZD010000357.1, forward strand.
ATTACCGATGCCCGCTTCTC
>JAIXZD010000200.1 GCA_027489895.1 Planctomycetaceae bacterium
GAAGCCCCGTTCGTCAATCTCGTCCGTCGGCCAGGTTGCCCCCTCGAACTGAAGACGAAGTCCGGAAGGACGCTGATCGAAGGTCGCGACTACGACAACATCGTCGACCAGTTGCTGCTCGATCGACTGAAAGAAGGCCTCTTCGACGTCGCGCACGAATCGCCCGTCGTCAAGCTGCGCCCCTCGGCCAAGTTAAACGACGGCGATGTTGTCCTCGCCAGCTACTACCACGCCGTATCGGTCTACGAAGGCCAGGTGCCCGCCTCGCTGAGCGAAGAGAAGTCGTTCGAGATTGTGCGGAAACAGGTCGAGAGCGTCAAAAAACTGCTCAATCCCCAACGGATGTTCCTCAGTCACGACGAGATCCGCGTCGCCAACTGGAGCGCGACCGAGCAGGCCGCCAATCAGACCGCGGGGCAACTTCTGGCAGCGAATGTCCGCCGCTGCGAGGAACTCTGCCGCGAGATTCAGCCGGGCGTTTCGCTCTGCATCTGGAACGACATGTTCGATCCGCACCACAACGCGAAACCGCCGCATTTCTACCTCGTTCGCGGCACGCTCGAAGGCTCGTGGGAAGGACTTTCAAAACAGACGCTGATCATCAACTGGAATCAGCAGAAGGCGGACAGTGCGAAGTTCTTCGCCGATCGCGGCCATCAACAGGTGCTCGCTGGATACTACGACGCCCCCGTGGCCAACATCCGCGACTGGCTCGACCAGACCAGGGGCATGAACGTCACGGGCGTCATGTACACCACGTGGCGGGACAACTACACCGATCTGGAAGCGTTCGCGAAAGCCGCCTGGGGGGCGCCATAGAGGCGGAATGGAAATCCGTGGGATAGGCTTCCAGCCTGTCACTTTCCCAGGCTTCACGGAGAAGAAATGACAGGCTCGAAGCCTATTCCACGCAACCGTTTGTTTGCCAAATCGCCCGGCCTCCCTTGGGAAAGCAGCCCAGATGCACACCGCACTGCACTCGATCAGCTACTCGGGCTCCTGGGGGCAGGTCGCGCTCCCGCTGGAAGAGATCATCCCGCATGTCGCCCGACTGGGGTACACGGGCCTGATGCTCGCCGGCAAGCGGCCTCACGGGTCGCCACTCGATCTTGATGCCGCCGCCCGCGGTCGCCTGCGCGGCCTGCTCGTCGATCACAACGTCCGCCTCAGTTGCCTCGCCGGCTACACCAATTTTCTGGCCGATGCCGAGCACGCGGAAATCCCTCAGCGGGAAATGCAGATTCTCTCCGTCCGCGAACTGGCCCATCTCGCGGCCGATCTCGGGGTCTCGATCGTTCGCATCTTCACCGCATACGAACATCCTGCGGTCCCGTACTCCCGCGCCTGGGATCTCACGGTCGCCGCCGTGAAAGAGTGTTCCCGACAGGCCGCGGATCACGGCGTGACGATCGCCCTCCAGAACCATCACGACCTGGCCGGTCACTGGCGGACGTTCCAGCAGTTTCTGGCCGCCGTGGACGAGCCCAACTGCCGGGCCGCGTTCGACGCCTGGGCACCCGCCCTGCATGGCGACGACCTCGCCGAAGCGGCCCGTGCGCTCGCCCCACAAACGGTCTTCACGACGGTCGCCAACTATGTGCGGCTGCCCCGCGTCCGCTACCAGCCCGACCTCGTCAATTACACCCGCGACACCGATGCGGTCCAGGCCGTCCCCGTCGCAGAAGGGTTCATCGATTTCGCCCTGTTCCTGCAAACCCTCTGGTCGGCAGGCTACGCGGGGCCGGTCGCCTACGAGATGTGCTCGCCCCTGCGCGACGGCCGCGACCGCGCCACCCTCGACCGCTACGCCACGAGCTTCCTCGACTTTTTACGGACCATCGAGCAGACGCCCGCCAATCCAAAGTAGCGAAAGCAGCGGAAGAGCAAGTAGCGGAACTCGTGAGAGTTCCCCCCGGCCGCGCCGTCACCTTCACGCGATCAACTCGCCCAGGCCGCGCGAGAACCGCACCTACTTCTTCGCCCCGCTCGCATCAGCCGCCGCCTTGTCTTCCGCAGGCTTCTCCGCGGGGGCAGGGGGCGCAGCCGGCTTCGCCAGTTCCGCGTCGATGTAATCGATCGCCTTGGCCAGTTGCTTGTCGACGAAATCGCTCTTCACCGGATCCTTGGTGACAATGTCTTTCTTTCGCCGATGCTCGAGGTACTTGCCCATCTCGTCGCCCGAGAACGGCACGGAATAACCTTCATCAGGCATCACGCCCCATTCGTCTTCGTCCTTGGCATTCGGAAACCGGTGGATGTTCTTGCCGCTGGGCCGGTGGTAGCTCGCCGTCGTCAGCTTGAGCGCGCTCTTGCCGTTTTCCAGCTCGATCACGTTCTGCACGCTCCCCTTCCCCCAGGTCCGTTCGCCCACGACGACGGCTCGCTTGTGGTCCTGCAACGCGGCGCTGACGATCTCGCTGGCCGAGGCGCTGTACCGGTTGACCAGAATCGCGAGAGGGAACCCCGAAAACGTCCCTGCCTTCTTCGCCGTGACGACCTTCTCTTCCACATTCCGCCCCTTGGTCGAAACGATCTTCCCTTCTTCGAGGAACAGGTCCGAAATTTCCGTGGCCGCGGTGAGCAATCCACCGGGGTTGAACCGCAGGTCGAGCACCAGGGCTTTCATCCCCTGCGTCTTCAGCTCTTCCAGAGCCGCTTTCAGTTCCTTCGTCGTGTCGCGGCTGAAGCTTGTCAGGCGGATGTAGCCGATTTTCTTGTCGGCGTTGTACATGAAGTTCCACGAATCGTCGGCCTTGTAGGCATCGCCCAGAACCGACGACACATGAATGATCGCCCGCATCACGTTCAGCTCTTCGACCTTCGACGCCCCCTGGTGCAACACGCCGATCTTCACCGTCTCGCCCGGCTTCCCCTTGAGCAGCTTCACCGCCTGATCAATCGTGATCCCTTCCGTCGACTTGCCTTCAATTTCCATCACGATGTCGCCCGCGCGAATCCCCGCCTTGTAGGCCGGGGTTCCCGGCAGCGGCGATGTCACCATCAGCCGGCGCGACTGGTCATCGACCGTCACCTGAATGCCGATCCCGCCGAACTCCTGCTCGACCTGCACGGTGAACTTCGAGAGGTCTTCCGGCGAGATGTAGTTCGAGTACGGGTCGAGTTCTTCGAGCATGCCCCGCAGGGCCGCTTCCGCCAGCTTCCGGCGGTCAACATCCTTCACGTAATTGCGCTCGATCTGCTCGAACGTGTCGGCCAGCACCTGCATCAGCTGGTAGTACTCTTCCTCTTTGGAGAGCGGCTTGGCGGCTTCGGCCGTCGCGGCATCCGTCGCAGTCGCCTCCTGGGCCTGAGCCAGTCCAGGCACATCGAGACAAACAACCGCCATCAGCGCCAAAACCAACCACCGCACGAAACTCATATCCGCGATCCTCTCCAGAACGACGGGATCAGGCTCCCCCGGCGGGCAAACTCGGCTCGTGGGGATCAACAGCGATAAGACAGGTATGAAACCGCGCCGGAGAGCGAAAGGTTCACGCCATTCGCAAGTGTATGACCACCCGCCCACTCCGACAAGACGGCCCGAACCGCAATCCGGGGGCTTCGCTCTGTTCCACTCGGCAACCGAGTCGACGGGATTAAACCCGTGTCCGCGCGTGCCATGCTTGCCCCGCTTCGGGGCATGCATGGCACGCCAAGCTCATCCCATTCCAAACTCACCCTGATGAAGTCTGCTGGGGAAGTCTCACGACTTCCGCTACAACGATCTGGTTGATTCACCGCGCTTCCCAACCAGACTTCCAGACAATTCGGTGCGCACGCCATGCCGGAACTTCCGGAAGTCGAGACGATGGTTCGCGGGATTCGCGAGGCCGTGACCGGAGCGCGGCTCGTCGACGTGCGGGCCTGCCCCTGTCCCTGTCGTCCGATCACGCTCACGCCCTCCCTCGCGGTCCTCCGCAAGCAGGCGCTCGGCCGAACCATCGTCGCCGCCCGCCGCCGGGCCAAGCGGGTCATTCTGGAGCTGGATTCCGGCGCGGCGTTCGTCATCGAGCCCCGCATGACCGGGCTGATGCTGCTGGGCGACCCCCCCGACCCCGAGCATCTGCGGATTGAATGGCGACTGGTCGGCCCCGAAGCGGGTCAAATCGAACGAGAGCGGTCGGTCTGGTTCTGGGACCGCCGAGGTCTGGGAACCGTCCGCCTGCTGCCCGCCGAAGAGCTGGACGTGCTCATGGGCACGACCCGGCTCGGCCCCGACGCCCTCGAGATGACAGCCGATTTGTGGCGACAGCGGCTCGGCAGCGTCGCCCGGCCGGTCAAAGTGGCGTTGCTCGATCAGCGGCTCGTCGCGGGCATCGGCAACCTTTACGCGAGCGAAATTCTGCACCGGTCCGGCATCCACCCGGAAGCCCGCACCGACCGCCTCACCCGCCGCCAGATCGAGCGGATCGACGAGGCGACGCGGTTCATTCTGCAAGAGGCGATCCGTTACGAGGGCTCAACCCTGGGGGACGGAACCTACCGCAACGCCCTGAACAAGGACGGCGGCTACCAGAACGCCCACAAGGTGTACGATCGAGAGGACGACCCCTGCCCAACCTGTGACGGCGCACCAGTCCGCCGGTTCGTCCAGGCGCAACGCGCCACCTTCTTCTGCCCCGCCTGCCAGAAAAAACGCGACCAATGAACTGTTGCCAAACGGAACCGTGGACGAACGCGCTTGCGACGCGGGGGCCACTGCGCTATAATCGCGGACTTCTCGCCATTTCTGAACGGTGAGCGGGGGGCGAGTCCCCTGCACCGGATTTGACCGAAGGGTTGGTGTGCGATGGGGATGGGTTGCGACTACTGCGATAAGAAGCCGGTCATGGGGCGGACCTATTCCCGCCGCGGGAAGGCGAAGTACCTGGGCGGAAACGGCCGGAAAACCACCGGAATCACCCTGCGCCGGCACCGGCCCAACCTGCAGAAAATTCGCGTGCAGGAAGGCGAAGTCGCCGTTGTGCGTTCGGTTTGCGTCAAATGCATTCGCGCTGGCGTCGTCCAGAAGGCGATCGTTCGCAAGCCGTTCACCATCGCCACGCCGAACTAGTCCGGTGGTGTCATGGCTGACTCTCTCGATCGCCAACCGCTGAGTCGCGAAACCGTGGTCAAGGTGGCTCGGCTCGCGCGCCTCAAACTGACCCCGGCTGAAATCGACGATTACGTCGGTAAGCTTGGCCAGGTCTTGGGTTACGTCGAGATGTTGGACGAAGTGGACGTCACGGACATCGAGCCGATGGTCCACGCGATCGAGCTGCGCAACGTCTTCCGGGCCGACGAAGTGCTGCCCTCGCTGTCGCGCACCGACGCCCTGAAAAACGCCCCGAAAACCGACGGCGTCTGCTTCCTTGTCCCGCAAATCCTCGACGGCGGCGGATCGTCGGCGTAGCGGCTATCTGTCGGTTAGGCTTCCAGCCGGTCATTTCCTTCTGGGGCAGGCGCGAGCGGGAGTCGCTCACCCTCCGGGCGCTAACGCTTCCGGCTCCCTCGACTACGCTCGATTGCGGCAGTTGCCCAGAAATCGGCGATTTCACCCGGATGCCTACGACACCAGACCCAGGCGGGTTGGCAGGGTCGGGTCCTGGTAGGATTCCCGCAGGGCGATCGAGACGGTGGCGATCAGTTCGCTGCGCTTCACCGGTTTTTTGAGGATGGCCGAGGCGTGCGCCGCTTCGGCCTGGCGGACGAGGTCGGGCGAGTAGCTCGCCGTGATCAGAATGCAGGGGACGACGCTCAGTTCGGCCTGCAATTCCGTCTTGATGTGGCGGATGACATCCAGGCCCGTGACGACTCGCATCTGATAGTCGAACAGGCCCAGGTCGACCGGGTGCTCATCGACAATTTCGAGGGCCTCTTCGCCGCATTCCGCTTCGATGATCCGGAAGAACGGCTCCAGGAGCTCGCGGAGCGTTTCCCGGAACGCGGCGTCGTCGTCAACGATCAGCAGTTCGAGTGGCTGCGAGGAATCTGTCGGCACGGTCATGAGCTACGTCCGGTGCGTCCTGTCCGGGAACGAATGGCCACCCGCCTCCTGCGGGGACCCCAAAACCAGTTTCAAACACCCGCGTGAATTGCGGGCACCGGCGAGCGCGTTCTCCGATCGTCCCCTCGGGTCTAAACGGTCGGAGCGGCCCGGTCAAGAGAAAAGGCCCAGGGGTTTCGGTTCAGGAGAAATGAAGGGAGCGCGAAGAGATTAAGAAAACCAGACGGAGGTTGGGCGAAGCGGGTCACGAAAAGCGCGGGGAAAAGACGGAACTGCCCTGTCAATTCAGGGCATCGGCAGTATTCTGGAAAGCACAGAAAACGGTGAGTCGGAAGACGGAATCCGATTCCTGTATTGCTCTGTAACATATTGTGTCGCAGCGGGTTACGCGACGGACGCCGAACCGCATGCGAGTCGCCTGCAGGCCGACCGGCTGGGTTGCCGAGGGAGGGCAACCGCTGGTCAGTCATGGAAAGAAGGAACGGATGATTCAGGCTGAACAAGAAGTCCTGCGACTGCTGCCCTCGGCCGATTTGCCGAAGTACACGTACGTTCCCGGCGCGGGTGTCCCCCACCCGATTCGGGATCCGCGCGGGCACAGTCACAATCGCCGCTTTCCGGCTCCGCCGGCCCTGGAAAATGAAGGTTGGGCGGAGAATCGCAGCTACCTGTGGGCGCTCGATCTGTTCAACAGCGGGTATTACTGGGAGTCGCACGAAGAGTGGGAGCGTCTGTGGCGCTCGACGGGTGCGGAAACGCCGACGGGCCGGTTCCTGAAGGGCCTCGTCAAGATGGCCGCCGCGGGGATCAAGGTGCGCGAGCGCAGCCTGCACGGTGTGCGTCGGCACGCGGCCTCGGCCGGGGAAGTGTTCGCCGATGTCGCCGCCGAAGTGGGCAGCGATTTCTACTGCGGTCTGGAACTGACGCAGTTGCAGTACGCGGCCGACCGCGCGGCGCAACTGGGCTACAAGCAAGACCATCCGGCGGGTAAGGCGATTCGCGTCTTCCCGTTCCTGCTCGCCCCCAGCCCGCTGCCTTTGGAGTAGTTTTTGGCGAGACGGACGAAATCGAGATGAATTTCAACCTTCCGGCGACCGTGCGTTGCCGGGAGGTTTTTTTGTTTGGGCGAGTGAGTCGCGAGTGAGCGGGGGAAGCGTCACCGCTTCCGCTACGGTCGAGAGGGGGCGGGGGCGTCAGGCGAGGAGTTCGCGGATGACGTGGCCTTCGACGTTGGTGAGGCGGCGCTGGATGCCGTTGTGTTCGATCGCGAGGCGTTCGTGGTCGAAGCCGAGCAGGTGCAGGATCGTCGCGTTGAAGTCGTAGAGCGGGTGGATCTGGTCGACCGCTTTCACGCCTAAATCGTCGGTTCGGCCGTGCGAGACGCCTGGTTTGACGCCCGCCCCGGTGAGCCAGCAGGTGAATCCGTCCGGATTGTGGTCGCGGCCTTGCGCTCCCTTCTGGAAGAACGGCATCCGCCCGAACTCGGTACACCAGACGACGAGGGTTTCTTCGAGCAGGCCGCGCTGTTTGAGGTCGCGGATGAGGGCGGCGGCGGGCTGGTCGAGGATCGCGGCGTGGACGTCGTACTGGTCTTTCAGGGCGCTGTGGCCATCCCAGTTCAGTTTGCCCGCGCTGGCATACGCTCCGTTGAAAAGCTGGACGAACCGGACGCCCTGTTCGATGAGGCGGCGGGCGAGGATGCAGTTCTTGGCGAAGGCGGCCTTGTCGGCGTTTTCGGGATCGTCGGCCCCGTACTGCTTGAGGATGTGGGCGGGTTCGGTGGAGAGATCGGTGATCGCGGGAACGCTGAGCTGCATCCGGGCGGCCAGTTCGTAACTGGCGATGCGGGCGGCGAGCTTGGCGTCACCCGGATGCAAATCGCGATGCCGGGCGTTCATGCGGGAGAGCAGAGCACGGGCGGCCTGGTCAGCCTCTGGGCCAACTCCGGCCGCGGTGAGGTGTCGGACCGGTTCCTTCGAGCTGAGGGTGGTTCCCTGGAACGCGGCGGGGAGGAAGCCGGGACCCCAGTTGTTGGACCCGTTCTGGGGGACGCCGCGAGGATCGGGGATGGCGACGTATGCGGGGAGGTTTTCGCTTTCGCTGCCGAGGGCGTAGGTGACCCAGGCCCCAAGGGAGGGGAACCCGTCGAGCACCGAGCCTGTGGAGAGGAAGTTCTCGGCAGGGCCGTGGGTGTTGGATTTGCTGGTGAGGGAATGGACGAAGGCGAAGTCGTCGGTCAGTTCGGCGAGATGCGGGATGAGGTCGCTGACCCATTTGCCGGTCTGGCCGTGCTGGCGAAAGGCGTATTGGGGGCGGGCGAGATTCCCGGCGGGGCCTTGGAAGGTGACGGCTGGTCCGCCGGGGAGCGGTTTGCCGTCCCACTCGATCAGTTCGGGTTTGTAGTCCCAGGTTTCAAGCTGACTGACGGCCCCGGCACAGAAGATGACGATGACGTTTTTGGCTGCGGCGAACTGCTGTGGGGGCCGGGCGGCGTAGGGGCGGGCCGGATTGATTTGGGGGAGGAAGGCCGGTTCGGCGGCGCGGAGGGGGGAGGTGCCGAGCAGGCTGGCGAGGGCCGCTCCGGCGAGCGTGGTTCCGGTCGATTCGAGGAGATCACGACGGGTGAACACGGCGGCTCCGCGGGGGAAGGGTTTTTTGGGGGTTGGTTTACCACTAAGGCACGAAGGCACCCAGGAAAGGCATTCCGTTTGGCAACGGTGTCGGTGAGATGATTGGGAGGAGAGCAGGGTCGGCTCGCCTGGGTTGTCGTTCTTCGGCGTCGAGTGTTTTAGTCAGGGGAGGAAGAGGAATTCGTTGCTGTTGAAGAGGGCGCGGGCGAGTGGTGTCAGGCCATGTTGCTGGTGGAGCTGTTCGGCCTCCAAAACTTCTTCGGGGGTGGGCGGTCGGTTCAGGGCGAGTTCGTACATGCGGTGGATCTGCGCGGTGGGCGAAGAGTCTCCCCCCTGCCCTGCCTCGCGGGCGGCGCGGGCGACGAGGGCTTCGGCCGCGTCGAGGGTGAAGCGGCTGTTGAACAGATTGAGGGCCTGAATGGGGGTGGTCGATTCGCGGCGGCGGGCGGTGCTCTGCCCGGCATCGGGACAGTCGAACGCACCGAACACGGCTTCGCGTTCGCGTCGGACCTTGTGGGCGTAGATCATCCGTTTGAGGCCCGCGCCCTGAAACGATTCGATCGGGGTGAACCCGGAGAGACCGCCGCGACGGTCGAACAGGTCGAAGCCACGGCCGTACATGGCGGGGTTGAGGCGGCCGGCGACGAAGAGCATCGAGTCGCGAATCGCTTCGGCTTCGAGTCGACGAGGCGGGTAGCGCCAGAGGAGCCGGGCGTCGCCATCCTGCGCTGCCGAGTGCGAGTTCCAGACGCTGGATTGGCGGTAGGTGGCCGAGAGGACGATCTCGCGATGGAGCGCTTTGAGCGACCAGCCTTGTGACAGGAATCGCCGCGCGAGCCAATCGAGCAGTTCAGGGTGTGAGGGGGGCGTGCCCGAGCGGCCGAAGTCGCTGGCGGTTTCGACCAGCCCCATGCCGAAGTGGCCTTGCCAGAGGCGGTTGACGATCACCCGAGCGGTGAGCGGGTTGTCGGGTTGGACGATCCAGTCGGCGAGCGCGCGGCGGCGATCGGGGTCGGGAGCGGTTTCGGTGAGTTTCAGATCACCCAGCGAGGAGAGCACGGCGGGGACGACGAGGTCTTTGGGCTGCTCGGGGTCGCCGCGACTGAGGGTGCGGATGACATCGGGCTGGCGAAACCGACCGGCAAAGACCTTGGGCGTGGTTTCGGC
>JAIXZD010000211.1 GCA_027489895.1 Planctomycetaceae bacterium
CCCCACGCAATCAGCCCGACCACCGTCAGCCCCGCCACGACCGTATGTCGACGGTCCCACCAGCGAGACAACCAGCCCTCCACCTTCTTGTTCGGCCCCGCCGCATTCGAATTCGCCGCATTCGGATTCGTCGCGATGTTGCACCTCTCCCCAAACCCGATGGGAGCACGCCCACCTCGAAACCTTTCCATCCCCCTCGTAGCGGAAGCCGTGAGGCTTCCCCCGCCGATCCCCAACGACAGCTCGACCTAGTGTCTCTCTGAATCATAACGCTCTCCGACCATTTGTGTGGCAAGCCACCCTGTCCGCGTCGCGCTCCAAACCCACGGGAACTGCGTGAACGCCCTGGTGCGGCGATTAAACGCAGAACCCAGCGCCGCGATTCTGGTACCCTTAACGAATCAGTTCGCTCGTGGAAGAAGAGCATGAGCGGCGGATCCGTGTCGCCTCGTCACGATTCGCGCCGACTCCAGTTCCAACTCTTCCAGAGGTCCGCCGCATGCCTAAACACAGATTGCCCAATAAGACGTGCGTCCGATATGTCTCGTCAGCCAAGCTCCTCGGCTGGCCACTGATCTCCATCGCCTGCGGACCAGACGCCGCCACAGGAGAGTCTCGCGGCTATGCGCGGGGCATCTTCGCCTTCGGTGATGTCGCTACCGGCGTGATCGCCATCGGCGGCATCGCGACCGGTCTGATTTCCGTGGGCGGAATCTCCGTCGGTGGTATCTCGATCGGCGGTGTCTCGCTCGGGGGCGCAGTTCTGGGGGGCGTGGCGATTGGTTACCTCGCGCTGGGCGGCGTCGCGATCGGGCAGTACACCAAGGGGGGAGCCGTCATCGGCACCTACGTGGACGGACCCCGCCGGCACGACCCCGAAGCCGTCCGCTTGTTCAATGCGCTGATCCCCGGAAGCTCCCCTCCCGCCAATCCAGCCCTCCCGAAACCCACCACCGAGGCGAAGACACCCCCGGCCGATGCGTCCCAAGCGACTCAGCCATCAGCCCCAGCGGAGAAGGCGGACGGAACCCCGCCTCACAAGGCTGAAACCGCGGACTACTGAGACGAACCAGACTCCAGCCCGTTCCGCAGCCCGTTGAAGACCTGTTCAAACGCGAATTCGTCATGTGTCACTGGCCTTGCCAGTGCGATCAGAAAACGTGTGCCACTGGCTTTGCCAGTGCGAGTTCTCGCAAGGAAAAACGCTGCATTTGGAACCATCGTCCCGAAGAACGAGGGGCTGGCGGTCCTCTTCAACAGGCGGTCAGGGGGCGTACCGCGCCAAAGCCTGCTCCAGCGGCGACGGCAAGCGGCCGAGCTGCCGTCGACAGAACGCCACCACCTCCTGATACACCTCCCGTTCGGCGATCACCTGCGTGACCCCCAACTCCCGCAGCGGCCATTCCCACTCGCGCAGTGCGTCCGAGAGCACCACCCCGCACATCACCTCGCGTCCCGGCCGCCGAAACTGCGGCAGCGCATGGAGCACACCCGGGGGATCGGTCGCAAAATCCAGAACGAGCACCGTTGTCGACCATCGGCCTGGCAACTCGCTCAACTGCCGGGGCGTCCGCAGCACCCGAAACTCGACGCACTCATCCGCGAATTCCCGCTTCAACCACGCCTCCAGCCGAGGACGCGGCTCCAGAATCGCCACCCCCGAGATCGCGGGAGCAAGACCTCTCGACGGCCCAGCCCCAAGGGACGGAACGACTCGATCCACAGTCATCCCTCCACTCCACGAACCCGAGTTTCTGAATCCGCCCAGTCAATCCACCCAGTGTGCCCGCCAACCCCGGCTCCCCTCCCTCCACACCGCCACACCTCCCCGCCACAACATCGACGCCGCCGCGCAGATCGGTCACTATAAAGTTCGCCTCGGGAGACAGCCATTCCGTCCTCTTCGACGAACCCGTGATCCCGTTCGCCACGCACACACCATCACCCATTCCACCGGCCCCCACTCCAGGAGTCAGCGCATGCCTTACCTGCCTTCGAGTTCCCGTCGTCTCCTGACTCTCGCCTGCAGCCTGGCCCTGTTCGCCACCCTGTCTGGCCTCGTTCAGGCGCAGGCTGAAAAAACTGCCGAGAAACCTGCCGGGAAGAAGGCCGCCAAGGCTCAGGCCGAAAAGGAGAAACCGCCCGAGCCGGTTCTGCCCCCCACACAGGCCGATGTTCCCTACGGACCGGACGACCTCACCAAGCTCGATTTCTGGAAGGCCGAGGGCGATGGTCCCCGGCCGTTGCTCGTCAACATTCACGGCGGCGGCTGGGTCGCCGGCGACAAGAAAATCTCGACCGCGCAAGTCAAGACCTTCCTCGACCGTGGCATCTCCGTCGCCTCGCTCAACTACCGTCTGACGGGCAGCCACCCTCTCCCCGTCCCCGTTCACGACGCGGCCCGCGGCCTCCAGTTCCTGCGCAGCAAGGCCGCCGATTGGAACATCCGCACCGACCGCATCGCCCTCATGGGCGGTAGCGCCGGGGCCTGCACCTCGATGTGGCTGCTCTACCACGACGACCTCGCCGATCCCAAGTCCGACGACCCCGTCGCCCGTCAGTCGACCCGCGTCATCGCCGCCGTCGGAAACGCCGGCCAGACCAGCATCGACCCCACCGTCATCGAACCCTGGCTGGGGCCCAACGTCCTCAAGCACCGCATGATCAACATGGCCGTCGGCGAGGCGACCATCGAAGCCGCCGTCGCCAACTACGAGAAGCACAAACCCCTCTACATCGAATTCTCGCCGATTAATCACGTTTCCACGGGCGACCCGGCCTTGCTCATGACCTATACCCCCGACATGACCCTCCCCAGCAAGGACGCCGGCCACGGGATCCACCATCCCGTGTACGGAGTGAAGCTGAAAGAGAAAGCGGACGCCGCCGGTTGCGAATGCCATCTCCTCGTCCCCGGCTATTCCAAGTCCGAGAAGTACGCCACCGGCAACGAATTCCTCATCGACAAACTCCTTGCCCCCTAGACCAGTCCCTCTTCACGAACTCATCCGAACCGACTGCGGCAAAAGGGCGCTCCCCAGGACCGAACACTCCCACGGGTAGTCGAAAACACGTACAGAAGACTAGGGGGACGTATCGTGTGTCAGATGACGTCTCCAGCGATCGTCGTGGCCGGTGTCTCCAGCGAGGTCGTGGGCAATCGACCTCGCCAGCGTTCGTGCCATCCGCGCGGGCGCTGTCCAGACCAGGTCTCCGGGTGCCACGGCTGGCTCGCCCAGCAGTGCCGAGTCACGTCACGCGCGGGCAAACCGAAGACCTGATTTGAACAACGCAATTTGCACACCGCACGCTTCAAATGGTCGGCCCATCTTTTCGAAAACACCTCTGATCGAACCGGAACGCAGCATGTCACAGATTTCGCTGGAACAGTACGAACTGTCGGGCAAGCCGGTCTTTCGCAATCCGGTCCCCGCGCAGCTTTATGAAGACGCGATCCGGTTTGACTCGAAGTCGACCATCGCCGATTCCGGTGCCCTCGTCGCCTACTCCGGCTCGAAGACGGGACGCTCGCCCAAGGACAAGCGGATTGTTCGCGCGGCCGAATCCGAGGGCGATATCTGGTGGGGGACGGTCAACATCGCCCTCGAGCGCCGCAGCTTCGAGATCAACCGCGAACGCGCCCGCGACTACCTCAACACCCGCCCCTGGCTCTACTGCATCGACGCCTTCGCCGGGTGGGACCCCGCCTGCCGGATCAAGGTCCGCGTCATCTGTTCGCGGCCTTACCACGCGCTCTTCATGCACACGATGCTGATCCGCCCCACGGCCGAGGAACTCGAAACCTTTGGCGAGCCCGATTACGTCATCTACAACGCGGGCGAATTCCCCGCCAATCGCCTCACCGCGGGCGTCAACTCGAAGACCAGCGTCGACATCTCGTTTGAAGACGGCGAAGTGATCATCCTCGGCACCGAGTACGCCGGTGAGATGAAAAAGGGCGTCTTCACGATCATGAACTACCTGATGCCCAAACGGGGCGTCCTCTCCATGCACTGCTCGGCCACCGCCGATCGCCAGTCGGGCAGTTCGTCGCTCCTGTTTGGCCTCTCGGGCACGGGCAAAACCACGCTCTCGGCCGACCCGAAACGCCTGCTCATCGGCGACGACGAACATTGCTGGACCGATCGCGGCGTGTTCAACATCGAAGGCGGCTGCTACGCCAAAACGATCGACCTCACCTCCGAGACCGAGCCCGACATCTTCCAGGCGCTCCACTACGGGGCCGTGCTGGAAAACGTGGTCCTCGATGGGGAAAACCACCACGTCAACTTCAAGGACACCAGCATCACGCAGAACACGCGCGGGGCCTACCCGATCGAGTTCATTCGCAACGCGAAGATTCCCTGCGTGGCCGGTCACCCCACCGATGTCATCTTCCTCACCTGCGATGCGTTTGGCGTCCTGCCGCCCGTCAGCAAGCTGTCGCCCTCGCAGGCGATGTACCACTTCATCAGCGGATACACCGCGAAGGTGGCGGGAACGGAAATGGGCATCAACGAGCCTCAGGCGACCTTTTCGCCCTGCTTCGGCGGGCCGTTCCTCGTCTGGCATCCCTCGAAGTATGCGGAACTGCTGGCGACGAAAATGCGCGAACACAAAGCGAACGTCTGGCTGGTCAACACCGGCTGGTCGGGCGGAGCGTTCGGCACCGGCAGTCGCATGAAGCTCGCGCTGACCCGCGCAATCGTCGATGCGATTCACTCCGGCAAGCTCGCCACCGCGGCCACGGTCCGCGATCCCGTCTTCGGCTTCGACATCGTCTCCGAATGCCCGGGCGTTCCGGGCAACGTCCTCCAGCCCCGACAGGCCTGGAAAGACGCCGCCGCCTACGACGCGACGGCCGCCAAACTGGCGGGTCTGTTCAAGAAAAACTTCGAGCAGTACACCGCCAGCACCTCGGCCGAAATCCTCGCCGGAGGCCCCGCGTAACGAGCCCACCAAACCTGGCGAGCCGACCCTGTCAGGGGTCGGTGGAAAGCTTGGGGTTGGGGATCGGGGCGAACGACCCGCGCACCTCCGTTTTGACTTTTGGCCTTGTCGTTGGGACTCTACGGGCGTGATTCACCGCCCCCTCGCCGGGTCGGCTCGCTAGGTTTCCAATCCCGCGTCGAGGTCGAGATGCTCCGCTCGCTTGTCTCTATCCTTTTGCTGACGTCGCTGACACTCTGGTCGGACGGCGCCCCGCTGTCCGCCGCACCCAAAAATGTCCTCATCGTCGTCAACGACGATCAGGGGCAGCAGGCGGGCTGTTACGGCGACCGACAGGCCAAAACGCCGCACCTCGACGCCCTCGCCGCCGATGGCACGCGGTTCGACCTCGCCTTCTGCACCTCCGCCAGTTGCAGCCCGAGCCGATCCGTCATTCTCTCCGGCCTCTACGGACACGCCAGCGGCCAGTACGGTCTCGCCCACGCCGACCACAATTTCCATACCCGTCCGTTTGTCGTCGGGCTGCCCAACCTCCTCCAGGCTGCGGGGTATCGGACTCTGCTCGCCGGAAAACATCACGTCATTCCCGAGTCCCAGTTCGCCTTCGAAAAGAACGCCAATGCAAAACTCAACCTGCGCAGCACCGTGGAACTGGCCGAACGGGTCGAGGCGTTTCTGAAAGAACCGGACGAGCGACCGTTCTTCATCTACTACTGCCCGATCGACCCCCACCGGGCCGCGCAAGGTTACGGCAACGACAAACGCTATCCGGGCGTCACCGAAGTCGAATACGACCCCGCCCAGATCGCAGTCCCCGCCTGGCTGCCCGATCTCCCCGAGACGCGAGCCGATCTCGCCGGGTTCTACCAGGCGATCGCCCGAGCCGATCAGGGCCTGGGCCGCGTGATCCAGGCCCTGAAGGCAACCGGCCACTACGAGGACACCCTCATCCTCTGCCTCGCCGACAATGGCCCGCCGTTCCCCGGGGCGAAAACAACGCTCTACGAACCGGGCGTGCGGCTGCCACTGGTTGTTCGCAGTCCAGAACAACAGACTCGGGGCGTCATCTCGCAGAGTCTCGTCAGTTGGGTCGACCTGACGCCGACCGTCCTGGCCTGGACGGGCGCCAAACCACCGAAATACCCGCTCTCCGGCCGGTCGATTCTCCCCTTACTCGAAGGTCAAGCCGTGGAGGGCTGGGACCACGTCTTCTTCTCGCACAGCTTCCACGAGGTAACGATGTACTACCCCATGCGGGGCATCCGCACCCGGAAGTACAAGTGCCTCCGCAACCTGGCTCACCCCCTCAGTTTCCCGTTCGCCTCCGATCTCTGGCAGTCGCCCACCTGGCAGACGACTTTGCAGAAATCGCTGACGAAGTACGGCCAGAGAGAAGTCTCCGCCTACCTGCACCGGCCGGCCGTGGAACTGTACGACCTGGAAGCCGATCCAGGTGAAACCCGTAACCTCGCGGGGCAAGTCGAGTACTCCGAGGTCGAAGCCGAACTGCTCGGGCGGATCGAGCAATGGCAGCGAACCACAGGCGATCCCTGGGTCGTGAAGTACACCCACGAGTAGTCAACGCCACCTAACCTGTTTCCACGCATTAGGTTACGAATAATCGAAAAGAATCGGCCGCGAATGTTCAAGTTTGCCGGTTGTAACGGTCGATCTTAAAAACAAGACAATCGGGGCCTGGTTTTCCGGGCAACGGGCGTCCTGGGACCTTCGCCTCCGTCGGTTTCGACGCAGCGATTCGCTTCCGGCCGACATGTCGGTGACGAAGAATTGCCGTAAGTCAAGCGAGAAAAAACTTTTCAGAAGGTTGACAACGTTACGGAAGGTAAGTCGTAACAGGCAGTTCCGACCACACCCTCTTGACAGTTGGAGAACTCTCAACTACCACTTGAGTCACGTCAAGCAGCGTGTCGCGAACAACTCCGGCTGCTGCGGACCTCTCCCCGGAGTGTCGAAACGTGACCAAGAAAGAAATCGTAAAAGCGATCTCCGATCAGATCGGGCTGACTCAGCTCAAGACGAAAGAGATCGTTCAAAAAACATTCGACGCAATCGTCGAAACGCTGATCGAAGAGCGGCGGATCGAGTTGCGCAACTTCGGCGTCTTCGAAGTGAAAAAGAGGGCCGCCCGCAAGGCGCGGAATCCTCGCACCGGCGACAAGGTCTTCGTACCCGAAAAGTACGTGGTCACCTTCAAGCCCGGTAAGGAAATGGAAGAAAAGGTCCGTCAGCTCGAAGAAGCTGCCGCCCGCGCTGCCCTGGAAGCCCAGGCTCGTGGAGACAGCCCTCCGGCCGATGGACTGAACGGACAGGTCCCCACGCAGCCCTAAGGGCGGCCTGGTTGCCAACATGCCAGGGGACGCCCCATTGGGAACGTCCCTCGGAAAAAACTGACTCTTGACCTCTTCACTCCTGGCCAGTTCAGCTTGACCACGAGTGGCGTTTTGTCATACATCGCCTGCCTCTCTCTACGAGTGGACTCCCGCGTCCAGTTCGTATGGATTGCCCGTTCTGGGCAGTTCGTCAGCAGACCCTCCCCCCCGAAAAATCGCGATTCGTAGCTCCAACCGCCCGCGCCCCTGCGCGACGGTCCTGGCTCGGTTCGCTTTTGTCCGTCGCGACTTGCGCGCTGGACTGCCTTGCGTCTGCCCTCAGATAGCGGAGTTCCTCCCATGCGATCCTGGCTGCTCTCTCTCGCCCTGTTGCCGATGGTGCTTTCGTCGGTCGGCTGCGCGCTCCCGATCTACTCGTCGTCGTCCGATACGCGGGCCCGGCAGTTGATCTTCACGTCGGAAAACCTCCGTCACATCCCGGAAATCTGGGAACGGATCTGGTTCCTCGACGCGCCCGACACCGCCACGCCCTACCGTACCCACGGCGGCGTGATCTAGTCGCTTGCGGCCTGACGACCCGACTCCGGCTCGATTCAGGCCCAGGTTGGACCGCTCCGTCTCTCGTCGATGTCGGTTGTCACCTGGCTGGCAACTGACCTTGCCGCGAGCGGACGAGCCGCGTATCCTTAAGGAACGCATCAGCTTCCTTTGAAGGATTAACTCTGGATGTCGCCCTCCCGGCCCAATCTGCTGCTCGTCCTCCTGCTGACGGCCCTCCTCTGGCCGGTCGGTTTGCGCGGGGACTGTTGCTGCCGGGGTCAGGTCCGGTCAATCGCCGCGGTCGCGAAAACCGTCGCGCCGCTCAAGGCCTGCTGTGCCAAGCGGCTGCGTCAGGCACCGGCGGTCACTGCCATAACCGGCGAGTCGCTCGCCCACCGCTGCACCTGCCTGTCAAATGACCGGCTGACGGCTCAATCGACGCTGTCCGTCCGCTGGACTGTCTCGACAGACGCGCTCAAGGCCATCGCCTCGGCTCCAGAAATCCTCGTCGTCGCGGTTCCGTTCGCGGTTCCGGCCGCAGAGGTCGTCGCTCGATTCACCATATCCCCCGAGTCCGCGCAGCGCCGCTGCGCACGGACCGGTTGCTGGCTGGTGTAATCGCCCCATCGCGCTGCGACCTGCTCCCTTGTCGAGGTTGAGCCGGCCGAAAGTGCGATCCGTCGTTCGCGGCCTCAATCAGGCCGGTGATCGTGCCGACGTGAGGTCGCTCCGGTTGAGAGCGCCCCGCAGGAAGAGAACTCCGTCGGTTTCGTGCGGCAGCCAGTCGCGCTCTCCTGATCCGGCGGAATCAAGAGTTGTGATTTGAGTGTGATGTGAGATCGAGGCAATCGTTGCCCGGTCTTTTCCCTGAAACTGGCTCTGGCCATCGGACAGAGCGCGGTCTTTTGTTGTCGGTTTTGAAAGGAAATTTACCATGTTGCGTCGTCTGTCGTTGTTGTCGGTTCTGTGTGTCGTGGCTCTGACGGCTCAGTTCGTCGTGGGCGAAGAAGCCAAGTTCAAGGCGACCTGTCCCGTCGCGGGCAAACCCGCCGTGGCCGACAAGAGCGTCGACTACAAGGGTGGCAAGGTCTACTTCTGCTGCGGCGGCTGCCCCGGCGCGTTCGCGGCCGATACGGCCAAGTACGCCGCCAAGGCCAACCACCAGCTCTACGAAACCAAGCAGGCCAAGCTGGTCGCCTGCGTCATTTCGGGCGGCAAGCTGAACCCGGAAACGAAGATTCAGGTCGCCGGTCTCGATGTCTGCTTCTGCTGCAACAACTGCAAGGGCAAGGTCGAAAAGGCCAAGGGTGACGAGCAGCTCGAAATGGTGTTCGGCGACAAGGCCTTCGAAAAGGGCTTCAAAGTCGAAAAGAAGTAACTCGCCCTCGGCCCGGACGGTTTCCGCACAGAGTCTCAGCGATGGCTGGGGCTCGGAGACATCCGGCTGACGGATCGAACGTTGCGCGCCCCCCGGAACCAATGCGGTTCCGGGGGGCGATTCGTTTTCGCCACCCCTCCGGGCGCGTACGCTTCCGGCTCGGGTCCCCACACCGGCTCGCTTTCGGGACCGTCAATGCGGGCGTATACTGATGATCTGTCTAATGGAGTGAGTTCCTACCGAGAATTCAGAGAGTTCGCGGGGTCTGGGCAAACCAGGTCAGTCCGCTGTCTTGTTGCACTGTTTGAGTCCTATGACCGCAATTGAAATTGTTCCCGGCAAAACGCGCATTGGCTGGATGGGCACCGGAGTGATGGGCTCCAGCATGGTCGGCCACCTCATGGCGGCTGGCTACCAGGCGACGGTCTACAACCGCACGAAGTCCAAGGCCGAGGCGCTGATTGCCCGTGGCGCCCAGTGGGCCGCTTCACCCCAGGCCCTCGCTGCCGCATCAGACGTGGTCTTCGGGATTGTCGGGTTTCCCTCCGATGTGCGGGACTGTTTCCTGGGGCCCCAGGGGGCACTCGCCGGGGCGAAAGCAGGCACGGTTTTTGTCGACATGACCACCAGCGAACCGTCGCTCGCGGTCGAAATCGCCGAGG
The DNA here is from genome assembly GCA_027489895.1 of Planctomycetaceae bacterium. Lineage (GTDB taxonomy): Bacteria > Planctomycetota > Planctomycetia > Planctomycetales > Planctomycetaceae > JAIXZD01. The sequence goes on from JAIXZD010000211.1 coordinate 9,882, forward strand.
CCGCGAAGGCGATCGGCTGCCACAGCGTCGATGCGCCGGTTTCGGGCGGCGATGTTGGGGCCAAGGAAGCCCGGCTGTCGATCATGCTGGGGGGCGACAAAGCGGTCTGCGACGCGCTCGCACCACTGCTTCAAGTGATGGGCAAAACGATCGTCTATCAGGGCGGGCCGGGCAGCGGCCAGCACACGAAGGCGGTCAACCAGATCCTCATCGCGGCGAACATGGTGGGCGTCTGCGAGGCACTGCTCTACGGCTACAAATCGGGGCTGGACCTGGCGACCGTCCTGCAATCGGTCGGCAGCGGGGCAGCGGGAAGCTGGTCGCTCAATAACCTCGGCCCGCGGATCATGGCGAACAACTTCGACCCGGGGTTCTTCGTCGAGCACTTCATCAAGGATATGGGCATCGCCCTGGCCGAGGCGCGGCGGATGAAGCTCAGCCTGCCCGGCCTCGCCCTCGCCAACCAGCTTTACATTGCCCTGCAGGCCCAGGGACACGGCCGCGACGGAACCCAGGCCCTGATGCTGGCCCTCGCGAAACTCTCCGCGATCGACTGGAAGTCGCGGTAGCGTCCGAACGATTTCGTTTTGAACCACCAAGGCACAATGCCACAAAGGAAGACATGCAGGCGTAATGCTCAAATGACTAATGCCTAATGACTAAATCTCTGCATGGGCGACGAGACCTGTGGTGGGGCAACCTCTTCAACAGAGCTCATTAGTCATTGAATCATTAGGCCTTGGGTCATTTCTACCCTTGGTGCCTTTGTGCCTTGGTGGTTCCCTGAATTTGCGTGACTGAAAATCAACCGACGATTACTGAGATGGGACTGATATGAGTACGAAGGGTGTGAAGTTTGCCGGCGTCACGGTTGCTCTGGTGACCCCGTTTCGGAATGGCGCGATCGATGAAGCCGCGCTGCGGAAACTGGTCGACTGGCAGGTCGAGCAGGGGACCGATTGCGTCAGCCCCATGGGAACCACCGGCGAAAGCCCGACCGTCACCCACGACGAGCACGAGCGGATCATCGCCATCGTCTGCGAGCAGGCGGCTGGCCGGGTGAAGGTCGTCGCCGGAACCGGCTCCAACAGCACGGCCGAAGCGGTTCGGCTGACGAAGTTCGCGAAGTCGGCCGGTGCCGATTGCGCGCTGATGGTCGCCCCGTACTACAACAAGCCGACTCAAGAAGGCTTCTACCAGCATTTCCGGACGGTGGCCGAAGCGGTCGACCTGCCGATCATGCTGTACAACATCCCCGGCCGGACCGCCAAGAACATGGAGCCGGAGACGATTATTCGTCTGGCCGAGCTGCCGACGATCGTGGCGATCAAGGAGTCGACGGGGCTGATGGACCAGGCCTCGCAGATCGCCCAGGCGTCGAACCTCACGCTCCTCTCTGGCGACGACAGCTTGACCCTGCCCCTGATGTCGCTGGGCGGCGAGGGGATCGTCTCGGTCGTGGGGAACATCGTTCCCAAGGATGTCAAAGCGCTCGTCACGGCGTTCAATGCGGGCGATCTCGCGGCCGCACGGACGTGGCACCGCAAGCTGTTCCCGCTCTGCCGGGACCTTCTGGGCCTCGCCACGAACCCGATCCCGATCAAGGCGGCCATGCGCATCCTGGGGCGGGATGCGGGCGAAGTCCGGCTGCCGATGACTCCGCTTCCCGCGGCCGACGAACAGAAGTTGATTGCATCGCTCAAGAATTATGGTCTGCTGTAACCAGTGGGCGGGAGAACGGAAGAAAACCGCTCTGTCGCGGGGCCAATCGAAATGGATGGCTGCGTGACAGACCGGTTCGCGTCGACCGTTGGTGACCGACCGATTGATTGCGCCTGTGGGGAAGGGGTGGCCCGGTGATCTTCGGACTGTTTGGCGGCGGCGGGAAGAAAAAAGACCAGCCCAAGGAAGAGGAAGAAGTCGACCCGGTGCGCTTCCTCGGGGCGCTCAACGGCAAAGAGGCCAACCTCGGGGCCAACCAGCGTCTGGCCGATGCGGGGCTGGTCCCCGCCAAAGACCTCGTCACCGATGGTCTCGACCGGCGGGCCGAGGTGATTCGCGTCGAGCCCAAAGGCCCGGCCGCGATCGTCAACTTTGTCGTCGATGGCGTCGCCTATCCCGGCCCCCGTCTCCAGAAGATCGAAGCCTCGGCCGTCACGCAGATTCTCAAACTGCTGGCCGGGCTGGACATCAAGGAGCGGAAGGCAGCTCAAACAGGCGGCATCAAGGCCGAGTTCGAAGAGAAGCCGTACACGCTGTTCATCAGCACGACGGCGGTCCCGGATGGCGAACGGCTGACGATCAAGGTGATCAATCCGGCAATCAAGCTGGAAGTCCCGACCGACCTGGGCATGAGCGGCGACCTGAAAGCCAAGGTTCGTGAGATCGCCGGGACGAAACCGGGGCTGTTCGTGGCCTGCGGTCCGGCCGGTTCCGGAACCACGACCACGCGGTTCGCCACCGTTCGCGGGCTCGATGCCTATACCGTCGGCATCTTTTCGTTCTGCGATCTGGGCGGCAAGAATCTGGTCAACGTGACCGAATTCAAACCGAATGAAGGCGACGATCTGGCCGCGACGCTGCAGCGCATTGCCCGGCAGGAAGGGGATGTCGTTCTCGTCGATCCGCTCAAGAACGAAGAGGTGGCCAAACAGGTCGCCACGCGGATTGGAGAACTGATGATCATCTCCGAGCTGACGGCCAAGGACGCCAGCCACGGCCTGCATCAGCTCGTTCAATGGCTGGGTGCCGAGCCGGTGGCCGAGCACGTGAAGGGGGTCATCAGCCAGAAGCTGATCCGCGTGCTTTGCCCGGACTGCAAGCAGGCCTACAAGCCCAACCCGGAGTTCCTGAAGAAGGCCGGGCTGCCGGCAACGGTCTCGATGCTCTACCGCAAGCCGCAGGTGACGGATGTCCCGGGTGAGCAGGAAGTCTGCGAGAAGTGCGAAGGGGTCGGGTTCCGCGGCCGGACGGGGATGTTCGAATTCATCCAGATGACCGATGGCCTGCGGGAGGTCCTGAAGAACGGCGGCGACCCGATGGCGATCCGCGCCCAGATGCGGGCCGACAAAATGCTCACCCTGCAGCAGGACGCGCTCCGCCTGGTGGCCGACGGCAAAACCTCGCTCGACGAAGTGCAGCGCCTGTTCAAAGCGCCCGACGGCAAATAAGTAGGGTGCTCCATCCGTCGATTGGTGTCAGGTTGCGTCAGCACGGAGCAAGTCAAAAGGCAAAAGTAAAAAGTCAAAAGTGAGGGTGCCGGGCAAGCCCGACCTGTTCCTTTGATTGATGTTAATCCGTCGACAGACTCGTAGAGTGGGCACTGCCCACCAGCGCTCACCGACATGCGACGACCGGATGTCCATTCGGATCGCTCATCCTCACGGCCATTCGATCCCGTATTGCGCGAACATTTTCCATCGCCCCGGTGTCCGTCCGCTTCGACAGTGCGGCTTTACCTGTAGCCCGACGCGTCAGCGAGGGCGCTCACGGACCAGCGTTCAATCCATGCGGAATGCTCGGTCTGTTCTACCGCTTGGCCGTGTCGGAATGCACTTCCCCTCGCTGACGCGTCGGGCTGCAATCAAAAACTCACTCCCACGTTCACCGACGCGATACCACAGGCCTTTCGTCTAAGACACGTGGCCGCGCGGTCTGATCTGGGACTCGGAGGGACTCGAACATGAATCCGACACAGTTGCGCAAGCTGGGCCTCGCGGACGAGCAGATTCCACTGGCGATCAAGACGCTGCAGGACGGCATCGCCACCGGTGCGTTTTCGAGCAAAGAAGTGAAATCACTGTTCAAGGCCGTCGTCGAGGCTCCCTCGAACTACCTCGCCGATGCGCCGCTGGGCCCCTTGGCGCAAGCGCTGATCGGTGCGCCG